>NZ_JBEZXR010000036.1:0-88521 GCF_040638135.1 Streptomyces sp. NPDC026673 | reverse complement strand
CCCCTCCCCCTTTCCGTTTGGGGTTCTTTTGGCCCCCCCCCACAATCAATACCCCGCCGGCCCCCCGGCCCCGCGGGGGGGCCACGGCTCTTTGGCGTTTCCACACCCGTTGTTCATGTTCAGATCAACGGCTCATCATCCGCTCCGGTGATCCTTGTCCCGACGGGCAAGTGGAGGTGAGTCTGATGCAGCAGTTCCTGGTACAGGGTGCTGAAGTGGCGGCGCTGGAGGACGAGTTCTCATCGGCGGTCGACGGGCGTCATGCCGTGGCCGTGGACTCGGTGAACTCCGCGGTCCGGCTGGCGCTGCTGTCGCTCGGTGTCGGCGCCGGCGAGGAGGTGATCCTGCCGTCGTTCGCTCCCCTGGAGACCGCGGCGGCGGTGCGTTCGGCCGGAGCGGTGCCGGTCTTCGCGGACATCGATCCCCTGACGTTCTGCCTCGACCCCGAGGCCGTCGCCGCCGCGATCACGCCCCTCACGGTGGCGATCCTTCCGGTGCACCTCTTCGGGCACCCCGCGGCCGTGGACCAGATCACCGACATCGCCACCCGGCACGGTCTGGCGATCGTCGAGGACGCCACCCAGGCCCAGGCGGCGACGCTGGCGGGCCGCAGGGTCGGGACCTACGGGGTGCTGAGCGTGTTCGCCGTCGAGGAGGGGGCCGTGGTCACCACGGAGCACCCCGAACTGGCGGGCGCCGTCAAGCGGCTCCGGGACACGACGCACCCGGCGACGCGGATGACCGACGGCAAGGCGTCGGCCGGCCGCGGGGCGCTGGGGAGGCTCGCCGGGGCCGTGGCCCGGCAGCGGGCCAACTGCCGTTATCTGGACTCGGCTCTGACGGGCGTGCTGGTGCCGTACGTGGAGCCCGGCGCCCACCATGTCTACCACCGCTACACGGTGCGGATACCGGGGAACGGTCGGCCGGACCGGGACGCGTTCGCGATGGCGCTGGCCGCACGCGGCGTGCGGGCGGATGTGAGCATCCCGACCCCCGTGCACCGGCTTCCGGGGTACCGGTCGAGCGCGTACCTGCCCAGGACGGAGAAGGCGGCCGGGGAGACCTTGTCGCTGCCCGTCCACTCGGGTCTGACGGAGAAGGAGTTGGAGCGGATGGCCGGGGTGTGCAACACCCTCGGCGGTCTGCTCTGACCCCGGGCTTCCCGTCCGCTCCGCGCGTCGAGCGGATTTCCGAACGGCGGCGTCCATGGGTTAAGATCCTTCACGTCGACGCGCCCCAATAGCTCAGTCGGCAGAGCGTCTCCATGGTAAGGAGAAGGTCTACGGTTCGATTCCGTATTGGGGCTCTGATGAGGAAAGGCCCCCGCCGTTCGGCGGGGGCCTTTCTTGTTGTTCCTGCCCGTCCCGTGCCTTTCGGCGGGGTTCCGCGGGACTGCCCGCGCTACGCGGGCAGTTCGGGGACGCGCATGGAGAGGATGGCCATGTCGTCGGAGGGCGCGTCGGAGGCGAAGCGCTCGACGGCCCGCTGGATGCGCGCCGCGACGGCGCCCGCCGTGAGGCCCGTGCAGGTCGCGAGGACGTCGGCGAGGCCGTCGTCGCCGAGCATGCGGTTGCCCTCGCGCCGTTCGGTGACGCCGTCCGTGACGCAGAGCAGGACGTCGCCGGGGTCGAGGGTGACGGTCTGCTCGACGAGTTCGAGGTCCTCGATGACACCGAGGAGCGGCTGGGGCTCCGCGGCGGGTTCGACGACGCCGCTCTGCCGCAGTCGCAGCGGCAGCGGGTGGCCGGCGCAGACGACCTTCAGGACGGCGCTGCCGTCGCTCTGCGGCCACATCTCGCCGTAGAGGAGGGTGAGGAAGCGGCTGCGGGCTCCCTCGTCCAGGATGGCCGCGTTGAGCCGCTCCAGGACGGAGGGGCCGCTGAAGCCCTCGCGGGCGAGCAGGCGCAGCGCGTGCCGGGCGAGGCCGGTCACGGCGGCGGCCTCGGGGCCGGTGCCGCACACGTCGCCGATGGCGAAGCCCCAGCATCCGTCGCGGATGGGGAACACGTCGTAGAAGTCGCCGCCGACCTCGTTGCCCTCGCCGGCGGCCCGGTAGACGACCTCGACCTCGACGCCGGGGATCACCGGGAGGCCGGGCGGCAGCAGACTGCGCTGGAGGGACTGGCTGATGGCGGTGCGCTCGCTGTAGAGGCGGGCGTTGTCCAGGGCGAGGGCGGCCCGCCGCGACAGGTCCTCGGCGAGTTCCAGGATCTCCTGGCGGAAGCGCTCGTCGGAGGACCTGCCCAGGGTGAGCATGCCGATGACGCGGTTGCGGGCCACGAGCGGCAGGACGACGGTCTCGCCGCCCACCGCGGCCGCGGTCGCCAGGGCCGTGCCGGGGCCGGTGGCGGGGCGGCCCGCCTCGCCCAGGCCCAGGCTGCGCAGCGAGGCGCGCAGGGCGGTGGAGTGGGCGGCGTCGGCCGGGGCGGTCCAGACCCGGGCCCCGGGGGTGGGGTCCGGCTCCGGAGGCGCGAGGCGGGACAGCAGGGCCTTGATGCCGTCGATGCGGTCCTCGTCCTCGTGCAGGACGAAGGCGAGTTCGGGCTCCGAGGCCTGGTCGGCGATGGTGTAGACGGCGCACCAGTTGGCCAGGGTCGGCACGGTCATCTGGGCCATCAGGGCGAGTGTCTGGTCGCGTTCCAGCGTCCCGGCCAGCAGGTCGGAGGCCTCGACGAGGAAGGACAGCGAGCCGCGGCGCAGCCGCTCGAGTTCGGTGAGGCGGGCGCTCTCCACCGCCAGCGCGATGCGGTCGGCGGCGAACTGCAGGCGCAGCGCCTCCTCGTTGGTGTAGCGGCCCGGGCTCTCGGCGGCGACGCCGAGCGAGCCGGTGAGGCGGCCCTCGACCTTGAGGGGAACGGTGACGACGGAGCGCATGCCGGTGCCGGCGAGCAGCGGGACGGCGCCGGGCACGGCGGTGAGGTCCTCGTGGACGGCGGGCATGCGGGCGCTGCCGTAGCGGCCGGTGCCGGCCTCGACGGGTACCCGGGCGAAGCGCTGGCGGGCGGAGGGCAGACCCGTGGAGGCGCGTACCTCCAGCTCGGTCTCGTCGTCGGTGGCGAGCAGCAGATAGGCGGCGTCGCCGTCGAGCATGTCGCGGGCGCGCTCCACGGTGCGCTGCAGCAGCCCGTCGAGGTCGTCGGGGGCGGGGGAGCCGATGAAGGACTCGAAGGGGTCGACGGCCTTGCCGCGTTCGGCGCCGCGCTCGACGGCGACCATGCCGCGGCCGGGGTTCTGCAGGACGGCGCGCTCGTCCTCGCGTACCAGCAGGCACACCGTGGACGGCTCGCCGGAGGTGTCCCGGACGCGCAGGTGCGTGCCGTAGACGGGGAGGATCCGCCCGTCGGCGTCGCGGACGCCGTAGCTGCCCTCCCAGCGGGACAGCAGCAGCGCCTCGGCGATGCCGTGGCCGGTGCCGGGGGTCTGCGGCCAGGCGGCGAAGTCGCCGAGCGGCTTGCCGGTGACCTGGTCGCCGGGGTGGCCGAAGAGTTCGGCGGCGTCCTGGTTCCAGCGGGTGATGATGCCGCCGCGGTCGACCTGGACGACCGCGACGCGGACTCGTTCGTCGGCCAGCGGCAGCGCCTGGACGGGCAGGGCCGGTCCGGCGGAGCGGGTGCCCGCGGGGCGCTGGGGGAGGTCCAGGCGGAACCAGACGTGCTTGTTGGCGGCGGTGTACTCCACACCCCATCGGCTGGCCAGGGCCGAGCACAGGAGCAGCCCGCGGCCGCCCTCGTGGTCCGGGTGGATCTGCTTCTTGGCGTCGTGGAGAGGAAGCTCACGTTCCGGGTAGCGGTCGGCGACCTCGATGCGTACGGCGGACTCGTAGCGCAGGCACTGGACGTCGGCGGCGGTACCGGCGTGGACCACGGCGTTGGTGACGAGTTCGCTGGTGAGCACGACGGCGTCGTCGACGACTTCGGAGAATCCCCAGCCCTGGAGGGTGTCGCGGACGAACGCGCGTGCGGTGGCGACCGAGCGTCCCACGGGTTCGAAGGTGGCCGCTGCCCGCGCCGTGATCACAGATCTCCTTGTTTGTCCCGGGACGTCACCATTCGTCGTCCGCTGTACTGTCACCACCGGCCCCCACTTCGAGGTGTACGCCCGGCCCAAGGTGGGCAACCGCATGCCAGGTTACTTACCCCCGGCGACCGCGTGTGTGCCGGTTGGGGGTGTTCCTGCCCCGATCATGACGCCGGTCATATGCGATGCTGCCGAACTGTTATGGCCGGGCCCGGGCATGGTGAAACACTGGTCATGCCTGAACGAGGCACCTGCAGGTCGGTCGACCCTCCGGGAGGGACACGGTGGAGTCTGGCGCATCGGCGCGAGGCGGCGCGGCAACCGCGGCGAAGCGGAGCGGTTCCGCACGAGTGAAGAACGCGCGGTCGCGTACGAGTGGGACCGGGACCGTCGAGGTCGACTCGGCGGCCCTGCACAGACTGCTGTCCGCGTTGGAGTCCATGCGGGACGGCAACTTCCGCAAGCGGCTGACGGTCACCGGCGACGGGGTCATGGCGGAGATCTCCGCCGTGTTCAACGAGGTCGCCGACCGCAACCAGCACCTGACCGGTGAGCTGGCGCGGGTGCGGCGGGTCGTCGGCCGAGAGGGCAAGCTGGCCGAGCGCCTGGAGACGGGGGTGTGCGAGGGCGCCTGGGCGGCGGCCATCGACGCCTCCAACGCGCTCGTGGACGACCTCGTGCGCCCCATGTCCGAGGTCGGCCGGGTGCTGTCGGCGGTCGCGGAGGGCGACCTGGAGCAGCGGATGGACCTGCGCGCGCAGGGCGCCGACGGCTCGGGGCATCCGCTGCGCGGCGAGTTCCTCAAGGTGGGCCGCACGGTCAACGGGCTGGTCGACCAGTTGTCCACGTTCACCGACGAGGTGACCCGCGTGGCGAGCGAGGTCGGCACCGAGGGCAAGCTCGGCGGCCAGGCCCGCGTACGTGGAATGTCCGGTTCGTGGAAGGACCTCACGGATTCGGTCAACACCATGGCGTCCCGGCTGACGGCCCAGGTGCGTGACATCGCTCTCGTCACGACGGCGGTCGCCAAGGGCGATCTGTCGCGCAAGGTCACCGTGCACGTGGCCGGCGAGATGCTGGAGCTGAAGAACACCGTCAACACGATGGTGGACCAGCTCTCCTCCTTCGCCTCCGAGGTGACCCGCGTCGCCCGCGAGGTCGGCACCGAGGGTCAGCTGGGCGGCCAGGCCAAGGTCGCGGGTGTCGACGGCGTCTGGAAGGACCTCACCGACTCCGTCAACCTGATGGCCGGCAACCTGACGGCACAGGTGCGCGACATCGCCCAGGTGACCACCGCGGTCGCCAACGGCGACCTGTCGCAGAAGATCACCATCGGCGCGCGCGGCGAGGTCGCGCAGCTCGCCGAGACCGTCAACGCGATGACCGAGACCCTGCGCACCTTCGCCGACGAGGTGACCCGTGTCGCGGGCGAGGTCGGCGCGGAGGGCCGGCTCGGCGGCCAGGCGCAGGTGCCGGGCGCGGCGGGCACCTGGAAGGACCTCACCGACTCGGTGAACACCGCGTTCCGCAACCTGACCGGCCAGGTGCGGGACATCGCGCAGGTGACGACGGCGGTCGCAGGCGGCGACCTGTCGCAGAAGGTCACGGTGGACGTCTCCGGCGAGATGCTGGAGCTGAAGAACACCGTGAACACGATGGTCGACCAGTTGTCGGCCTTCGGCGCCGAGGTGACCCGCGTCGCCCGCGAGGTCGGCGTCGAGGGCGAGTTGGGCGGCCAGGCGCAGGTGCCGGGTGCGGCGGGTCTGTGGAAGGACCTGACGGATTCGGTGAACACCGCGTTCCGCAACCTCACCGGCCAGGTCCGCAACATCGCGCAGGTGACGACGGCGGTCGCCAACGGCGACCTGTCGCAGAAGGTCACGGTGGACGTCTCCGGCGAGATGCTGGAGCTGAAGAACACCGTCAACCGCATGGTGGACCAGCTCTCCTCCTTCGCCGGCCAGGTGACCCGCATGGCCCGGGACGTGGGCACGGAGGGCCGGCTCGGCGGTCAGGCCCGCGTCGACGGCGTCAGCGGCGTGTGGAAGGAACTGACCGACTCCGTCAACTTCATGGCGGGCAACCTCACCTCGCAGGTGCGCCAGATCGCGCAGGTGACGACGGCGGTGGCGCGGGGCGACCTGTCGCAGAAGGTCGACGTCGACGCGCGCGGCGAGATCCTGGAGCTGAAGAACACCATCAACACGATGGTGGATCAGCTCTCGTCCTTCGCCGAGCAGGTGACCCGGGTGGCCCGCGAGGTGGGCACCGAGGGCCGGCTCGGCGGCCAGGCGCAGGTGCCGGGCGTGGCCGGCGTGTGGCGCGACCTCACCGACTCCGTCAACGGCATGGCGGGCAACCTGACCGCGCAGGTGCGGAACATCGCGCAGGTGGCCACGGCGGTGGCCCGCGGTGACCTGTCGCAGAAGATCGACGTCGACGCGCGCGGCGAGATCCTGGAGCTGAAGAACGTCCTCAACACGATGGTGGACCAGCTCTCCGCCTTCGGCGACGAGGTGACCCGGGTGGCCCGCGAGGTGGGCACCGAGGGCATCCTGGGCGGGCAGGCCGAGGTCAAGGGCGTGTCGGGCACCTGGAAGGACCTGACGCAGTCCGTCAACTTCATGGCGAACAACCTGACCATGCAGGTCCGCAACATCGCCGAGGTCACCACCGCGGTCGCCCAGGGCGACCTGTCCAAGAAGATCACCGTCGACGCCAAGGGCGAGATCCTCGCCCTGGTCACCACGGTGAACACGATGGTCGACCAGCTGTCCGCGTTCGCCGACGAGGTGACCCGCGTGGCCCGCGAGGTGGGCACCGAGGGCCAGCTGGGCGGCCAGGCGCGCGTGCGGGACGTCTCCGGCATCTGGAAGGACCTCACCGACAACGTCAACCTGATGGCCAACAACCTGACCAGCCAGGTGCGTTCGATCTCCTCCGTGGCCACCGCCGTTGCCAACGGCGACCTCACCAAGAAGATCACCGTCGAGGCGCGCGGCGAGGTCGCGCAGCTCGCCGAGACCATCAACACGATGGTCGACACGCTCTCCGCCTTCGGTGACGAGGTGACCCGGGTGGCCCGCGAGGTGGGCACCGACGGCATCCTCGGCGGTCAGGCGCGCGTACCGGGCGTGTCCGGTTCGTGGAAGGACCTCACCGAGTCGGTGAACAACATGGCGTCCAACCTGACCGGCCAGGTCCGCAACATCGCCATGGTCACCACCGCGGTGGCCCGCGGCGACCTGTCCAAGAAGATCGACGTCGACGCGCACGGCGAGATCCTGGAGCTGAAGACGACCATCAACACGATGGTCGACCAGCTGTCGGCCTTCGGTGACCAGGTGACCCGGGTGGCCCGCGAGGTGGGCACCGAGGGCCGGCTGGGCGGTCAGGCCCGGGTGCCGGGCGTGTCCGGCATCTGGAAGGACCTCACCGAGTCGGTGAACCTGATGGCGAACAACCTGACCCGTCAGGTGCGGAACATCGCCCAGGTGGCCACCGCGGTGACCCGCGGCGACCTCAACATCCGTACGGACGTGGACGCGGCGGGCGAGATCCTGGAGCTCCAGGACTACATCAACACCATGATCGTGCGCCTCCGGGAGACCACGCTCGCCAACAAGGAGCAGGACTGGCTCAAGGGCAACCTCGCCCGCATCTCCGGTCTGATGCAGGGCCGCCGCGACCTCAACGACGTGGCGGGCCTGATCATGAGCGAGCTGACCCCGGTGGTCTCCGCCCAGCACGGCGCCTTCTTCATCGCGGAGGAGCCGACCGGCGGCGAGGAGATCGACGAGGGCTACGAGCTGCGGCTGAGCGGCTCGTACGGATTCTCCAAGCGGACGATGCCCACCGTCTTCCTGCCCGGCGAGGGCCTGATCGGCACCTCCGCGGTCGAGAAGCGCTCGATCCTGGTGGAGGACGTGCCGCCGGGCTACCTGCGCATCTCCTCCGGGCTCGGCGAGGCGCCGCCGGCGCACGTCATCGTGCTGCCGGTGGTCTTCGAGGACCGGGTGCTCGGGGTGATCGAACTGGCCTCCTTCCAGCCGTTCACCCAGATCCAGAAGGACTTCCTCGGCCAGATCACCGACATGATCGCGGTCAGCGTCAACACCATCAGCGTGAACACCAAGACCGAGTATCTGCTGGAGCAGTCGCAGGAGCTGACCGAGCAGCTGCGGGAGCGCTCGGCGGAGCTGGAGAAGCGGCAGAAGCAGCTGCAGATGTCCAACACGGAGCTGGAGGAGAAGGCCGAGCTGCTGGCCCGCCAGAACCGCGACATCGAGGTGAAGAACACCGAGATCGAGGAGGCCCGCCAGGTCCTGGAGGAGCGCGCCGAGCAGCTGGCGGTCTCGATGCGCTACAAGTCCGAGTTCCTGGCGAACATGTCGCACGAGCTGCGCACCCCGCTCAACTCGCTGCTCATCCTGGCCAAGCTGCTCGCGGACAACGCCGAGGGCAACCTCTCCCCGAAGCAGGTCGAGTTCGCCGAGACGATCCACGGCGCCGGATCCGACCTGCTGCAGCTGATCAACGACATCCTGGACCTGTCCAAGGTCGAGGCGGGCAAGATGGACGTCAGCCCGACCCGCATCGCCCTGGTCCAGCTGGTCGACTACGTGGAGGCCACCTTCCGTCCGCTCACCGCGGAGAAGGGGCTGGACTTCTCCGTGCGGGTCTCCCCGGAGCTGCCCGCCACCCTGCACACCGACGAGCAGCGGCTGCTGCAGGTGCTGCGCAACCTGCTGTCGAACGCGGTGAAGTTCACCGACAGCGGCTCGGTCGAGCTCGTCATCCGCCCGGCCGGTCCGGACGTACCGCAGGCGATCCGGGAGCAGTTGCTGGAGTCCGGCTCCCTGCGGGGCGCGGACGAGCCGCTGATCGCCTTCTCGGTGACCGACACGGGCATCGGCATCGCCGCCAGCAAGATGCGGGTCATCTTCGAGGCGTTCAAGCAGGCGGACGGCACCACCAGCCGCAAGTACGGCGGTACGGGCCTCGGCCTGTCGATCAGCCGGGAGATCGCCCGGCTGCTCGGCGGCGAGATCCACGCCGACAGCCAGCCCGGCCGCGGCTCGACCTTCACCCTCTACCTGCCGCTCAACAGCACCGAACTCCCGCTCCAGGGCTATCCCCAGCTCCCCGGCGAGGTGGCCGGAGAGCTGGAGGGAGCGCCGACCGAGCCGCTCCACGCCCCCGCGCACGGCCATGTGGGGGCGCGCGGGCGCGGCGCGGGCAGCAGCCTGGCGCGGCTGCGCCGCCGTTCGGCGGCGCCCCGGCCCGCGGCCGCCGGGCCGCTGGAGCGCGCCACGCTGCCCGAGTCGTGGGTGGAAGGCGCGCACAGCGACGCCTACACCGGCTTCGCGGGCGGATTCAGCGGCGAGAAGGTGCTCATCGTCGACGACGACATCCGGAACGTCTTCGCCCTCACCAGCGTGCTGGAGCAGCACGGGCTGACCGTGCTGTACGCCGAGAACGGCAGGGAGGGGATCGAGGTCCTGGAGCAGCACGACGATGTCGCGGTCGTCCTGATGGACATCATGATGCCGGAGATGGACGGTTACGCGACCACGGCCGCGATCCGCAGGATGCCGCAGTTCGCGGGGCTGCCGATCATCGCGCTGACGGCGAAGGCGATGAAGGGCGACCGGGAGAAGAGCATCGAGTCGGGAGCGTCGGACTATGTCGCGAAGCCGGTGGACACCGACCACCTGCTCGCGGTGATGGAGCAGTGGATGCAGAGCAGGTGACGCCACGTTGGGTGACCGGCCGGGCAACGGTCGGTGAAAGCCCATGACTCGGCGTGCGCGAAGAGGTGTGAGAGTGCGGGATTCTGGGAACCTTCTGGTCTCCGCTTGCGTTTCTGCTACGTGCACAGTGACATGGCGGTGACAGGGTGTGGCGGACAGCGGGGTGCGGCTACCATGACCGGCACAAGGACGGGCGGCGCTCAGGAGTCGTCCATGGGGGCGGCGACCGGTGCAGTGCCGGGGCGAGGAGGGCGGGCCATGGTGCAGAAGGCCAAGATCCTCCTGGTCGATGACCGGCCGGAGAATCTGCTGGCGCTGGAGGCCATCCTCTCCGCGCTCGATCAGACCCTGGTGCGGGCATCGTCCGGGGAGGAAGCGCTCAAGGCGCTGCTCACGGACGACTTCGCGGTGATCCTGCTCGATGTCCAGATGCCGGGCATGGACGGGTTCGAGACCGCGGCGCACATCAAGCGCCGCGAACGCACGCGGGACATCCCGATCATCTTCCTGACCGCCATCAACCACGGGCCGCACCACACCTTCCGCGGCTACGCGGCCGGCGCCGTGGACTACATCTCCAAGCCCTTCGACCCGTGGGTGCTGCGCGCCAAGGTCTCGGTCTTCGTCGAGCTCTACATGAAGAACTGCCAGCTGCGCGAGCAGGCCTCCCTGCTGCGCCTGCAGCTGGAGCAGGGCGCGCGGCAGGGCGCCAACGGCAGCAAGGAGCCCGTGGGGCTGCTCGCCGAGCTCTCCGCGCGGCTCGCGGCGGTGGAGGAGCAGGCGGAGGCGTTGTCCAAGCAGCTCGACGAGTCCGCGGACGCGGCGGCGGTGGCCACGGCCGCCCACCTGGAGCGCAAGCTGACCGGATTGCGCCGGGCCCTGGACGCGCTGGAGCCGGGCACGGGCGGCGGCGACAAGAAGATTCCCTCGCAAGAGTGAAGCCTGTGCGCTGTTTGATGCAGCGTCATCCTTGGTGCATCCGGGGCACGACACGAATGGCGGTATGCGCGGCCAGGCGTGTCGCCCGCGGGGCGGAACGGTAACCTCACCACCATGGCCTCACGTACGTCCGGCACCGCGAAGAAGGCTGCCGCCAAACCTGCGGCCAAGCCCGCGGCGAAGAAGGCCCCCGCGAAGAAGGCGGCGGCGGCCAAGAAGCCGCCCGCCAAGGCGGCGGCGGCCAAACCCGCGCCGAAGCCCGCGCCCTCCCCGACGGGGGGCGTCTACCGGCTCACGCGAGCGGTGTGGCTCGGCCTGGCGCACACCGTGGGCGCCCTCTTCCGCGGCGTCGGGCGCGGCGCGCGCGGGCTCGATCCGGCGCACCGCAAGGACGGCCTGGCGCTGCTGCTGCTCGGTCTCGCGCTCGTGGTGGCCACCGGGACCTGGTCGGACCTGCGCGGTCCGGTGGGCGAGCTGGTCGAGATACTGATCACCGGGCTGTTCGGGCGGCTGGACCTGCTCGTGCCGTTCCTCATCGGTGCCATCGTCTGGCGGCTGATGCGGCACCCGCAGAAGTCCGACGCCAACGGGCGCATCGTCATCGGCCTGACCACCCTCACCGTCGGTGTGCTGGGCCTGGTGCACATCGGCTGCGGCGCCCCCGGACGCGGCCAGGGCGCCGACGCGATCCGCGACGCGGGCGGCCTGATCGGCTGGGCGGCGGCCGCGCCGCTCGACTACACCGCCGGCGCGCCGCTGGCGGTGGCCCTGCTGGCGCTGCTCACCTTCTTCGGGCTGCTGGTGACGACCGCGACCCCGCTCAACGCCATCCCGCGGCGGCTGCGTGAACTCGGCGTCCGGCTCGGCCTGGTGGAGGAGCAGGGCGCCGCCGGGTCCGACGACGACGCCGTGCCCTTCAGCGACCTGCTGGAGGAGGGGGCCGCGCAGGACGGCGGGGAGGGCCGGCCGCGCCGGCGCCCCAAGCGCCGCCAGGAGCGGCCGCAACTGCCCGATCTCACGCCCAGCGACGGCCTCGACGCGGTGGACCTGGCCTACGGGGTGGCCGCCGATCTCGACGGCGCCCTCGCCTACGGTGTGCCCGGCTCCTCCGTCGTCGCGGACCTCGTCAGCCAGTCCCTGCCGCAGACCCGGGACACCCGCGAGGCCGAGGACACCGCCGGCCCGTCCGTGCCCGACCTCACCAAGGCGGCGCCGCCCGACCAGGGCGCACCGCTGCCGCCGCGCGCCGAGCAACTCCAGCTGTCCGGCGACATCACCTACAGCCTGCCCTCTCTGGACCTGTTGGAGCGTGGCGGCCCCGGGCGCACCCGCAGCGCCGCCAACGACGCCGTGGTCGAGTCGCTGACAAGCGTCTTCTCGCAGTTCAAGGTCGACGCGCGGGTCACCGGCTTCACCCGCGGGCCGACGGTGACCCGCTACGAGGTGGAACTGGGCCAGGCCGTCAAGGTCGAGCGGATCACGGCGCTCGCCAAGAACATCGCGTACGCCGTCGCCAGTCCCGACGTGCGGATCATCAGCCCGATCCCCGGCAAGTCGGCGGTCGGCATCGAGATCCCCAACAGCGACCGCGAGATGGTCAACCTCGGCGACGTGCTGCGCTCGGCGGACGCCGCCGGCGAGGAGCACCCGATGACGGTGGGCCTCGGCAAGGATGTCGAGGGCGGCTATGTCATGGCCAACCTCGCGCGCATGCCGCACATCCTCGTCGCGGGCGCCACCGGCTCCGGCAAGTCCTCCTGCATCAACTGCCTGATCACCTCGATCCTGGCGCGTGCCACGCCCGACGAGGTGCGCATGGTGCTGGTGGACCCCAAGCGCGTCGAGCTGACCGCGTACGAGGGCATCCCGCACCTCATCACACCGATCATCACCAACCCCAAGCGGGCCGCCGAGGCGCTGCAGTGGGTCGTGCGCGAGATGGACCTGCGCTACGACGACCTGGCCGCCTACGGCTTCCGGCACATCGACGACTTCAACGCCGCCGTGCGCAGCGGCAAGGTGAGGCCTCCGGAGGGCAGCGAGCGCGAGCTGGCGCCCTATCCCTACCTGCTGGTGATCGTCGACGAGCTGGCCGACCTGATGATGGTCGCGCCGCGCGACGTGGAGGACGCGATCGTCCGCATCACCCAGCTCGCCCGCGCCGCCGGCATCCACCTCGTCCTCGCCACGCAGCGGCCCAGCGTCGACGTCGTCACCGGTCTCATCAAGGCCAACGTGCCCTCCAGGCTGGCCTTCGCGACCTCCTCGCTCGCCGACAGCCGGGTCATCCTCGACCAGGCGGGTGCCGAGAAGCTGATCGGAAAGGGTGACGGGCTGTTCCTCCCGATGGGGGCGAACAAGCCGGTCCGCATGCAGGGCGCCTTCATCACCGAGGACGAGATCCACGCCGTCGTCACCCACTGCAAGGCGCAGTTGACCCCCGCCTACCGCGAGGACGTGGTCGTCGGCGGAGGTCCGAAGAAGGAGATCGACGAGGAGATCGGCGACGATCTGGACCTGTTGTGCCAGGCGGCGGAGCTGGTGGTCTCCACGCAGTTCGGCTCGACTTCGATGCTCCAGCGCAAACTGCGTGTCGGCTTCGCCAAAGCGGGCAGGCTCATGGACCTGATGGAATCGCGCGGGATCGTCGGACCCAGCGAGGGATCCAAGGCCCGCGACGTACTGGTCAAGCCGGACGAGATGGACGGAGTGCTCGCCCTGCTCCGCGGCGAGGCCGGTTCGTAGCCATTCCGTGGCTCACTCGTAAGTGGGTTGGGCGCAACCGTTGCTCCCACCCGTACGTCAAGTTATTGCAGGGGGAAGGCGTATGGCCGACTGTCATCGGCGCCGGGAGAGACGGCAATCCTGATGGCGGACAAACAACGCCCGCCCGCTTGCCCGTCCTTTTGCCCACCCCCCTAGACTGAGTCTCCAGCAGGTGGCTACACGCTCGAAAGGCGCCCCCGTGTCCATCGGCAACCCGCCCCCCGACGACCGGCTCTCGGTCGGTCGCGCCCTCGCCCAGGCCCGCATCAGCGCGGGTCTGACCGTCGACGAGGTCAGTACCACAACGCGTGTGCGCCCGCCCATCGTGCACGCGATCGAGCAGGACGATTTCTCCCGCTGCGGCGGCGACGTGTACGCCCGCGGTCACATCAGGGCCATCTCGCGCGCCGTGGGCCTCGATCCCGAGGCCCTGATCGAGCAGTTCTCGGCGGAGCACGGCAGTGCGCCCGCCCCGACCCCCGTGGCGCCGCTGTACGAGGCGGAGCGGATGCGGTCCGAGCCGCGCCGTCCCAACTGGACCGCCGCCATGGTCGCGGCGATCGTCGCCGTCGTCGGTTTCGTCGGCTTCACCCTCTTCAGCGGCGGCGAGGACGGTGACAAGCAGCCGGTGGCGGGCAAGCCGAGTGCGGCGAGCCCGGCGGCCAAACCGTCCCAGAGCACGTCCGCGAGCGCGGCGCCGAGGCCCGAGGCGTCGGACAGCGCGATCGCCGCCGCTCCGGCCGACAAGGTCACGGTCAAGCTCACCGCCCAGAACGACAAGAGCTGGATCCAGGCGGTGGACAGCAACGGCCGGCAGCTCTACCAGGGAAGTCTGGAGCCGGGCGACTCCAAGACCTTCACCGACAAGAGCAAGATCAACCTCATCATCGGCAACGCCGGTGCCGTCCACCTCTTCGTCAACGGCAAGGACCTCGGTCCGGCGGGCGACCCCGGTCAGGTTCAGCGCCTCACCTTCACCCCCGGCGACCCGGAAGCGGGGTGACGCCCGGCTCCACGGGCGCGCACGGACACCGCGGCGCCCGGCGCGGGACGCTCGTCCCGCGCCGGGCGCCGCTGCGCGTCGGAGCCCCGCCGGGGACAAAGTAGGCTGAGCCTATGTCCGAACCCCGTACCGTCGCTCTTGTCACGCTCGGCTGCGCCCGTAACGAGGTGGATTCCGAAGAGCTCGCAGGCCGGCTGGCGGCGGACGGGTGGCGGCTCGTCGAGGACGCCGCCGCCGCCGACGTCGCCGTCGTGAACACCTGTGGCTTCGTGGAAGCCGCCAAGAAGGACTCCGTCGACGCCCTGCTGGAGGCGAACGACCTCAAGAGCCACGGCCGTACCCAGGCCGTCGTCGCGGTCGGCTGCATGGCCGAGCGCTACGGCAAGGAGCTGGCCGAGGCCCTGCCCGAGGCCGACGGGGTGCTCGGCTTCGACGACTACGCCGACATCTCCGACCGCCTGCAGACGATCCTCTCCGGCGGTGTCCACGCCTCCCACACGCCGCGCGACCGCCGCAAGCTGCTGCCCATCAGCCCGGCCGCCCGGCAGGCCGCGGGGGACGTCGCGCTCCCCGGGCACGCGCAGACCGCCGAGGAGCCCGCCCCCGCCCCCGAGGACCTCCCCGAGGGCGTGGCGCCCGCCTCCGGGCCCCGCGCCCCGCTGCGCCGCCGGCTCGACAGCAGCCCGGTGGCCTCGGTCAAGCTCGCCTCCGGCTGCGACCGACGGTGCTCCTTCTGCGCGATCCCGTCCTTCCGGGGCTCGTTCATCTCCCGCCGCCCCTCCGACGTGCTGGGCGAGACGCGCTGGCTGGCCGGCCAGGGCGTGAAGGAGATCATGCTGGTCAGCGAGAACAACACCTCGTACGGCAAGGACCTCGGCGACATCCGGCTGCTGGAGACCCTGCTGCCGGAGCTGGCCGCCGTCGACGGCGTCGAGCGGATCCGGGTCAGCTACCTGCAGCCCGCCGAGATGCGGCCCGGGCTGATCGACGTGCTGACCTCGACGCCGAAGGTCGCGCCCTACTTCGACCTGTCGTTCCAGCACTCCGCCCCGGGTGTGCTGCGCGCCATGCGCCGCTTCGGCGACACCGAGCGCTTCCTGGAACTGCTGGACACCATCCGCTCCAAGGCCCCCGAGGCCGGCGTCCGCTCCAACTTCATCGTCGGCTTCCCGGGCGAGTCGGAAGCAGACCTGGAGGAGCTGGAGCGCTTCCTGTCGGCCGCGCGGCTGGACGCCATCGGCGTGTTCGGCTACTCCGACGAGGAGGGCACCGAGGCGGCCGGCTACGAGGACAAGCTCGACGAGGACGTCGTCGCCGAGCGGCTGGCCCGGGTGTCGCGGCTGGCCGAGGAGCTGACCGCGCAGCGGGCCGAGGAGCGACTGGGCTCCACGGTGCACGTGCTGGTCGAGTCGGTCGACGAGGAGGAGGGCGCGGTCGGCCGCGGCGCCCACCAGGCGCCCGAGACCGACGGCCAGGTCCTGCTGACCTCCCACGAGGGCCTGGTGCCCGGATCGTTCGTCGCGGCGAAGGTGGTGGACACCGAAGGCGTCGACCTCGTCGCGGAGCCGCTGGGTACGACGGAGGAGGCCGGCAGATGACGGGAGTCCCGGCGTCCGCCGCCGGCAACCACCGATCCGCGCCCGCCGCCCCGGCGGCCGTGGCCCGGCGCCCCTCGCTGTGGAACATCGCCAACGTCCTGACGATGGTGCGGCTGCTGCTGGTCCCGGGCTTCGTCGTGCTGCTGCTGCACGGTGACGGCCACGACCCGGCGTGGCGCTCCTTCGCCTGGGCGGCCTTCGCCATCGCGATGATCACCGATCTCTTCGACGGCGAGCTGGCCCGGCGCTACGGGCTGGTCACGGACTTCGGCAAGATCGCCGACCCGATCGCCGACAAGGCGATCATGGGCGCGGCGCTGATCGGGCTCTCCGCGCTGGGGGACCTGCCCTGGTGGGTCACCGCGGTGATCCTCTTCCGTGAGCTGGGCATCACGCTGATGCGCTTCTGGGTGATCCGCTGGGGGGTGATCCCGGCCAGCCGGGGCGGCAAGCTGAAGACCCTCACCCAGGGCGTCGCCGTCGGCATGTACATCCTGATCCTCACCGGGCCGCTGGCGACGCTGCGGGCGGTGCTGATGGGCGCCGCGGTGGTGCTGACCGTCGTGACCGGCATGGACTACGTGCGCCAGGCCGTCGTCATGCGCCGGGCCGGGCTGGCGGCACAGCGCACGGCCGCCGCCCACCGGGCGCGCGAGGGGGCGGACAGGCCGGAGGAGGAGCTCACGGAGGGCCGTCCGCCGGAGTACCCGGAGGAGCAGGCGCTGCGGGACGGGCAGGGACAGCCGGAGGGACAGCCGGAGGAGCAAGGACAGGGAGCGTGAGCACCGCCGCGGAGGTACTGGCGCTGCTCGACGCGCGGCGGGAGTCGCTCGCCGTCGCCGAGTCGCTGACCGGCGGCATGGTCGCGGCGGAGCTGACCTCGGTACCGGGCGCCTCCCGGACCTTCCGCGGCTCGGTCACCGCGTACGCCACCGAACTGAAGCGCGACGTGCTGGGCGTGGACGGCGCTCTGCTGGCCGGACGCGGCGCCGTCGACCCGGACGTCGCGCGGGGGATGGCGGAGGGCGTGCGGCACGTGCTGCGCGCCGACTGGGGGGTGTCCACCACCGGTGTCGCCGGCCCCGACCCGCAGGACGGACAGCCGGTCGGCACCGTCTATGTGGCGGTCGCCGGGCCGACCGGCTCGAGGTGCGAGAAACTGCAGTTGAACGGCGATCGTGCCGCGATCCGTACCACAACCGTGAACGCCGTTCTGACCCTCTTGCACCAGACGCTCGTGACGGGCGGGAGAACCCCCGACCAATCGCCGACGGCGAAGGGTAGGGAAGAGAGCGGGGGGAAGGGATGTTTGCAGCCCTGAGTGAACACGTCATCGCTCCCCGCACGGCCGGTGTCGGAGGCGGTACGGTGGGGCAAGAAGGTTGCGAATTCGCGGTCCGAGGAGGGAGCCACCGATGATTCTGCTCCGTCGCCTGCTCGGTGACGTGCTGCGTCGGCAGCGCCAGCGTCAGGGCCGCACCCTGCGTGAGGTCTCCTCATCCGCCCGGGTCTCCCTGGGCTATCTGTCGGAGGTCGAACGAGGGCAGAAGGAGGCTTCCTCCGAACTGCTCTCCGCGATCTGTGACGCCTTGGACGTCCCGATGTCCGAGGTGATGCGGGAGGTCAGCGACGATCTGGCGCTTGCCGAACTCGCCGAGTCGGCTGCTGTCGGTTCGGCAGCCGCGCCTATGCGGCCGCTGCTGGGCGCGGTTCCGTCCGTACCGTCCGGTCCGGACGAGCGGGTCACCATCAAGGCGCCGAAGGCGCCCACCGAGGCCGTGGACGTCGTCGCGGCCTGAGCGACACACAGCAGTTCCGAACCGTGGCCCCGGCCGGTGGACAACCGGCCGGGGCCACGGCGTGTCCGCGTTCGCTTCCCCGATGCGGGGGCGCCGTGGGGCCGGGAGAGGGCACGCGGGGGGAGGGAAGGGCGGGGAGACGGGTGGGGGAGAGCGACGGGGGCGGTCGCCGTGGGTTGCCTTCGGTCCCGGGATTGTCGCAGGTAGTAGCCGTATGCGTCCTCCGTTCGAGTGAACGTTGTGCAGGGTGGGGCGGCAGAGGTCTAGAGATCTTGCCGGAAGGGGATCGCACCTGTGTACGGGGAAAGCCCGGGATTGGGTCCCTGGTGATTCCCGCCGCAACCTCGGGGCTCCGAAGGAGGCGGCCATGTGTGTTCTCCGCCTGTTTCACGAGCTGTGGGCCCGGCGGCCCTTCCGCTGGGCGATCGCTGTCGTCGCGGGTTTGGTGTGGTGGTGGGCCCTGCTGAGGCTCGTCGTCCAGCCCGCCCAGGCGGGCCCCTTCGAGGGTCTGGTCGTGGCCGGAGGCTGGGGGCTCAGCATCGTCCCCCTGCACACGGCGAGGTGGTCACGGGGATCGTCATCCGCCGCCCGGGCGGCCGTCCGTGAGGCCGGCGCTCCCGCGTCCGACGGGCCCGCGGGAAGACTCCCGGGGCCGCGCGATCGCGCACTACCAGGGCATGACGACGCCCCCGTTGGGGCGCAGGATCTGGCCGGTCGTGAAGGCTGAGGCGTCCGAGGCCAGGAAGAGCACGGTGTGCGCCACGTCCTGAGGAGCGCCCACACGCCCCAGCGGCGCGGCGCGCACCAGCGCCTCTTCGGCGCGTGCCTGGGCCCGCTCGTCGAAGAGGCCGTCGGGGCCGGTGCCGTAGTGGCTCGTCATCGGTGTGCGGACGAAGCCGGGCGCTACGGCATTGGCCCGTATCCCGTACGGGCCGAGCTCGGTGGCCAGGGTCCGGGTCAGCTGGACCACGGCGGCTTTGGAGACGCTGTAACACAGCAGCCCCCGGGCGCCGGTGTCGATGGCGCCGGAGGCCATGGTGACGATGCTGCCGGCACCCCGCTCGGTCATCGGGCGGGCGGCCTCGCGGGCGCAGTGCAGTACGCCCTTGAAGTTCACCGACAGCACGCGGTTCAGGTCGCCGTCGTCGGTGTCCAGGACGGTGCTGGAGTGCATGACGCCGGCGATCGCGGCGAGGACGTCCAGCCGGCCATGGGCCTCGACGGTGGCGGCGACGGTCGCGGCGACCTGCGCCCGGTCGGTGACGTCCAGGGGGCGTGCCTCGGCGGCGCCGCCGGCCTTCACGGCGAGTTCGGCGGTGTGCCGGGCTCCGGGTTCGTCCACGTCCGCGCAGACGACGGTGGCCCCTGCCTGGGCGAGCAGGAGCGCGGAGGCCCGGCCGATGCCGCTCGCGGCACCGGTGACGAGGGCGGTGCGCCCGGTGAGGTCGTACGCCGGTACGGTCATGCCGCGACGGTACGGCCGTATCTGACGGTGCGTCAATTAGCGTGTGGCGCGGGACGCGGGTGAGGGCGCGGGTGCGGGGCCGCGCTGGCAGCGCGGACACCAGTACGTCGCCCGGGCCTGCCCGGGCGGGCCCAGCTCGGCGACGCGGATCGCCGTTCCGCAGCGCAGGCAGCCGTGCCGGTCCCTGCGGTACACCCAGTGCGTCCGGCCGCGCCGGGTGTCGCCGGTGGTGATGTGGCCGTGCCGGGTCTTGTTGGCCTGCAGCAGCCTCCTGGCGAGCGCGACGACCTGTTCGGGCTCGGGGACCTCGCCGACCGGCGTCCAGGGCGTGACACCGCGCAGAAAGCACAACTCGCACTTGTAGACATTGCCGATGCCCGCCAGATTGCGCTGGTCGAGCAGCGCCTCCCCGACCGGCCGGGCCGGATCGGCGGTCAGCCGGCGCAACGCTTCGGCCGGATCCCAGTCCGGGCCGAGCAGATCCGGGCCGAGGTGGCCGACGGCCCGGTCCTCCTCGGCGGTGCGCAGCAACTCCAGCACGGGCAGCCGGTACCCGACAGCGACCCGTTCGGCGTTGGCGAGCACCGCCCTGACCTGGTGGTCGGGGCCGCCCCGCCAGCGCTCACCGGGCGCGTACAACTGCCAGGAACCGTCCATGCGCAGATGCGAGTGGAGGGTCAGCCCGCCCTCGATCCGGGTCAGCAGATGCTTGCCGCGGGCCACGACCTCCTCCACGCGGCGGCCCGACAGATCGGCCGTCGCCAGCCGTGGCACGCGCAGGTCCGCACGGAGCAGGACGTGCCCCGCCAGCGCCCAGTGCAGCCGGTGCGCGGCCAGCCAGATCGTGTCTCCCTCGGGCACGGATCCCCCTGATCCCTTCGTTCCTGTTCAGGCCCGCAGCCGCAGGCCGCGGGGGGTGGCGTGGAAACCGGCCGCCTCCAGGGCACGGCCGAGGGCCGAGGTGAGGGCGGACTCGCCGTTGGTGCGCTCCACCGTGAGCCGGCCCAGGGCCCCGTCCCGCACCGCCAGGGCCAGCGCGTCGGTGGCCGCGCGCAGCCGCTCCTCGCCCCGGCCGCCCTCCTCGGCCCCGGTCTCCGTGGCGCCGGGCCAGGCCAGCAGCGTCTTGCCGCCACGCTCCACGTACAGCGTCAGCTCGCCGTCGACGAGGACGACCAGGGCGCCGGCCTTGCGTCCCGGCCGGTGGGTCACCCCGGCGGGCTGCTCCGGCCACGGCAGGGCGGCGCCATAGGCGTTGGCCGGGTCGGCCGCGGCCAGCACCACCGTGCGGGCCTTGTCATACCGGGCCTCCTCGCGGTCCCGCGCGTTGCCGATGGCCCGCAGCCGGTCCACGGCGCCGTCCATGGCGAACTGCGCGGCGCCCAGGCCCTCCACGACATAGCCGCGGCGTGCCTGGCCGGTCTCCTCGAAGGCCGACAGCACGCGGTATGCGGCGGAGAAACCGCCCTCCATGCCCTCGGCGGCCACGGCACCCCGGGTGACCACGCCGTGCCGGTCCAGCAGCGTGTGGGTCAGGGCGTGAGCCCGGTGCGTCGCGTCGGGCTCCGCGGCCGGGACGAGCGACCAGCGGCCCGCGGTCGTCGGCGGGCCGCCCCGCGAGGCCGTGACACGCGGCGCGGGCCGGCCGCCGCGGGCCGTGAGGGAACCGTAGCGGCCGCGGGGGACCGCGCGCGGCGCCCGGTGCGCGGTGGAGCCCGCCGTACGGCCGGAGCCGAGCAGGGCGCGCAGTGGGGAGAGCGTGTCATTGGTCAGCCGGCCCGACCAGGCCAGATCCCAGACCACCTCGGCCAGTTCCGGATCGGACACCTGATGCCCGGCGGCGAGGACCTGCTCGGAGATCTGCCGGAAGAACAGGCCGTAGCCGCCCGAGAGCCCGTCCAGGACGGCCTTGTGCACGGGCGAGAGCTCCAGGGGCTGCGGCTCCGGCAGCAACAGGGGCGCGGTGTCGGCGAGATAGAGCGACACCCAGCCGTCCTTGCCCTGCAGCGCGCCCGCGCCTGCCCACACGATCTCGCCCGCCGACGTCAGCTCGTCCAGCATGGCAGGGGTGTAGTCGGCCACGCGGGCGGGCAGGACGAGCTTCTCCAGGGCCGAGGCGGGCACCGCGGCGCCCTGGAGCTGCTCGACGGCCCGCACCAGGCCGTCGAGCCCGCGCAGGCTGTGCGTGCCGACGTGCTGCCACTGCGGCAGGAAGGTGGCCAAGGTGGCGGGCGGGACGGGCTCCAGCTCGTGCCGCAGCGCCGCCAGCGAGCGCCGCCGCAGCCGCCGCAGCACCCCCGCGTCGCACCACTCGTGGCCCGCGCCGCCCGGCCGGAACTCGCCCTGCACGACCCGGCCGGAGGCGGCGAGCCGGTGCAGGGTGCCGTCGGCGACGGCGGTGCCCAGACCGAAGCGCCGGGCCGCCTCGGCGGAGGTGAACGGCCCATGGGTGCGGGCGTAGCGGGCCAGCAGATCCGCCAACGGGTCCTTGACGGGCTCCGTGAAGGCCTCCGGCACTCCGACCGGCAGTGCGGTGCCCAGGGCGTCCCTCAGGCGCCCGGCGTCCTCCACGGCCGCCCAGCGGTCCCCGCCGGCGATGCGGACCCTGATCGCCCGGCGTGCGGCCTCGAGCCCGGCCGCCCAGCCCGGCTCCGCACCGCGGGCCGCCAGCTCGGCGTCGTCGAGCGGGCCCAGCAGCCGCAGCACGTCGGCGACCCCTTCGGGATCCTTGATCCGCCGCTCCTCGGTGAGCCACTGCAGCTCCCGCTCCAGCTCCACCATGACGTCGGCGTCGAGCAGCTCGCGCAGCTCGGCCTGGCCCAGGAGCTCCGCCAGCAGCCGCGAGTCCAGCGAGAGCGCGGCCGCGCGCCGCTCGGCCAGGGGCGAGTCGCCCTCGTAGAGGAACTGCGCCACATAGCCGAAGAGAAGCGACTTGGCGAAGGGCGACGGCTCGGGGGTCGTGACCTCCACGAGACGCACCCTGCGCGACTCGATGTCGCCCATCAGCTCGACCAGCCCGGGGACGTCGAAGACGTCCTGCAGGCACTCGCGGACGGCCTCCAGCACGATCGGGAACGAGCCGAACTCCGAGGCCACCTGGAGCAGCTGGGCGGCCCGCTGGCGCTGCTGCCACAGCGGGGTGCGCCTGCCGGGATCGCGGCGGGGCAGCAGCAGCGCCCGGGCCGCGCACTCACGGAACCGCGACGCGAACAGGGCGGAACCGCCGACCTGGTCGGTGACCAGCTGCTCGACCTCGCCCTTGTCGAAGGCGACGTCGGCGGCGCCGACCGGCGACTGGTCGGCGTCGAACTCGCGCCCCTGGCGGGCCGGATCCACGTCCAGCAGGTCCAGGCCCATCAGATCCGCGTCGGGCAGGCGCAGCACGATGCCGTCGTCGGCGTGCATCACCTGGGCGTCGAAGCCGTACCGCTCCCCGAGCCGGGCGCCCAGCGCGAGCGCCCACGGGGCGTGGACCTGGGCGCCGAAGGGGGAGTGGACGACCACCCGCCAGTCGCCCAGCTCGTCCCGGAAGCGCTCGACGACGATGGTGCGGTCGTCGGGCACATGGCCGCAGGCCTTGCGCTGCTCGTCCAGGTAGGCCAGCACATTGTCGACCGCCCACGGGTCCAGACCCGCCGCGGCGAGCCGCGCCCGACCGCGCGCCGGTTCCAGGGCGCCGACCTCGCGCAGGAACGCGCCGAGCGCCCGGCCCAGTTCGAGCGGGCGGCCGAGCTGGTCGCCCTTCCAGAACGGCAGCCGTCCGGGCACACCCGGGGCGGGGGAGACCAGCACCCGGTCACGCGTGATGTCCTCGATCCGCCACGAGGTCGTGCCCAGGGTGAAGACATCGCCCACCCGGGACTCGTAGACCATCTCCTCGTCCAGCTCGCCGACCCGGCCGCCGCCCTTCTTCGGATCGGCGCCGGCCAGGAACACCCCGAACAGGCCGCGGTCGGGGATCGTGCCGCCCGAGGTCACCGCCAGCCGCTGGGCGCCGGGCCGGCCCGTCACCGTGTTCGCCACACGGTCCCACACCACCCGCGGCCGCAGCTCCGCGAAGGCGTCCGAGGGATAGCGTCCGGCCAGCATGTCCAGCACCGCGGTGAACGCCGAGTGCGGCAGCGCCGCGAAGGGCGCGGCCCGGCGCACCACCGCCAGCAGCTCGTCGACGTCCCAGGAGTCCAGCGCCGTCATCGCGACCAGCTGCTGCGCGAGCACGTCCAGCGGATTGGCCGGGATACGCAGCGCCTCGATCGCGCCCTCCCGCATCCGCTCGGTGACGACCGCCGACTGCACCAGGTCGCCGCGGTACTTGGGGAAGACCACACCCGTGGAGACCGCCCCCACCTGATGCCCGGCCCGGCCCACGCGCTGCAGCCCGGACGCCACGGAAGGCGGCGACTCCACCTGGACGACCAGATCCACCGCGCCCATGTCGATGCCCAGCTCCAGGCTGGAGGTGGCGACGACGGCGGGCAGCCGCCCCGCCTTCAGATCCTCCTCGACCAGGGCGCGCTGCTCCTTGGAGACCGAACCGTGGTGCGCCCTGGCCAGCAGCGGCGGCGCCCCGTGCGCCGCGCCGGACTGCGCCATGATCTCCGCGGGCGGCGCGCCCTCCGGGAGCGGCTCGCCCACGGCCCGTTCGTACGCGATCTCGTTGAGCCGGTTGCACAGCCGCTCCGCCAGGCGGCGCGAGTTGGCGAAGACGATCGTGGAGCGGTGGTCCTGCACCAGGTCCGCGATGCGCTCCTCGACGTGCGGCCAGATCGAGGGCCGCGGGTCGTCGCCCTCGGTGGCGGGCGATCCGCCCAGCTCGCCCAGGTCCTCGACCGGGACGACCACGGACAGGTCGAACTCCTTCTCGGACGGGGGCTGGACGACCGTCACCTTGCGCTGCGGCGACAGGAAGCGCGCCACCTCGTCCACCGGGCGGACCGTCGCGGACAGGCCGATGCGCCGCGCGGGGCGCTCCAGCAGCTCGTCCAGCCGCTCCAGCGACAGGGCGAGATGCGCGCCGCGCTTCGTCCCGGCGACGGCGTGCACCTCGTCCAGGATCACCGTCTCGACGCCCCGCAGCGACTCGCGGGTCGAGGAGGTCAGCATCAGGAAGAGCGACTCCGGGGTGGTGATCAGGATGTCCGGCGGGCGGGTGGCGAGCGAACGCCGCTCCGCGGCCGGGGTGTCGCCCGAGCGGATGCCCACCCGGACCTCCGGCTCGGGCAGCCCGAGCCGTACCGACTCGTGCCGCAGGCCGGTCAGCGGACTGCGCAGATTGCGCTCCACGTCGACGGCGAGCGCCTTCAGCGGCGACACGTACAGCACGCGGCAGCGGCGCTTGGCCTCGGCGGGCGGCGGCGTCGACGCCAGCCGGTCCAGCGCGGCGAGGAAGGCCGCGAGGGTCTTGCCGGAGCCGGTCGGGGCCACCACGAGCACGTCGGAACCCCCGGCGATCGCCCGCCACGCCCCCGCCTGCGCGGCGGTGGGCGCGCTGAAGGCCCCCGTGAACCACGCGCGCGTGGCCGGGGCGAACGCGTCGAGGGCGCCTGCCGGATCCCGCTCCTCCGGGGTACCCCCATTGCTCCGTCGCGACATGCCATCCATCCTGCCTCGCCCCACTGACAAACCGCCCCCACCGTGCTGCGCCGGGCATCGGCGGCGTGTGCGGGCCGCCGTCACGCGCCGTGGCCCCACCGTCTTCGGTCCACCCGGTCACAGGAGGGTCGGGAGGCGGCCGGCTCCCCGCAGAATGGGGGCATGGGGTCGGACGAGCGGGCGAGGTTCTGGAGGCATCCGGGGTTGCCGGACGTCGATCTCCTGCGGGCGCGGTACGTGCGCAAGACGTTCGTCCGGCACACGCACGAATCCTTCGTGATCGCCGGGATCACCAAGGGCGTCGAGGCCTTCCACCACCACGGGACGATCGAGCGGGCGGGGCCGGGGGCCGTGGCGCTGATCAACCCCGACACCGCGCACACCGGGCACGCCGGGGTGCCCGAGGGATGGACGTACAGCGTGGTGTACCCCGGCGCGGACGTCGTGGCCTCCGTCGCGGCGGAGACGACGGCGCTGCGCGGGACGGCGGGCTTCGCCGTGGCGGTGGCCGAGGACCCGTACGCGGTCCACCTGGTCACCCAGGTACTGCGGGCGGCCGACCAGGGGAACGCGCTCGCCGCCGACACCATGATGCGGCTCGCCATCGCCCGGCTGCTGCGCGCCCATGGAGGCGCGCTGCCCGACCGCGCCCCGCTGACCGCCGGCGCGCGCAACGCCGAGCGCGCCCGGCAGATCCTGCAGGAGCGCCTCGCCGACCCGCCGCCACTGGCGGAGCTCGCGGCGGAACTCGGCACAAGCCCCTTCGCGCTGCTGCGCGGCTTCCGCGACCTGTACGGCATGCCGCCGCACGCCTGGCTGACCGACGCCCGGGTCCGCCGGGCGCGGCGGCTGCTGGACGCGGGGAGCGCCCCGGCCGAGGCCGCCGTCGCGGTCGGCTTCACCGACCAGCCCCATCTGAACCGCCACTTCACGCGGATCGTCGGTGTGCCTCCGGGCGCGTACCAGCGAGAGCGCAAGAACGTACAAGACGTCGCCAAGGGTGCCGCCTAACGTCGGGCGGGTGACCGCAGCACCCATGGAGGCCGGGCAGCACCGGCAGCAACCGCCGCCCCCGTCCGCCACACCGCGCTCGGCGGTGATCCGCGACGCCCTCGGAGTGGGCGTCGCCGTCGGCCTGTCCGGCTTCGCCTTCGGGGTGACGTCGGCCGGGGCCGGGCTGAGTCTGCTGCAGACCTGCGCGCTCAGCCTGCTCGTCTTCACCGGGGCCTCGCAGTTCGCGCTCGTCGGCGCCCTGGGCGCGGGCGGCACGCCCTTCGCGGCCGCGGCCGGGGCGTTCTTCCTCGGGGTGCGGAACGCCTTCTACGGGCTGCGGCTGTCCGAACTGCTCCGCCTCCCGCGCGCGGTGCGCCCCTTCGCCGCGCAGTGGGTCATCGACGAGACCTCCGCCGTCGCCTTGGCGCAGCCCGACCGGGCGAGCGCCCGGCTGGGCTTCACGGTCACCGGCGCGAGCCTCTACGTGCTGTGGAACCTGACCACGTTCCTGGGCGCGCTCGGCGCCGCCGCGCTCGGCGACCCGGCCGACTGGGGCCTGGACGCGGCCGGCCCGGCGGTCTTCCTCGCGCTGCTCGCACCCATGCTGCGGGGCCGCCGCGAGCGGGCCACGGCGGCCGTGGCCGTGCCACTCGCCCTGGTGTGCCTGCCGCTGCTTCCGGCAGGGGTACCCGTCCTGGTCGCGGCGCTGGCCGCGCCCCTCGTCCTGGCCGTGACCCGTCGCAAGGAGGCCGGCCGATGAGCGTCTGGATCGCCGTCGGCGTCACCGCCTTCGGCTGCTACGCGGTGAAACTGCTCGGCCTGTCCGTCCCCGCGGGGTTCCTGGAGCGCCCCGTCGTACGACGCCTGGCCGCGCTCTTGCCCATCGCCCTGCTGGCGGCGCTCACCGCGCTGCAGACCTTCGGTGACGGCCGCACCCTCGTGCTCGACGCCCGCGCCGCGGGCGTGGCCGCCGCCGGCGTCGCCCTGCTGCTGCGCGCCCCCTTCCTGGTGGTCGTCGCGGTGGCGGTGGCGGTGACCGGAGTGCTGCGGGCCGTCACCGGGTGACGGGTTAGTGTGATCCGTCACAAACGTTGCGCATATGGGGGGTGGGGCGATGGCGGGCGACTCCCGGCCGGTCCTCTCCGACGCGGCCCGCGCCCTCGCGGCGCGCTGCGAGCACAAGGTGAACGAGATCGCCCGTTCGATGACGACCGGCGCCTTCGCCGATCTCCCCGGCTACGCGGAACTCCCCGCGGACATGAAGGACGGCGAACTCGCCGCGACCGCCCGCCACGGCCTGCGGCTCTTCCTGCGCCGGGTCGTCCACGGGGGCCCCGCCGAGCGGGCCGAACGAGCCGGACGGGGCGACTTCGACCGCTTCCGGGAGCGCGCCGCCCAACGGGCGGAGGAGGGGCTGCCCCTGCACCTCGTGCTCCGCAGCCATCTGCGCGGCACCACCGTGCTGTGGCGGGCGCTGCGCGAGGTGACGCGGCCCGGCGAGGAGGCCGCGCTCGCGGAACTCGCCGACGTCCTCATCGGCATCCAGGAGGGCATCGTCGGCGCCGTCTCCGAGACATATCTGGACGAGCAGAGCACGCTCGCCGCGGAACGCCGCGAGGAGCGCCGGTCCCTGGTGCGGGCGCTGCTGGACGGCTCCCTGCCGCCCGGCAGGTTCCCCGCGGCGCGGCTGGGCCTGGCGGACGGCGCCCTGGTGCTGGCCCTCGGCTTTCCCGCCGAGGACGTCCCCGGCCGGCCTCCCGAGGTCGCGCACCGCAGGTCACGCCGCGCCCAGGCCGCGCTCGACCGCGCCTTCGGCACCGAGGTGGCCGCCCTGCTCGACGACACCGGCGGCCATGCCGTCGTCCCCGGCGCCTTGGTGCCGGTCGGCGACGAGGGGCTGCTGTCACTGCTGCGCCGCGCCTGCTCCGCGGACGTACGGCTGGCCGCCGTGCAGGCCGCGGGCCCCGAGGACATCCCCGGCGCGGCCCGCACGGCGTCGGAGGTCCTGAGGGTGGCCCGGGCCGGGGGGCTGCCGCCGGGGCTGCACCGGCTCGACGACGTGCTGCTGGAGTACCACCTGTCGCGGCGCGACGAGAGCAGCGAACGCATAGCGGCGCTGCTCGACCCGATCGCCGGCCGCCAGGATCTGGTCGAGACGCTGCGCACCTATCTCGGCAGCCGCCAGGAACGCCGCAGCACCGCGCGGCAGCTGGGACTGCACCCCAACACCGTCGACAACCGCCTCGCCAGGATCGCCGAGCTCACCGGACTCGACCTCGCCGCGCCGCACGGCATCGCACTGGCACTGGCCGCCTTGCTGCTGCGCGACGCCGCCGGGTGAGCCGCCTCAGGTGAGGCGTCCGTACGCCCGCAGGGTGAGCAACGCGTCGATGGTGACCAGGGGCCGCCACTCCAGCAGTGTCCCGGGCGCCCACGGGGGCCGCCGGGCGGGCCAGCCGCCGTCCTCCCGCTGCCCGGCCTCCAGGCAGTCCAGCGCGCGCTCCATCTCCGCGTCCGTGAACCACTCGCGCGCCGGCGAGTCCGGCGTGCGCGCGTAGTCGCAGGCGGAGAACGGCTCACCGGTCGCCGGCCCGGACGGCGCGACCGGATCCGCCTGCCGCTCCGGGTCCAGAGCGACCAGTCGCTGCTCGCGCACGATCCGCCCCAGCCTGGCGGCGGCCGTCCGGGCCCGCGGCCGGTCGGGCGCGTGGTCCAGGAACGCCATGGCGGCCATGACCTCGTGCGGGTGGGACTTGTCGAGGGTCTCGATCACCGTCCAGCAGAAGTCCGTGGCGCGGAAGAGCCAGGCGTGCCACACCTCGTTGCGGTGCAGCGTGCCCACCACGGGACCGGTGGCCAGCAGGTCGCCCGGAGGGTTGTCCACCAGCGGCAGCCACGGCGCGACGGGAAAGCCGCGCAGCGAGGGGTGCAGCGCGGGCAGCGCGCCCTCCGGGGTCGACACGGCCGTCACATAGCGGCAGATCCGCTCCGCCCGCTGTCCGCCGCACCTGCCGATCTCGTCGAGTACGCGCAGCGCGTGGGCGACGTGGAGCGGCTGGCTGACCGTGCCGCGCAGGTCGGGCTCGAGGCCATGCCCAAAACCGTCGTCGTCGTTGCGGTAGGCGGACAGGGCGGTCTCCACCGCGTCCGCCGGGCCGTTCCGGAAGTGGTACGCGAACCTGCGCTGCTCGAGCACGCGTGCGGTCAGCCACACGAAATGCTCGGCGCGCTCTAGCGGGGTTGCTGGCATGTGCGCACAGTAGGCCTCCGTAAGCGCTCTGCACACAGAAGTGCCCACGGAGCACCCTGCCGTGCGACCACGCGCCCCCCAGTACGGGTCACAGGGCGCCGGGAGTTGACGACCGCGCTGTTCCCCGGACTTAATGTGCCGGGAAACAAGGGGGAGGGAAGTGGTGGTGGAGGATCCGCTGCTGTGGCGGGCCGGTTCCGCGGACCTGGCCGACTGGCTGGACGGCGTGCGGCGGGCGCTGCTCGGGGACGATGTCGCCGGATACGAGGTGTGGAGCGGGCCGGTCTTCCCCGACTACGGGAGCGTGATCCACCGGGCCGGCGACACCGCCGGGCTCGCCCGGTTCCTCGCCACCCGGGATGTCGGCACCCTGCGCGCCACCACGCGTCGCGGCGTACTGCAGGGGGAGACCTCGATCGAGCTGCGCGTCGAGGACCGTACCGGCGCCGACGCCCTGCGCGTCGTCCCGTCCGGCGAGCGCGCGGGCCGGGTACGGCTCACCGCCCCGGTCGCCGATCCGGCGGCCCTCGCCCGCTGGCTGCACCAGCTGTCGCCGCTGCTGCCCGTACCGGTCCCGCTCCGGGAGGCGTCGGGGGCCCCGCTGCCCGAGCCGCTCGCCGTCACTCTGTACCACCGGGCCGGCGACGTCCTGATCGGCCTGGAGGAGCTCGACGGGCGCCCGGCCGACGCCAGGCCGCGCCCGGCGCGCAAACGCGTGCTGGTCAGCACCCAGGCGGACACCCTCGCCACCGAGTCCGGCCTCCTCGTACACCCCGCCGTCCTGGAACTCAGGCCGGTCACGACGGCCGGCGAACTGGCCCGCTGGCTCGCCGAACTGGACGTCGCCTGGGGTGAGCGGCCGGAGCTCTCCGCGCTCACCGGCCGCGCCGCCAGGGCGGTCCTGCCGTACGGCAACCTCCGCGCGGAGGTGTGGAAGATCGAGCACGGAACGCCGATGCTCATGGTCGGCCGGCCGTTCGGCCCCCAGGTCACGGCCTCCGGACCGCCCGAGCGGCTGGCGCGGTGGGCCCGGCCCCTGCTCGACGTCGCGGTCCACGAGCGGGCCGCGTCCCCTTCGCGCCGCGCCCTGACGAAGTGGCTGCGCGGTGTGGAGGAGTCCGTCTTCGCCTCGCGCGCCCAGTGGACCGTCACCGCGTCCGCCGCCCCGCCCGGCGTCCTGCCCGCGGACCCCCTCACCAGCGCCGAGCTGGCCGACCTGCTGTCCGGCGCCCAGGAGGGCCGCGTCCCGGGCGTGGACCGCATCACCCCCGGCGAGGTCACCCTGATCGGAGCCGACGCCGCGTTCGGCCGGGTCGACGTCACGGGCCGCCCCGCACCCTGAGGTGCCGCGCCGGCCCCGCCCGCCCGGGCCCGGTGACGATGCGCCCGCGGCCTCCCGGGGGTTTGAATGGGAGGGGGGACCACGACATCGGACGACCGGGTGACTACACAGACCGACCTGGACAACCTCGGCTCGCCGCGCGGCGGCGTCCTGTTCGTCGTCGACGGGCGGGGCGACGTCGTCATGTGCACCGGATCGGTGCGCGAGCTGACCGGACGGGCGCCGGAGGAGGTCTGCGGGCGACCGGTCGCGGAGCTCCTGACGGATCCGGACATGTGGCCCCGCCACGTCGCCACGGCCCGTGCCGCCGGCGCCGTCGGTGCGGAGGGCGACGCGGAGCTGCGCCGCGGCGACGGCGGGCCGGTCCCGGTGCGGCTGCGGGTGCACCCGATGGCGGCGGGCGGGGGCCTGGTCGTGAGCGCCACCGCCATGCCGGTGGCCGAACGCCGCAAGGAGGACGAGGCCCTGCTCAGGGCGCTCTTCCAGCAGCGGCAGGTGGGACTCGCCATCCACGACCTGGCACTGAAGACCACCCGCTTCAACCTCCGCCCCGGCCTCGACCTGCCCGCCGAGTCCGGCGTCCGCGTGGATCCGACGGACTGGAGCCTGGAGGACGTCCTGCTCCCCAAGGACGCGGCGGCGCTCCGCGAGGAGCTCAGGCACGTGGCCGAGACCGGCGAACCGCTGGTCGACTGGGTGCACAGCGCGCGGCGCCAGGAGTCGCCGGACGTCAAACGGGTGGCGTCCTTCTCCGCGTTCCGGCTGCACGGCACCCACGACCGCCCGGTCGGGGTCGCCGTCATCTTCACCGACGTGACCCAGGAGTACGCGGCCCGCCAGCGCATGGAGCTGCTGCACGCCGCCGCGGAGCGCATCGGCCGCAGCCTGGACGTCTCCAGGGTCGCCCGGGAACTCACCGACGTCCTGGTCTCCCACGGATTCGCGGACCTGGCGGCCGTGGACCTGACCCACAGCGTCCTGATCGGGCAGGAGCCGGGGGAGTTCCGGCTCGGTGCGCCCTTCCGCAGGGTCGCGGTGGCCTCCCCGGACGGTTCGTGGCCGCCGGAGATCCACCCCCGGGGCGCCACCTTCCGCCTGCGCAGCCTGGAGAGCGACCATCTGCGCCGGGGGGCGATCGTCTTCCGGGCGGACCTGACCTCCTGGCGGGAGGGCCTGTCCGGGGACCCCGAACGCAGCCGTCTCCTGCTGCCCGACGCGGCCGAGTCCTTCCTGGCGGTGCCGCTGATCGCCCGCGGCCTGGTGCTCGGCGTCCTGCTGATGTGGCGGACGGCCGAACTCCCGCCCTACGGCGTCGGCGACGTCGGCCTCGCCGAGGAGATCGCCTCCCGGGCCGCGCTGGGCCTGGACAACGCCCGCCGCTACACCCGCGAGCACCGCACCGTCGAGGCGCTCCAGCGCAGCCTGCTCCCCCCGTCGGTCACCGAGACCAGCGCCGTGCTGACCGCGGGCAGCTATGTGCCGGCCGGCACGACCGAGGCCGTCGGCGGCGCGTGGTTCGACGTGATCCCGTTGTCCTCCAGCCGGCTGGCGCTGGTCAGCGGGGACGTCACGGGGCACGGCCTGAACGCGGCGGCCACCATGGGCAGGCTGCGTACGGCGGTACAGACCCTCGCCGACCTCGACCTGCCGCCCGGCGAACTCCTGGCCCACATGGACGATCTCGTGATCAGGCTCGGCGACGTCGCCCCGGAGCCCGGCGAGGAGGAGGACGGCACCCCTCGCACCGGCGCGATCGGCGCCACCTGCCTGTACTGCGTCTACGACCCCGTCGAGGGCCGCTGCGAGATGGCGAGCGCCGGGCACCCCCCGCCGGTGTACGCCGCCCCGGGCGCCCCCGCCGAGGTGATCGGCCTCAAGCCGGGCCCGGCGCTCGGCGTGGACAGCCTGCCCTTCGAGCCCGTCAGCTTCGAGGTCCCCCCGGGCAGTGTGCTCGCGTTCTTCAACGAGCCGCTGATCTCTCATCCCGACGGCTCCGCCGGAGAGCGGATGGGCCGGCTCTGCTCGGTGCTCGCGGCCGACCCCGCCGGGACCCGCACACCCACCCAGACCGGCCGGGCGATCCTCGACGAGCTGCTCGCGGAGCCGCCCGGCGACGACGTGACGCTGCTCGTGGCCCGCATGCGCGACCTGCCGCCCGGCTCCGTGGCCACCTGGGAGTTCCCCGCCGATCCCGCCGTGGTGGCCCGGGCCAGGACCGCGGTGGAGAGCCAGCTGGAGCTGTGGGACCTCAAGCACCTGGTGTTCACCACCGAGCTCATCACCAGCGAACTGGTCACCAATGCGATCCGCTACGGCGGCGCCCCGGTCGGGCTGCGCCTGATCCGCGACGAGACCCTGGTCTGCGAGGTGTCCGACCCGAGCCAGACCCAGCCGCGGTTGCGTCGCGCACGGCTGTCCGACGAGGGCGGCCGCGGGCTCTTCCTCATCGCCCAGCTCTCCAGCCGCTGGGGCAGTCGCTACACCGCGGGCGGGAAGACGATCTGGGCGGAGCAGCCGCTGTCCGAGTCGTGAGCGCCGCCGGGTGCGGGCCGGCACCGGGGTCCCGGCGCTGCTCCGGTCAACCGGACCACGCGGCCGGAATCGCCTGCTCGGTCCAGATGGTCTTGCCGTCCTCCGTGTACCGCGTGCCCCACACGTCGGCGAGCTGGGCGACGATGAACAGCCCGCGGCCGCCCTCGTCCACGGTGCGCGCGTGCAGCAGGTGCGGGGAGGCGGGGCTGCGGTCGCGGACCTCGCAGGTCAGCATCCGGTCGTTGATGAGGCGCAGCCGCAGCGGGGGAATGCCGTAGCGGATCGCGTTGGTGACCAGCTCGCTGACGATCAGTTCGGTGTTGAAGGCCGTGTCGGCGTCCGCCCCCCACGCGGCGAGCCGGCTGCGGACCAGGGCCCGCGCGGTGCCGACCGCCGTGAGGTCGTCCTGGAGCGGCCAGGAGGCGACCCGGTCCGGCGGGAAGCGGCGCGTGCGGGCCAGCAGGAGCATCGGCACACCCCGGTCGACGCCGGCGGGAAGGGTGTACATGATCTCGTCGCAGAGGTCCTGGAGCGGTCGGCCGTCCCCCGGGGGCCTGCCCTTGAGCGGGGTGGAACCGCCCGCCAGGTGCAGGGACAGCACGGGCGAGCTGGTGAAGGCCAGGACGCTGCCGTCCGGGATGTCGAGTTCGGCGGCTGCGAAGGGCGTGTCCCCGGCGGCGCCCAGCCGCGGGCCGTCCGGGATCTCGGGGATCTGGGCGCTGCCGTCCGGCCGTACGATCACCGGCGCCAGGTGACCGGCCCGGGCGACCGTGCATCTGCGGGTCAGCGGGTCGTACACGGCGTAGACGCAGGCAGCGGTGAGCGCCTCCCGGTGCAGCGGGTCGGCGGGCGGCAGCGAGGCGCGCTCGGAGGCCAGGTGCGTCGTGATGTCGTCGAGCCGGGCCAGCAGCTCGTCGGGACCGAGGTCGAAGGCGCTCAGCGAGCGGATGACGGTGCGCAACTGGCCCATCCCGGCGGTGGCGTGGATGCCCTGGCCGGAGACGTCCCCCACGACCAGTGCGGTACGGGCGCCGGACAGCGGGACGGTGTCGTACCAGGCCCCCGACGCGCTCTCCTTCGCCGTCGACAGGTAGGCGGTCTCCAGCGCCGTGTGCGAGACGGGACGGCGGGGCAGCAACTGCCGCTGCACCGTCGCGGCGATGCTGTGCTCCCGGGTGTAGCGGCGGGCGTTGTCGATGCACAGGGCGGTGTGGTCGGCGAGCTGCAGCGCGATCTCGACGTCGTCCTCGGCGTACGGTTCCGGCCGGGCCGAGCGGTACAGGCTGATCAGTCCGAGGACGGCCCCGCGCAGGGACAGCGGCACCGTCAGCAGCGTGTGCGCCCCCGAGGCGCGGATCGCCAGCGCGCGGGCCGGGTCGGTGGCCAGCCAGGGCAGCCCCGCGTGCAGCCGCAGGACGCGCGGCCGCAGGTCGGACAGCGCCTGGGTGTACGGGGTCGGGTCGGGGAGGCTCCGCACGTCCCCCACCGGGTACGCCTGCGGCTGCCCGGGACCGGCGCCGCCGCGGAAGGCGGCCCGCCGCAGCGGGGTCCCCCGGGGCAGCGGCGACATCGGCGGCTCGTCACCGCGGACCACGGCGTCGACGACCTCGACCACGGCGACGTCGGCGAAGTCCGGCACCACGGCGTCGACGAGTTCCTCGCAGGTCACCACCACGTCCAGGGTGCGGCCCACGCGGTCGCGCACCGTGTGCAGAACCTCCAACCGGGCGCGTGACCTCTCCCGCTCCGTCACGTCGACCACGGCCAGCGCGACGCCGAGGACCGTCCCGTGCGGGTCCTCCAGGCGGAACGCGGAGACCGCGTAGGAGTGCCCTTCGCCGTCCCCGGCGACCGGACGCGCGCGCACCACGTCCTCGATCAGGGGAACGCCGGTCTCCAGCACCCGCCGTACGCGCCCCTCCACGTCGTCGGGGGAGACGACGGGATAGGCGTCGCGCAAATGCCGGCCGAGGAGGTCCTCCGCCCGCACTCCGCGCATGGCCGGGGTGCCCATGTTGACGCGGACGACACGCAGGTCGGGGTCGAGCAGATGCAGGCCGACCGGCGACTGGGTGAACAGGGCGTGCAGCATCGCCGTCTCCGCGTCGCCCGGGGGAACGGGCGGGCCGCCGTGCGCCACAGGTACCACCTCCGTCGGCGAACGCGCGATGGGGCACCGGACGGACGCCGCCTACGGTCGTCCTCCCAGGTTTAGTGCGAACCGCCGCACCTGGCGACCCGGGCGGCCCGGATGCCTGACGCCGCCGGGGCGCTGCCGGGGAGCCGCTGGGAGGGCGGTCATCGCGCGGCGCCGGGCCGGTTCCGCAACCCGGCCGGAGGGCCGCGCCGCCCGTTCAGGCGAACGGACCCGGCCCGGTTGACGCGCCCCACAGGGCGGCGGAATGTGACGGATATCCCTTTCCGGAAAGGCCGGTCGGCGATGGCGGACACCATGGCGGGGCGCATAGCGAAGTTCATCGAGCCGCTGCGTGTGAAGCCGGGTTCCACCGTGGACCTGGCCCGTGACTTCGACCCCGGCTACCGGGGGAGCCTGAGGAAGCGGGAGGGCGTCGAACTCCTGAGCACGGGCGTCTCGCTGCTCGCCGAGTACCAGGCGCGGCTGGCCGCCCAGGACACCTACGGGGTGCTGCTGTGCCTCCAGGCACTCGACGCCGGGGGCAAGGACGGCACCATCCGCCACGTGATGAGCGGGGTGAACCCGCAGGGCGTGCGGGTCAGCAGCTTCAAGGTGCCCTCCGCGGAGGAGCTCGACCACGACTATCTGTGGCGCTACGCGAGGCGGCTGCCCGCACGGGGCGAGATCGCGATCTTCAACCGCTCCCACTACGAGGAGGTCCTCGTCGTACGGGTGCATCCCGAGGTCCTGGAGCGTCAGAAACTGCCGGAGCACCCGCGGGGCGCGGGCATCTGGGAGCGCAGGTACCGGGAGATCAACAACTGGGAGCGGTATCTGACCGACAACGGCTTCAAGGTCGTGAAGATCTTCCTCAACCTCTCGAAGGAGGAGCAGCGCACCCGCTTCCTGAAGCGGATCGACCTGCCCGAGAAGAACTGGAAGTTCTCCGCCGCCGACGCAAGGGAGCGCCGTCGCTGGGACGACTACCAGGAGGCGTTCTCCGAGATGCTCTCGGCCACCAGCACACGCTGGGCCCCCTGGTACGTCGTCCCCGCGGACCGGAAGTGGTTCGCGCGGATCTGCGCCGCGGCCGTACTCGCCCACACGCTGATGGAGATCGATCCCCGGTACCCCACGGTCGATGACCAGGCGCGGCGCGAACTGCTCACGGCCCGGCAGGAGTTGCTCAAGGAGGCGCCCGGCGGGGCGCCGGCCGACCCGTACGCGGCCCGGCGACGGGCGAAGGACGCGCGGCAACCCTAGGCCGGCCTGGGACCGGCCCGCCCCGGCGGGCGGGGACGCGGACGCGGACGACCGGATCGGAGGCATGACGATGACGGTGCAGCCCAACCCGGAGGACCGGCGACCCGCGTCCCCGGCAGGCTGGTACGCACGGTCCCCGCAGGACGTTGCGACGGCACTCGGGGTGGACCCGGCCGTGGGACTGTCCGCGGCACGGGCGGCGGAGCTGCTGGCCGCGCACGGGCCGAACGCGCTGCCCGAGGAGAAGCCGCCGCCGGCCTGGCGGCGCTTCCTCGCCCAGTACCGCAGCTACATGCAGATCATCCTGGTGGCCGCGGCCGTGGTCTCGTTCCTGATCGCCCAGTGGGCCACCGGCATCCTCCTCGTCCTGCTCACCCTGCTGAACGCGGTCGTCGGGCTGCGCCAGGAGGGCAAGGCGGAGAGCGCCATGAACGCGCTGAAGTCGATGATGAAGGCCACCGCACGGGTACGGCGCGACGGCACCGAGTCGGAGGTGCCGGCCGAACGGATCGTGGTGGGCGACGTCGTGCTGATCGCCGCGGGCGACCAGGTCCCGGCGGACGGGCGGATCGTCCAGGCCAGCGCCCTGCAGATCGACGAGTCCGCGCTGACCGGCGAGAGCGTCCCCGCCGCCAAGGACGCCGGCACGCTCCCCGCCGGCCCCGGCAGCCCGGGACCCGGGGATCAGACCAACATGGCCTTCATGAACACCCCCGTCACCCATGGGAGCGGGGTTCTGGTCGTCACCGGCACGGGCGCGGGCACGGAGTTGGGCAAGATCTCCGGGATGCTGTCGGCCACCGCCAAGGAGCAGTCGCCGCTGACCAAGGAGTTGGACAACCTCACCCTGTGGATCGCCGCGGCGGCCGGCCTGACGATGGTCGTGATGTTCGCCCTCGGCCGCGCCCGCGGCCAGGACTGGGACGTGCTGTTCGTCAGCGCGGTGTCCCTGGCCATCGCCGCCATCCCCGAGGCGCTGCCGACGGTGACCCAGGTGATCCTCTCGGTGGGCAGTCTCAACCTCGCCCGGCGCAACGCGATCGTGAAGGAGCTGCCCTCGGTCGAGACCCTCGGTTTCACCTCGGCCATCAACTCCGACAAGACCGGCACCCTGACGATGAACCAGATGACCGCCGTCGAGGTGGTCAGCCCCACCGACCGCTACACCGTCTCCGGCATCGGCTACGGCCTGGAGGGCCGGGTCCACCACGCCGCGGGTTCCTCGGCGGGCATCGAGGACGCGATCCTGCCGTACGTCGTGGCCAGCGACGCGAAGCTGGTGGACGGCAGGGTCGTGGGCGACCCCACCGAGGGTGCCCTGCTCGTCCTCGGCCACAAGGCCGGACTGGACATCGACGCCACCAGGGAGCGGTTCCCGCGGCTGGCCACCCTGCCGTTCGACCCCGGCTACAAGCTGATGGCCACCTTCAACGCGGCCACCGACGCCTCGGGCCGCCCGGTCGTGCGGTGTTTCGTCAAGGGCGCGGCACCGGCCGTGACGGCCCGGGCCGTCACCGCCCTGTCGGCCGGCACCTCCATCCCGTGGGACGACGCGCTGCAGCGGCGCGCCCGGGAGGCCGCCGAGCGGATGGGCGGCGAGGGACACCGCGTCATGGCCGCCGCCACCCGCGACCTGGACCCGGACGACTTCGACCCCGGCGGCGACCTCCTGGCCCTGGTCACCGGGCTGCGGATGACCAGCCTCGTCGGCATGGTCGACCCGCCCCGCGAGGAGTCCCGCGACGCCGTGGCGGACGCCCAGGCGGCCCACATCCGGGTCCGCATGGTCACCGGGGACGACGTCACCACCGGGGCCGCCATCGCCCGGCAGCTCGGCATCCCCGGCGAGGCCGTGCTCGGCGCGGACTTCGCCGCGCTGCCGGAGGAGGAACGACTGGCCCGCATCGACGGCATCGGCGTGGTCGGGCGGGTCGCGCCCGAGCACAAGGTGCTGCTCGCCGACACGCTGAAGAAGAAGGGCGACGTGGTGGCGATGACCGGCGACGGCGTCAACGACGCCCCCGCCATCAAGGCCGCCGACATCGGCATCGCCATGGGCAGCGGCACCGACGTCGCCAAGAACGCGGGCCGCATGATCCTGTCCGACGACAACTTCGCCACGATCATGCACGCCGTGGAGGAGGGCCGGAAGCTCTATGACAACCTCACCAAGTACATCCGCTTCGTCCTCCTGCTGCTGGTCACCTTCGTCCTGACCTTCCTCGGCGCCACCTTGTTCAACATCGCCGCCGGCGAGCCCTTCACCCCGGCCCAGGTGCTGTGGGTGCACTTCGTCGTCAACGCCCCCTTCGGCTTCGCCCTGGGCTTCGACCAGGAGAGCCCCGGCCTCATGCGCCGCACGCCGCGCCCCCGCGGGGAGTCCGTGCTGACCAGGCCCGTGCTGATCACCGTCGGGCTGAGCGGACTGGCGATCACCGTGATCCTGCTCGCCCTGATCAAGGTGGGGGAGAGCCACTTCCACAGCGCTGCCGTCGGCAACTCGATGGCCTTCACCGCCTTCGCCCTCTGCCTGATCGTCGCGGCGTTCGAGTGCCGCAGCGAGACCGGATCGGTGTTCACGACCGCCACCTTCGACAGCAAGCAGATGAACTGGGCGGCCCTCTCCGAGTTCGTCCTCGCGGTTCTGGTGACCCAGATGGACGGCTTCCGCCGCGTCCTGGGCACCACGGAGATCAACCTGCGGCAGTTCGGCTGGGCGCTGCTGTCCGCCGTCGTGCTGCTCCTGCTGTGGGAAGTGGCCAAGCTGCCGGCCCGCCGGGCGAGGGCTGCGGAACGGGGCCGGCCGGCGCCGCTTCAGGCGCCGGTGGCCGGCAGTTCCAGCCTGAGCTCGTAGCCCCCGTCGGCCGTGGGGCCCGAGGTGACGGTGCCGCCGAGGAGCGCGGCGCGCTGCCGGAGGCCGACCAGGCCGTAGTGGGCGCTGGGCAGGGGGAGCGCGGGCCGGGTGGGGGCGGTGTTGGTGACCGTGACGCGGACGGTGCCGTCATGGCGGCGGATACGGACGCTCGCGGAGGCTCCGGGTGCGTGCTTGCGCACGTTGGTGAGCGCCTCCTGAACGGTGCGGTACACCGCGCGCTGCACCGTCGGCGGCAGCCCGTCGGGCAGGTCGGGATGGAGCTCGGCCTCGATGCCGCTGCCGCTGACCAGGCGTTCCAGGTCGGCGAGCGAGGGCTGCGGGGTCAGTTCCGTCGGCAGGCCCCCGGAGGCGCGCAGCACGCTGACCATGTGGCGCAGCTCGTCGAGGGTCTGCACGCTCAGCCGCCGGATCGTGGCCGCGGCCTCCTTGACCTCGGCGTCCTGCGTACCGACCTGGAGCGCGCCGGCCCGCACGGCGATCAGGCTGACCTGGTGGGAGACCACGTCGTGCATCTCCCGGGCCAGCTGCGCGCGTTCCTCGGCCAGGACGCTCTGCGCGGTGAGCAGCCGCTCGTGGTCCCGGGCCTCGGAGATCTCGGCGAGCCGCAGCGACAGGTCCCGCCGGGCCTGCACCAGCTGGCCGAGGAAGACCGGGGCGGCGGCCGTCGCGGCGGTGTAGCTCAAGGTGATCAGGGTCGAGGGTTCCGACAGGTCGAACTTGGGCGCGGGCCACGGCGCCATGTCGGCGATCGTGAAGGCCAGCGCGCAGCCCGCCAGCAGCCAGCGGCGCTGGGAGAGCGAGGCGAGGGTGTACAGCGCGGCCAGGGTGGCGAAGGCCGCGTCCGAGACCAGCACCGCGGGCAGCGCCAGCAGGAAGGTGGTCAGCGGCAGCCGACGGCGCAGCATCAGGGCGACGGCACCCCCGAGGGCGCAGCCGAAGCGCACCGGCTCCTCGGGATCGACGTTGACCCAGATGTCGAACAGCGCGACCGCGACGACGACGAGATCCACCACCGTGGGCGACGGACGCCGGAACCTCATCCTCCCTCACCGTCCTGCGGTTGTTTGAGGAGACCCGCGCGTTCGGCGAGCAGCGCGGCCTGTACCCGGCTTCCCACCTGGAGCTTGGTGAGGATGGCGCTGACGTGGTCCTTCACCGTGCCGGTGCCCAGGTGCATCCGCGTGGCGATGTCCGCGTTGGACAGCCCCTCGGCGACCAGGAGCAGGACGGTGCGTTCGCGGTCGGTCAGCCGGGCCACGCCGCGGATCGCCGTATCCTGCGGGCCGGCGCCCAGGTACCCGTCCACGACCGTCCGGGTGACCTTGGACGACAGGACGGCGCCGCCGTCGGCCAGCGTCCGGACCAGGAACGGCAGTTCCTCGGGGTCGGTGTCCTTCAGCAGGAAACCGGCCGCGCCCGAGCGGAGCGCCGTGGCCACGTACTCGTCCATGTCGAAGGTCGTCAGCATCGCCACCACCGGAGGATGCGGCAGCCGCCGGAGCCCGGCCAGGACGGACAGGCCGTCCACGTCGGGCATTCTGATGTCCAGCAGGACGACGTCGGGCTGGGCCTCCTGCGCGGTGCGGATCGCCTGCCCGCCGGGCACCGCCGCCACGACCTCGATGTCGTCGGCCGCGTCGAGGATGCGCTGGAAGCCCGTACGGATCAGGGCCTCGTCGTCGACCACCAATACCCGGATCACGCGTGCTCCACTCGCCACCGGACCACTGTCCGATTCCTACCACGCCGCGGACCGTCCGGCTTGGACGCCGGCCGCGTCCGCCCAGGTGACGGGGTGTGCCGGTCAGGAGGCGGATGCGGTTCCGGACACCTGACGGAGGGGTCGTCGCGGGCGGTTTCCACAACCTTGGAGCACATGACCAACGTAACACCGGGTACGCCGCCGGCAGCGGTACGCGGGGCGGGCCGGTGGGCCGGGCGAGGGAGGTGTCCCGCGGCCGCTCCCTTGCGCCGTTCGCGGCGCCTGCCGGCTCCAGGCCGGTCGTCCTCATCGGCCGGCCGGTGCCGCGGAACGGGCGCTCGGGGCGGTGGGCCAGGGGACGCGTACTGATCCGCTCCGCCGTTCTCGTCGACCCGGGCGCGGCGCTGACATGCCTCGACACGCCGGTCAGCGTGATGCGCGTCCCACGGGCCGGCCCTTCGTCCTCGCCCTGCCGCCGGCCGGCTGCGGGCCCACCCTCTGGCCCTCGTCACCGCGGCGGCCGCGCGCCGGCTGCACGGGGTCATGGCTGCCCCCGCACCCGGGCCCCGTACCTGGGCCAGGGCGCGCGGTCAGCGCCGCGCCGGACCGGCCGGCGTGGCCGCCCCGCGCAGCCGGACGCCCTGGGTGATCACGCGCGGACCGGCTCCCCGGCGACGCGCAGGCGCCGACCGGGACCGGCCGGGACCGCCGCCGCCAGTGCCGCCGCTAGTGGTGGCGGGTCGCCTTGGCGCGTTCCAGGGCGCCGCGGACCACGGCCGACAGGCTCTCGATGTCGTACGCGCCGTAATGGCGGCGGCCGTTGACGAAGAACGTCGGGGTCCCGGACACATTGCTCAGGTCCGCGGACTCGGCGTCCTCGGCGACCCGGACCGCGACGGAGCGGGTCTCGAGGTCGTGCCAGAAGCGCTCCATGTCGAGCTCGATCGCGGTGCCCAGCCGTTCGAGTCCCGGTGGGTCGAGCGCCTGCGGGTGGGCGAAGATCTGGTCGTACATCTCCCAGAAGCGGTCCTGTGCGGCGGCGGCCTCCGTGGCGCGGGCGGCGTGGACGGCGTGGGGGTGGACGTCGGCCAGCGGCAGATGACGCCAGACGTACCGGACGTCACCGAAGTCGGCGAGCAGGTCGCGGATGACCGGTTCGGCCTCGCCGCAGTAAGGGCACTCGAAGTCGCCGTACTCGACGACGGTGACCAGGGCGTCGTGCGGGCCGCGGATGTGGTCCCGCTCGGGGTCCACGGGGGCGGCCAGGTCCTCCAGTTGCTCCGCCTTGCCGAGCAGCGCACGGCGGCGCACCGCGCGGGGCAGCCGCGACAGGACGAGCGTCACGCACCAGGTGAGCAGGAAGGAGAGGAGGACCGCGCCGAGGATGCCGACCTTGGCCTCGGCCAGCCGCCCGCCCTCGAACGCCCGGTCCGCGATGAGCAGGGCGATGGTGAAGCCGATGCCGGAGATGGTGCCCCCGGCCGTCACCGCGCCCCAGCCGACCGCCGGGCGCAGCCGGCCGCGGCTGAGCCAGGTGGTGAGCGCGGAAGCGCCCACGATGCCGAGCGGTTTGCCCACCACATAGGCGACGAGGATGCCCAGGGTGACGGCGGAGGTGAACGCGGCCACCAACTGCGCCGCGTCGATGGTGACGCCGGCGTTCGCCAGGGCGAAGGCCGGGACGATGAGATAGCCGGTCCAGGGGCGGAACAGTTCCTGCAGCCGGGAGTTGAGCGACACCGACAGCGCCAGGCCGCGCCGGGCGCTGCGCTCCAGCCGGGGTGTGGGCTGCTCCCTGAAGCGCAGGTAGAGCGTGCTGGCCCGGCGCAGGTCCGCGCCGCGCGCCGGGTGGTCGCAGGCCATGAGGCCGAGCGCCAGGCCCGTCACGACCGGGTCCACCCCGGAGCCGAGCAGGGCGAACCACACGGCCACGCCGGTGAGCGCGTAGGCGGCGCCGCGGAACTCGCCGCAGGCCCGTACGACGGAGTTGGCGACCCAGATCCCGACGGCGAAGAGGCCGACCGCGACGCACAGTTCGGGCCAGGAGATGCCGCTGGTGTAGGCGAAGGCGATGACGGCGAGCGCGATGAAGTCGTCGACGACGGACGCGGTCAGGATGAACGCCCGTGTCGCGGCGGGCAGCCGGCGGCCGAGCAGGGCGTACAGGCCCAGTGCGAAGGCGGTGTCGGTGGAGATCACCGTGCCCCAGCCCCGCGCCTCGGGCGTGCCGTGGGTGAAGGCCAGGTAGAGGGCGAGCGGCACGAGCATCCCGGCGAGGCCGGCCGTCGTCGGCAGGGTGATCCGGGTCCGCTCGCGGAACTCTCCGAGGTCGAACTCCCTGCGGGCCTCGAGGCCGACGATGAAGAAGAACAGCGTCATCAGCCCGCTGTTGATCCACTCGCGCAGGTCGAGTGAGACCCCGTGCGAGCCCAGGGTCAGCGACAGTTGGGTGTGCCACACGGACTCGTAGTTCTCCGGCGCCAGGTTGGCCCAGGCGAGGGCGATGATCGTGGCGGCCAGCAGGAAGCCGGCGCTCGCCGTCTCGGTGCGCAGGAACCGCAGGCGCGGAGTGGTCACGCCGGGGCGGCGCGGAGTCTGCCCTGTTGCGCTCGGGGACGAGAACGCACTCACCCGCACATCGTGGCACGTGCGCCGGGCGGGGGCCCGTCGCGCGCCCTGCCGGGCCCGGTCACGGGAGACGGCCTCCGAGGGCGCCTACGGACGGTGACCGACCTGCCGGCCGCGTGCCCGGCGGTTGGCGCCGCGGCGCCGGACGTTCGAAACTGCAAGAAGACGACTTCCGCCCGTACGGCCGGAGAAGGGCCCACGACCTCGTGGTGGCCGGCCGCTGGGAAGCGGGTGGTCGTAGACCCTCAGGGGCTCACATGGTGGACAAATCTGCTGGAACCTTCACGCACGATCAGGAGGAGGCTTCGACCACCGGGGGTGATCGTGCCGGTCCCGGGACCGGCACGGAGGGTCTCCTCGCGGAGACCCTGGCCGGCGTCGTCCACACGGAGCAGGTCTCCGTGGACAGCCACTTCTTCGACGACCTGGGCGCCGACTCGTTGGTGATGGCGCACTTCTGCGCGCGGCTGAGGAAACGGCCGGACGCGCCCTCCGTGTCGATGAAGGAGATCTACCGTTACCCGACCGTCCGGAGCCTGGCGGCCGCCCTGGACGAGGCCGCGCCGCCCGCCGCCTCCGCTCGCGCGCCGTCCACGGCCGACGCGGCCGCGGGTGCGGACATGGACGCGACGCCCTCCCGGGTGCGGCGATCGGCGGTGGGGCCGCCGTCCGGCACACCCCGGTACGTGCTCTGCGCGACGCTGCAGCTCATGTTCTTCCTCGCCTACTCCTTCGGGGCCGCGCTCGTCCTGACCAAGGGCGTGGACTGGATCGCCGGGGCCTCGGGCCTGTTCGACACCTACCTCCGGGCGGTCGCCTTCGGCGCTGTGGCCTTCGCCGCGGTGTGCCTGCTCCCCGTCGTCGCCAAGTGGGCGCTCGTCGGGCGGTGGCGTCCCCGGCAGATCCGCATCTGGAGCCTGGCGTACTTCCGCTTCTGGTGCGTCAAGACGCTCATCCGGTCGGATCCGCTGGTGTTCTTCCACGGATCGCCGCTGTACACGCTCTACCTGCGGGCACTCGGCGCGAGGATCGGGCGCCGGGTCACCGTCCTGTCGCGACGCGTGCCGGTCTGCACCGACCTGCTCACGATCGGCGACGACACGGTGATCCGCAAGGACGTGTTCTTCTCCTGCTACCGCGCCGAGTCCGGGGTGATCCGGACCGGCCCCGTCACGCTCGGCAAGGACGTGCTCGTCGGCGAGGTGACGGTGATCGACATCGATACGGCGATGGGCGACGGGACCCAGCTCGGCCACGCCTCCTCGCTCCACGCGGGCCAGCGCGTGCCCGACGGCGAGCACTGGCACGGATCCCCGGCCCAGCCCACCGAGGTCGACTACCGGGCCGTCGGCCCGGCCCGCTGCGGCGCCGCGCGCAGGGCGGGCTACTCCGTGTCGCAGCTCCTGGGGGCGGTCCTGGTGTACGTGCCGCTGGCCGTCGCCGGCACGGTGCTGCTGTTCGCGGCCGTGCCGCAGTTCTCCTCGCTCCTGGAGCCGGGGCCCACGGCGCTGACGACCTGGGCGTTCTACGCCGACGCCCTGATCACCTCGGTCGCCCTGTTCTTCGGCGCGGTGGTGCTCGGCCTGCTGTTCACGGTGACGGTCCCGCGCGTGCTGAACCTGGCCGTCCGACCGGACACGGTCTACCCCCTGTTCGGCTTCCGGTACGGAATGCACCGGGCCATCGGCTTCCTCACCAACCGGCGCTTCTACAAGACCCTGTTCGGCGACAGCTCCGCCATCGTCCAGTACCTGAGCGGTCTCGGGTACCGGTTCTCCGACGTGGAGCAGACCGGGTCGAACTTCGGCACGATCATGAAGCAGGACAACCCGTTCCTCAGCGCCGTCGGCCGGGGGACGATGGTGGCCGACGGTCTGTCGATCATCAACGCCGACTTCTCCAGCTCCTCCTTCTGCGTCTCGCGCGCCACCATCGGGCCGCACAACTTCGTCGGCAACTACGTCGCCTATCCGTCGCAGGGCAGGACGGGGGACAACTGCCTCCTGGCGACCAAGGTCATGGTCCCGGTGGACGGGCAGGTACGGGAGAACGTCGGCCTGCTGGGTTCGCCGAGCTTCGAGATCCCGCGGTCCGTCCTGCGCGACAGCAGGTTCGACCACCTCAAGGACGGCGAGACCTTCCGGCGCCGCCTGGCCGCGAAGAACAAGCACAACGTCTTCACCATGGCGCTGCACCTGTTCGCGCGGTGGATCTTCTTCTTCTGGGTGGCGCTCGTGGTGTCGGTGGCCGCGGACCTGTACGCCGTGCTCGGGGTGTCGGTGATCGCGCTCGCCAACGTCCTCACGCTCGCCTTCACCGTCGCCGACATGGTGGTCTCGGAACGCATCGCCACAGGCTTCCGGGGGCTGCGGCCGCTGTACTGCTCGATCTACGAGCGTCCCTTCTGGCGGCACGAGCGCTACTGGAAGGTCACGAGCGTGACCGAGGCGATCATGGTCTTCAACGGCACGCCCTTCAAGAGCGTCATCTGGCGCTGGCTGGGCGTCCGGATCGGCCGCCGGGTCTTCGACGACGGCTGCTACTTCCCGGAACGCTCCCTGGTCGCCATCGGTGACGAGTGCGTTCTCAACGAGGGCAGCCGGATCCAGTGCCACTCCCAGGAAGACGGCACCTTCAAGTCCGACCACAGCGCGCTGGAGGCCGGCTGCACCCTTGGCGTCGGGGCCCTCGTCCACTACGGCGTGACGATGGAGGAGGAGGCGGTCCTCGCACCCGACTCCTTCCTCATGAAGGGCGAGGAGATGCCGCGCCGGGCCCACTGGGCCGGCAACCCCGCCCGGGAGATGCCGGACGAGCTGCCGGCGCCCCCGCCGCACCGCGACGCCGGGGCCGCCGCCCGGACCGGCTGAGCGGGGCCGCCGCGCCGCGCTCCGTGACCGGCCGGACACTGCGGTGGCACCCGCGTCCGATCGGGCCAACACTGGTGGAGTACGGGCAAATCGACTACGGCGGGCGCCACGCAGCCGTTGTGGGCCCGCCGGACGGGTGGGCAAGGTGACGACTTCCCCCTTCGGGTCCGGCGACCCGTTCTCCGACCTCTTCAACCGCTTCTTCGGTATGAGCCCGGCGGCATCCCCGCCCGCCGTCCAGCGCGTCCCCATAGGGCGCCTGCTCAGCGACTCCTCGCACGAACTCCTGGCGGCCGCCGCGAGCCGGGCCGCCGCCGACGGGGCCGACCTGGACACCGAGCACCTGCTGTGGGCGGCGACCCGCGTCCCGTCGGGCAGGCAGCTGCTGGAACAGGCGGGCGTGGACCCCGACCGGCTGGCCGAGGACGTGGCCGCGATCCTCCCCTCGGGCACCGGCGGCGGGGAGCCCGCACTGACCCCGGCGGTGAAACGCGCCCTGCTCGCGGCTCATGCGCGCTCCCAGGCGTCCGGCGCGTCCTACATCGGTCCCGAGCACATCCTCGCGGCACTCGCCGAAGACCCCCGCTCCGGCCTCGAGATGCGGTCCGAAGGGGCCGATCCCGGTGCCCTCGCCGGCAAGGCCGGCAAGGCGGGCAAGGCGGGCAAGGGAGGCACCCGGGCCGCGCCGACCGACACCCCGACCCTGGACGAGTACGGCCGGGACCTGACCGAGGAGGCGCGCGGCGGCCGGCTGGACCCGGTGATCGGCCGGGCCGAGGAGATCGAGCAGACCGTGGAGGTGCTCTCCCGGCGGACGAAGAACAATCCCGTGCTCATCGGCGAACCCGGGGTCGGCAAGACCGCCATCGTCGAGGGCCTCGCGCAGCGGATCGTGGCCGGGGAGGTGCCCAAGGCCCTGCGGGACCGCAGGGTCGTCGGCCTGGACCTCGCCGGACTGGTGGCGGGCTCCAAGTACCGCGGCGAGTTCGAGGAACGCCTGAAGAAGGTGATCGACGAGGTCACCGAGGCGAAGAGCAGCGTCATCCTGTTCATCGACGAACTCCACACCGTCGTCGGCGCCGGGGCGGGCGGCGAGGGGGCCATGGACGCGGGGAACATCCTCAAACCCGCCCTGGCCCGCGGCGATCTGAGCGTGGTCGGCGCCACCACCATCGACGAGTACCGCAGGTACATCGAGAAGGACGCCGCCCTGGAACGCCGATTCCAGCCGGTGATGGTCCCCGAGCCGTCCGTCGACGAGACGATCGAGATCCTGCGCGGACTCCGCGACTCCTACGAGGCGCACCATCAGGTGCGCTACACCGACGAGGCGCTGGACGCCGCGGCGGCCCTGTCCGACCGCTACATCAGCGACCGGTTCCTGCCCGACAAGGCGATCGACCTCATGGACCAGGCCGGTGCCCGGGTGGGCCTGCGCTCCCTGGGCGGCCCGCAACCCTCGGACGAACTGGAGGAGCGCCTCACCAAGCTGCGCCGCGAGAAGGACGAGGCCGTCAGCACCGAGGACTTCGAACGGGCCGGCGTCCTCAAGGAGCGGATCCGGGAGCTGGAGGGCGAAGTGGCCGCGCTCGGCGCGGAACGGGAGCAGACGCCCAGCGTCACCGCCGACGACATCGCCGAGGTGCTGTCCGTGCGGACCGGCATCCCCGTCGCCCAGCTGACCGAGACCGAGCGCGAGCGGCTGATGAAGCTGGAGGAGGACCTGCACCGGCGGGTGATCGGCCAGGACGAGGCGGTCGACGCCGTCGCCCAGGCCGTGCGCCGCGGCCGCGCCGGCATGGGCGACCCCGACCGGCCCACCGGCAGTTTCCTCTTCCTGGGGCCCACCGGCGTCGGCAAGACGGAACTCGCCAAGGCGCTCGCCGAGCTGCTCTTCGGCGACCCCGAGCGGATGATCCGCTTCGACATGAGCGAGTTCCAGGAGAAGCACACGGTCTCCCGCCTCGTCGGCTCCCCGCCCGGCTACGTCGGATACGAGGAGGCCGGGCAGCTGACCGAGGCGGTGCGCCGCAAGCCGTACAGCGTCGTGCTGTTCGACGAGGTCGAGAAGGCCCACCCGGACGTCTTCAACCTGCTGCTGCAGGTCCTGGACGACGGGCGCCTGACGGACGCCCAGGGCCGCACGGTGGACTTCCGGAACACCGTGGTCATCATGACCAGCAACATCGCGTCCAAGCACATCCTCGACCACGAAGGGGCGATCGACGACATCAGGGACGACCTGATGGCCGAGCTCCAGGCGCACTTCCGGCCCGAGTTCCTCAACCGCATCGACGAGATCATCGTCTTCCACGCGCTGACCCGGCCGGACCTCGTGCAGATCGTCGACCTCCTGCTGGAGCGCAGCCGGCGCAGGCTCCACGCCCAGCAGGTCGGCCTGGAGGTCACCGAGGCCGCCAAGGAGTGGCTGGCCGACCGGGGCTACCAACCCGAGTTCGGCGCGCGGCCGTTGCGCCGCACCATCCAGACCGAACTCGACAACAGGCTCTCCAACATGCTGCTCGACGGCAGCCTCAACCCGGGTGACACGGTGATCGCCGACGTCAAGGACGGCCGGCTGGCACTCGGCCTGAAGGCGAAGGCGAAGGCGGAGGCGGCGGCGGACGAACCGCCGAAGAAGGCGAAGGGGGAGAAGGAGGAGGCGGCGTCGGACGGTTGACGCCGATCGGCGGGGGCGCCCACGGGAGGACACCCGTCACGGGCCGGTGCGCGGTACCGGCGGCACCGCGCACCGGGGGCGGCTCCGGTGCTGCCGGGAGACACCATGAACGCACCGTACGACCACAGGGCGGCCCCCGGGCCGGCCGACCCCGACGAGGTGCTGGGCAAACTGGGCGGGTCCTGGGGATGGTCCCTGGGGTACGCCCTGGCGACCCTCGTGGCGGGTGTCATCGTGCTCGTCTGGCCGGACGAGACACTGCACGTGCTGGCGGTCGTGATCGGCCTGTATCTGCTCGTCGCGGGTGCCTTCCGCTTCGTGACGGCGTTCTCCCGTCCCGACGGCGGGAGCAGGGTGACAGCCGTGATCGTCGCGGTGGTCGGCGTCCTCGCGGGGGTGCTGTGCCTCCGGCATCCGCTGCAGACCACGGCCGTGCTCTCCCTCGTCCTCGGCGCCTACTGGCTGGTGTCGGGCCTGCTCGTGGGATTCGTCGCCGTCGGCGGACGGGACATGGCGCACCGGGGCATGGCCTTCGCCGTGGCCGCGCTCGGGATCGTCGCCGGGATCGTCGTGCTCGCCTTCCCCGTGGAGTCGGCCGTCGCACTGGCCCGGCTGGTCGGGCTGTGGCTCGTCCTGCTGGGCCTGGCCGAGGGGGCGTTCGCGCTGGCGTTGCGCTCCCTGGCGAAACGGCCCGCCCCGGCCCGTCCTGCCGTGTGACCCCGGGCCGTCCGTCCGGGCCCGCCTGGCCGTGCTCCTGTTCCTGTCCCGTCACGGCCCGGCGGGCGGCGCCTGGAGCGTCTGCTCCGCCCAGATCGTCTTCCCCTCGGCGTGGTACCGGGTGCCCCACTGGTCGGCGCAGCGGGAGATGATGAACAGGCCGCGCCCGGTCTCGTCGAGGGTGCGGGCGTGCTTCAGGTGCGGGGCGCTGGCCCCCGCGTCGCTGACCTCGCAGGTCAGCGTGGCGTCCAGGACGAGCCGCAGTTGGAGGGGAGGCGCCCCGTACCGCACCGCGTTGCCGACCAGCTCGCTGACGATCAGCTCCGTGGTGAAGGCCGTCTCCTCGTCGACCCCCCACTGTTCCAACCGCCGACGGGCCATCGACCGCGCGATCGGCGCGGCCTCGGCGTCGTTCGGCAGCGGGCAGGTCAGCACCCGGTTGCCGGGGAACGCCCGGGTGCGGCCGAGCAGCATGAGTACGTCGCCGGGCTGGCTGCCGTTCTTGATGGCGTACGCGAAGGCGTCGCTGAGCTCCTGCAGCGGGCCCCGCCCGTACCGCTCCAGCAGGCCGCGCAGGGACCCGGAGTGCGTGTGGAGCCGTTCCGTCAGCGTGGAGGTGCCGAACAGCAGGGTGGTGTCCTCGGGAAGGGCGACCGTGGTGGCGGTGAAGGGGGCGTTCCCCGATTCCGCCAGCAGCGGCCCGGGGGAGACGGGCAGCGACTCGATCGCTCCGTCGGGGAAGACCGCGATCGGCTGCGGGTGGCCCGCGAGGGCGATCGTGCAGGTGAGGTTCAGCGGGTCGTAGACGGCGATGACGCACTCCGCGGTCAGCGGCTCGCGGTGCAGGGGATCCCCCGCGGGCAGCGCCGCCCGCTCCTCGGCCAGCCGGGTGGCCGTGTCGCTCAGCCGTGCCAGCAGCTCCTCGGGCTGCAGGTCCAGCGCGGCGAGGGAGTGGATGACCGTGCGCAACTGACCCATGGTGGTGGCGGCTTCGACGCCCCGCCCCTTGACGTCGCCGACGACCAGGGCCGTCCTCGCCCCCGGCAGCGCGATCACGTCGAACCACGCCCCGCCGCCCTCCACGCCGGGCAGATGGAGATGGGACGTCTCCAGCGCGATCCGTGACGCCGGCCGCTGCGGGAGCAACCTGCGCTGCACGGTCGCGGCGATGGTGCGCTCGCGGGTGAAGCGCCGGGCGTTGTCGATGCACAGCGCGGCGTGGGTGCAGACGTCCAGCGCCAGTCGGATGTCGTCCTCGTCGAAGAGGTCCTCGTCATCGTGCCGGTAGAAGCTGACCAGCCCCAGCGCCTCACCGCGCAGCGCCAGCGGCGCCACGATCAGGCAGTGCACGTTCTGCAGGCGGATCGCCTCCGCCCGGGCGGGGTCGGCCTCCAGCCACATGCTGTCCTCGTCGACCGGGATGAGCCGCGGCTGCAGATCGGCCATCACACGGGCGAACGGGGTGCCGTAGGGCAGATGGCGGACGTCCCCGACGGGGTACGCCGACACCTTGCCGCGGAAGGCGGCCCTGCGCAGCGGCACGTCCCGGTCGACGGGGACCAGGGGTGGCACCTCGCCCCGCACGACGTCCTCCACCACCTCCACCACCACGATCCCGGCGAACGCGGGGACCACCGCCTCCGCCAGTTCCTCGCAGACCGCGATCACGTCCAGCCGCTGCCCGACCCGTTCGCGCACCGTGTCCAGGACGGCCATCCGCCGGCGGCTCGTCTCCCGCTCGGTGACGTCGGAGGCCGCGACCAGCAGCCCCAGCACCTCGCCGTGCGCGCCCTCGAGCCGGAAGACGGAGGTGAGGTACATGCGTCTGCACGGCTGGCCCGCGCTCAGCGCGCCGCGCACCAGGCGGTTCAGCACCGGCTCCCCGGTCTCCAGCACGCGCCGGGCGACCTCCTCCTCCGCCGCCGGGTCGGCCAGCCGGAACACCTCGCTGAAGTGCCGCCCCGGGCGCAGCTGCACATCGGGGAGCGCCCGTGTCGCGCTGTTCATCCGCACCAGACACAACTGGTCGTCGAGGACGTGCAGACCCACCGGCGCCTGCGTGAACATCACCTTCAGCAGCGCCGTGTCCCGGGCGCCGAGGACCTCGCCACGCGCCCGCACCTCCCACATCACGGAGTCGCCGGACAGCACCGGCCTGACCAGCAGATCGGGTCGCCGGCCGAGAGCGGACCCCGGCCGGCGCACGAGGTCGGCCATCGGCCGCCCCACGGCCTCGTCGGCGGACAGCCCGAAGAGCTCCTCGGCCCTGTGCCGCCATTCGGCCACCCGCCCGTCCTCGTCGACGAGCAGGAGGACGTCTCCGCCACCCGCCATCCGCACGCACCTCCCACCTCACCCTCTCCCACCCCACCAACCCCCGCACCCTGGCGTTTTCCGCCGGGGGACGGGCCGGCCCGCGGCGGCGGTCAGGTGGCGAGGAGCCGCTCGTCGGACGGGGCGGGGGAGGGTGCGGGGAGCTCGCCCCCGTACTGCACGGCGATCATGGCGATGTCGTCGTCGAGCTTCATGCCGCCGCCGCCGACGTGGAGGGAGAGCCCGTCGAGCACGTGCTGGAGCAGCTCCTCCGGGCGGGAGCCGGGCCAGGTGGCGACGTGCGCGCCCAGGTCGTAGAACTGGCCGGCGTCGTTGCGGGCCTCGATGGCGCCGTCGGTGTAGAGCAGGAGCGTGGCCCTGCGGCAGAAGGGGAAGGTGTCGACGACGTAGTCCTCGGCGTTCAGGCTGCCCAGTCCGAGCGGGGGCGAGGGCGTGGCCGGGGACAGCAGCGAGGTGTCGGACCGCTGTGCCATGTAGGGCGGGGGATGCCCGCAACTGACCATGTGGATCTCGGCGCAGTCGTCCGGCACCTCCAGGACCAGCGCGGTGATGAACCGCTCCACGGCGTCGGCGTCGGTCCGGCCCGTCTCCTCGAAGTGACCGCGCACCGCGTGCTCCAGATCGGCCACGAGCTCCGGAAGGGAGCCGAACTTCCGGGCCGCTCCCCGGAACGCCCCCAGCAGCGCCTCCGCGTCCTCGACCGCCGGCAGCCCCTTGCCCTTGACGTCCCCGATGAGGAAGCGCACCCCCGCCGGGCTCCTCGCCACGGCGTAGAGGTCTCCGCCGATCAGGGCGTACGGATGGGAGGCGTGGTACACCGCCCGGACGTGCAGCGGCCCGATGCGCGGGGGCAGCGGGCGCAGCAGGACGCGCTGGATGGTGTCGGACACGATCCGCACCTCCATCAGCTCCCTGACGCTGCGGTCGCGGATGCTGCGGGAGGCGATGACGAAGGCCGAGACGAGGAGGATCTCCAACTGGTGCACCGCGGGGATGGACGTCCCCAGCAGGTTGTCGTGGACGTCCAGCACAAAGGCGGCGGCGCAGGACAGGGCAGCGCTCAGGGTGGTCGTCCCCGGCCCCGCCAGCACGGCCGTGGTGGCGGGGACCACCACCATCAGGGAGGCCAGGTGCTCGGTGGGCGGCAGGATGAACCCGGTGACGACGATGGACCCGATCATGAAGAGTGCCAGCGCCAGCGGCCCGTGCCCCTGCGTCACCTGCATCACCCAGGAGGGACCGGGCCTCGAGCCCGGCGCGACCGCACGCCGCGCGGGCAGCCGCCGCAGGCGGTGCGTGAGGCTGTCCTTCATCGCGGCTCCGGGTCCCTGCCGGGGCCTGGGGCCGGGGCGCGGAGCGGGATCTCCTCCTGCGCTGGCAGTCGCATACACCGAATGTACGCCCGGCAAACTTCCCCGGTCATCGGAGCGCCTCATGGCCGCGTTCGGGAAAAGCGGAGGAAGGGCGGAAGAAGACGGGCCCCGAGGTCCGTCCCGAGGTGCGTTCCCGGGGCCGCCGGGGGCCGGGCGCCAAGGGTCCGGGCGCCAGGGGCCCGGGCCCGTCACGCCGTGAGGGCCTCGACCAGGGTCCAGACGGCCAGCCCCGCCATGCAGACGCCGCCGACCCGCTGCACGGTCTTCAGCGGGACCCTCTTGGCGATGAAGCGGCCCACCACCAGGGCCAGGGCCGAGACCGACATCAGGGCCGCGGCCGAGCCGATCGCCGTCGGCAGCCAGCCGTTGGTGGCGGCGAGGTTGGCGGTGGTGATCTGCGTGAGGTCGCCCCACTCGCCGATGAACACGGCCGTGAACGCGGTGGAGTACACCGGCCAGAAGCCGGTCACGGTCTTGCCGGCCTCGTCGTGGTCGTCGTCGCCCCCGCTCCGCAGCAGCATCACGGCGCCGACGGCGAACAGCGCGGCGGAGACCAGCTTCACCGCCGTGGTCGGCAGCAGGCCGAGCAGACTGCCGGCGCCCACCGCGATGGCCACATGCACGATGAAGGCGGTCGAGGTGCCGAACCAGACGTACAGCGGGCGCATCCGCGTGCCCATCGCCAGCGAGGCGAACATCGTCTTGTCCGGGAGTTCGGCGAGGAAGATCAGCCCGAAGGCGGTGACGAGCGCCAGGGGGTCGAAGGTCATTCCGGGTGCTTTCTGCTGGGGCCGGACCACGGACCTCGACGGCACCCAGGGGGCGACGGGAAGCGCCATCGGCCCGGCACGACGGAGCGGCCCGCACGGGTGGTGCGGACCACGTCTTGCCTTGGCCGAAGGTCTCGTCCGCCCCCGCACCGAGTGCGGCGGCCCGATGGCCGGGACGTCCACGGACGTCCAGTGTGTCGACCAGCCGGTATTGCGGGACTACTCCCCTTCGCTTCACCCAGTGTACCCACCCCCCGATCGGGCCCGCCGCCGCGCGTCCGGGGTGCCCGTGTGCGACGCCCGTTCGTTCGGGTGGCGGCGCGGGATACTGGGCACATGAAGCTGACGGTGTTCTGGGAACGGATGCGCGCGCACTTCGGCGAGACGTACGCCGACTCCTTCGCGCGCGACCATGTGATGTCCGAGCTCGGCGGCCGGACCGTGCACCAGGCACTGGACGAGGGCTGGGAGACCAAGGACGTGTGGCGGGCGGTGTGCGCGGCCGTGGACGTACCGGCCGCGAGCCGCTGAAGACGGGCGGGGCCGGGAACGTGGCGGGAAGCGACGAGACGATAGCCGAGGGGGCCGCGGGGTCCGGGTCGCCGGGTTCACCGGGTTCGCCGGGGGAACCCCGGGATCCGGGGCGGGGTCCGGGGACCGGGGAGGGTACGGGGGGTTCCGCGATGCCGCGCTGGTTGCCCAGGGCGATGCTGCTGGCGTTCGCGCTGCTGGCCGCCTTCCAACTGGCGAACTGGGCGTTCCACCAGGTCATCGGCTTGCTGGTGAACATCCTGCTGGCCTTCTTCGGCGCCCTGGCGATCGAGCCCGCGGTGGACTGGATGGCGGCCCGCGGCATGCGCAGGGGCTGGGCGACCGGCCTGGTGTTCCTGGCCGTGTTCGCGGCCGGCGGGATCTTCGTGGTGCTGCTCGGTTCCCTGCTGGTGGACCAGATCACCTCGATCGGCCGCAATCTGCCGGAGTACGTCGACGACGTGGTCCTGTGGGTCAACCACACCTTCGGCACCGACCTGTCCGTGGGCAAGCTGCAGGAGAACGTGCTGCACTCCGACTGGCTGCGCGACTACGTGCAGCGGCAGGCGGGCAATGTGTGGGGCCTGTCGGCGACGGTTCTCGGCGGCGTCTTCCAGGTGCTGACGATCAGCCTGTTCACCTTCTACTTCGCCGCCGACGGGCCCCGGATGCGCCGCGCGGTGTGCTCGGTGCTGCCGCCCGCCCGGCAGGCGGAGGTGCTGCGGGCCTGGGAGATCGCGGTGGCCAAGACCGGTGGCTACCTGTACTCGCGGGCGGTGATGGCGCTGATCTCCGGTGTGGCCCACTACGTGCTGCTCGTGGCCATCGGAGTGCCGTACGCGCCCGCGCTCGCGATCTGGGTCGGTGTGGTCTCGCAGTTCGTGCCGACGGTCGGCACGTACCTGGCGGGGGCGCTGCCGATGCTGGTCGCGTTCACCCAGGATCCGTGGGACGCGGTGTGGGTGCTGGGCTTCGTCGTGGTCTACCAGCAGTTCGAGAACTATGTGCTGCAGCCGCGGATCACCGCGCGCACCGTGGACATCCATCCCGCCGTGGCCTTCGGATCGGTGGTCGCCGGCACCGCGCTGCTCGGGGCGGTGGGCGCGCTGGTGGCGATCCCGGCGACGGCGACGTTGCAGGGCTTCCTCGGGGCGTACGTGAAGCGGTACGCCGTCACGGACCCGCGGGCGCACGGACCGCAGCGGCGGCCGCTGTTCCGGTGGCCGCCGCGCAGGCCAGGCCGGGGGAGCCCGCCGGAGGGCGGGCCGGACGGGGGATCCGGGGGCGGACGGGACGGACACGACGGGCCGGACGGCGGGGGCGGCTGAGGTTCGCGTGTCGCTTGACACGGAAATCGAACATCCATTCTCATGGGTGTTCCGGGCCGGATCCCGCAAGGGTTCTCACGGACTTCCGCGGGGTTGTCCACAGGCCGGGGGCGGCGTCGGGACGCATTGTCAGTGGCAGGCAGTAGCGTCATGGACGTGAAGCGATCGACTCAGACACCCAGGGTGGAACCCATGGCAGGAACCGACCGCGAGAAGGCGCTCGACGCCGCGCTCGCACAGATTGAACGGCAGTTCGGCAAGGGTGCCGTCATGCGCCTCGGCGAGCGGCCGAACGAGCCCATCGAGGTCATCTCGACGGGGTCCACCGCCCTGGACGTCGCCCTGGGCGTCGGCGGTCTCCCGCGCGGCCGCGTGGTGGAGGTGTACGGCCCGGAGTCCTCCGGCAAGACGACCCTGACCCTGCACGCGGTGGCGAACGCCCAGCGGGCCGGCGGCAAGGTGGCCTTCGTGGACGCCGAGCACGCCCTCGACCCCGAGTACGCCAAGCGCCTCGGCGTGGACGTCGACTCCCTGCTGCTGTCCCAGCCGGACAACGGCGAGCAGGCCCTCGAGATCACCGACATGCTGATCCGCTCCGGCGCGCTGGATCTCATCGTGATCGACTCCGTGGCGGCGCTCGTGCCGCGGGCCGAGATCGAGGGTGAGATGGGCGACTCGCACGTGGGTCTGCAGGCCCGTCTGATGAGCCAGGCGCTGCGCAAGATCACCGGTGCGCTCAGCCAGTCCAAGACCACCGCGATCTTCATCAACCAGCTCCGCGAGAAGGTCGGCGTGATGTTCGGCTCGCCGGAGACCACCACCGGTGGCCGCGCGCTGAAGTTCTACGCCTCCGTGCGACTGGACATCCGCCGCATCGAGACCCTCAAGGACGGCACGGAGGCGGTCGGCAACCGCACCCGCGTCAAGGTCGTCAAGAACAAGGTCGCGCCGCCCTTCAAGCAGGCCGAGTTCGACATCCTCTACGGCCAGGGCATCAGCCGCGAGGGCGGCCTGATCGACATGGGCGTGGACCACGGCTTCATCCGCAAGTCCGGCGCCTGGTACACCTACGAGGGCGACCAGCTCGGCCAGGGCAAGGAGAACGCGCGCAACTTCCTGCGCGACAACCCCGACCTCGCCGACGAGATCGAGAAGAAGATCAAGGAGAAGCTCGGCATCGGCGTCCGGCTCGACGCGGGCGAGCAGCCCGGCGACGATGCGGCCGCTTCCGCCGCGGCGGCCGACCCGGCCAAGGCGGACGGCGCCGCGACGGTCCCGGCGCCCAAGGCCGCCAAGGCGACCAAGGCCGCGGCCGCCAAGGCCTGACGGTGGCATCCGGGCACAAGGATCGCGGCGGCTCTTTCCCTCCCTCCTTGCCCGCCCTCGGGCAGGAGGGGGCCAGGGCAGAGCAGGAACGCCCAGTCGACCCCGTGGAGCAGGCGCGGGCACTCTGCCTGCGCCTGCTCACCGGGACCCCTCGTACCCGCAAGCAGCTCGCCGACGCCATGCGCCGCCGGGAGATCCCGGAGGCGGCGGCGGAGCAGGTGCTGGAGCGGTTCGAGGACGTCGGGCTCATCGACGACCAGGCGTTCGCCCATGCCTGGGTGGAGTCCCGGCACCACGGCCGCGGCCTGGCCCGGCGCGCCCTCGCCCAGGAACTGCGCACCCGGGGCGTGGACGCCGAGGCGATCGGCCATGCCGTGGGGCAGCTCGACGCGGAGCAGGAGGAGGCGACCGCCCGCGCCCTCGTCGACCGCAAGCTCCGGGCCACCCGCGGCCTGGAGAAGGAGAAGCGGATCCGCCGGCTCGCCGGGATGCTCGCCCGCAAGGGATACGCGGAGGGGCTCTCCCTGCGGGTGGTCCGCCGTGCCCTGGAGGAGGAGGGCGAGGACCCGGAGTCGCTGGAGCGGTATCTGCCCGACTGAACCTCCGTTGAGGTTCCTTGACCGTGCCTCTGAGTCGACTTAGCCTCACAACGGGTGAGGGAACGCGTCCTCAGAGATACGGGAGTTGGTGCCATGGGCATCGCGCTGGGGACCGGATCCGTGCTCACGGTCGTGGCCGTTGCCGTCACTGTGGCCGTCGCGGTCACCGCGGGCCTGCTGCTCCACCGGTTGCGTGCGGAACGGGAACAGCTCAGGGCGGCGGCCGAGCATGAGGCCCGGGAGATCCGGGCCGCCGCCAAGGAGGAAGCCCGGGAGGTCCGGGCCGACTTGGAGCGGCGTGAGCAGCGGCTCGCGGACCGGGAGGCCCGCATCGACGCCGAGTCCGAGCAACTCCACCGGCGCCGGCGGGAACTGGCGGAGGAGCGCGAGGAGCTGGAGCGTCGCCGCGCCGAGGCCAACCGGCTGGAGGACGAGCGGCGCGCCGTTCTGGAGCGGGCCGCCACCTATACCGCCGCGGAGGCCCGGGCCGATCTCGTGCGCTCCGTCGAACAGCAGGCCAAGCGCGAGGCCGCGGTGATCGTCCGCGACATCGAGCGGGCCGCCCGTGACCGGGGCGAGGAACGGGCCCGCAGGATCGTGGCCGGTGCCATCCAGCGAGTGGCGACCGAGCAGACCGCCGAGTCCGTGGTGTCCGTGCTGCAGCTCCCCGGCGACGAGATGAAGGGGCGGATCATCGGCCGCGAGGGCCGCAACATCCGCGCCTTCGAGGCCATCACCGGGGTCAACCTCATCATCGACGACACCCCCGAGGCGGTGCTGCTGTCCTGCTTCGACCCGGTGCGCCGCGAGGTGGCCCGCCTCGCCCTCGACGCGCTCGTCACCGACGGCCGCATCCATCCGCACCGTATCGAGGAGGTCTACGAGCGCAAGCAGTCCGAGGTGGAGCAACTCTGCGTGCGCCACGGCGAGGACGCGCTCACCGAGATGGGCATCACCGACATGCACCCCGAACTGGTGACCCTGCTCGGGAGGCTGCGTTACCGCACCTCCTACGGCCAGAACGTGCTCGGCCACCTCCTGGAGTCCGCGCATATCGCGGGCATGATGGCCGCCGAGCTCGGCATCGAGCCGGCCGTGGTGAAGCGGGGCACGCTGCTGCACGACATCGGCAAGGCCCTCACCCACGAGGTCGAGGGCAGCCACGCCCTCATCGGCGCGGACCTGGCGCGGCGTCACGGCGAGGCGGAGGACGTCGTCCACGCCATCGAGGCCCATCACAACGAGGTCGACCCCCGGACCGTGGAGGCGGTGCTGACCCAGGCCGCCGACGGCATCTCCGGCGGCCGCCCCGGCGCACGGCGCGAGTCACTGGAGAGCTATGTGCGCCGTCTGAAGCGGCTGGAGCAGATCGCCGCCGCGCACGCGGGCGTCGCCAAGGTCTTCGCCATGCAGGCCGGACGCGAGATCCGGGTGATGGTGCGTCCGGAGGACGTGGACGACATCCAGGCGCAGGTCATCGCCCGCGACGTCGCCAAGCAGGTAGAGGAGGAGCTGACCTACCCCGGCCAGATCCGCATCACGGTCGTCCGCGAGTCCCGCGCCACGGAGTTCGCCCGCTGAGCGGCCGGGCCCCGGGCCCGGCCGCTTCCCGCACGGGGCGACGGCGTGCACCGGCCGGTCGCGCAACGCGGCGCCACCGTCGGGTCGCGCAGCGCGGCGCCACCGTCGGGCCGAGCCCGAGCCCGGGCCGGAGTCCCCTGAGGCACCGGGCCCGGACCGGCGAAGCCCGAGGCCGTCCGTCAGTGCGGCACGCGGTCCTGGACCGGGCTCGGCGGGCCGCCGCGTGCGAGATCGGCGTAGGCGTAGAGCTCGGTCGGGCGGCAGCCGGTCATCACCGTCACCAGATGGCCGTCCGGACGGATCAGCAGCACGCTGTGCGCCGTCGATCCCGGATACGCCTCCGTGACCAGCAGTTCCGCCCGGGTCGGCAGGGCCGCCACCGCCTTGGCCAGCCGGGGCATCAGTCCCGCGGTGAGCCAGTGCCGGCTCTCCCACACGCCGGTGCCCGGTGCGACGAGGACGACCAGCAGGTCCCGTCCGAGGCGTTCGTACAGCCGGGCACCGGAGCCGTCGAGCGCCGTGACCGGGACGTCGACGACCGCCCCGCCCGGGGGAGTGGCGCAGGAGCCCAGCAGCGGCGAGGGCGCGGCCGCCGAGGAGGCCGCGGCGGCGGCGCCCGCCCCGCGGGGCGCGGGCAGGGCGAGCGGCGAGCGGGCGTAGACCGGCGGCGCCCCGAGCGGGCCCCGGCCCAGATGGCCGTCGGTGAGCAGTTCGGCGTACCGGCGGGCGGAGCCGGACAGCACGGAGCGTCGCACCGTGTGCCAGACACCGCTGGCCCGCAGCAGCGGCAGCACCTGGTCGGTGGCCCGCAGCCGGGCGCCGACCGCGCCCCGCCGTTCGGCCTGGTAGCTGTCGAGCAGGGTGTCCGAGGCCCCGTGGTGCCAGGCCAGGGAGAGCTTCCAGGCGAGGTTGTCGGCGTCGCGCAGCCCCTCTTCCAGGCCCTGCGCGCCCAGGGCGCCCATGAGGTGCGCCGCGTCTCCGGCCAGGAAGACCCGTCCCGCGCGCCAGCGCCGGGCCAGTCGCTGGTGTACCGGGTACTCGGCGGAGCCCAGCAGTTCGTACGACGGGACGTTCCCGCACCAGGCCGTCAGCGTGCCGCGGATGCGCGAGACGAGTTCGTCGGAGGTGAGCGGCTCGCCGCGCGCGGGCAGCAGCCAGTCCAGCCGCCAGACCCCGTCCGGCAGCGGACGGGCCGTCACCTCCGGCCCGGCGCCCGGGCCGGGCGGTTCCCGGTGCAGCAGCGCCACGTCCTCGTCGGGCAGCGCGACGCGCAGGGCTGCGACGGCGTGCCGGTCGACGGCCGTGCGGCCGGGGAAGCGGACACCCAGCAGTTTGCGCACGGTGGAGCGCGGCCCGTCGCAGCCGATCAGGTAACTGCCGCGCCACCAGGTGGCCTTGGCGCCCTTGGTGCGGACGCTGACTCCGTGGTCGTCCTGCTCGACCGCCTCGACGCGGGTGCCCGGCACGATCCGTGCCAGTGCCTGCTCGGCGAGCGCCCCGCGCAGCCCGTGCTCCAGGCGCTCCTGCCCGATGTGCACAGGGGAGGGGCCCTGGCCGCCGGATGCCCGGTCGCCGAACTCCACGCGGACGGTCTCCTGCCGACGGCGCAGCGTCCGCCACGCGTCCCAGGTCGCGCCGGACTCGTAGAGCCGGTGGTGGCCGAGCCGGACCAGCAGCCCGGCGGTCTCCGGGCTCAGCACGGCCGTGCGTTCCGTGGAGAGGGCGGGCGGGTGGTCGTGCTCGTCGAGGACGATGCTCGGCACGTCGTGCCGGGCCAGGCAGAGCGCGAGGGCGAGCCCGACCGGACCCGCCCCCGCGATGATCACCGGGTCCACGGCGCGGTCCCGGGAAGTTGTGCAGTCACATTGCGTATGCAACCCACTGGGCGTGCGTGCGTCAAGTGACCACACCTGTCGCGCGGTGGTGCGCCTGGCGCACCGTCACTCCGCCGCGGCCTCCACCGCCTTGATGTCGCCGGCCTTCGGCGGCGCGCCCTTGGGGCTGCGCCGGCCGCGCCGCTCGATCCAGTTGGCCAGCGTGCTGAGCGCCAGGCACATCAGGATGTAGATCGGCGCCACGATGATGATCATCGGGATGAAGGGGAAGCCCGCGCTGTTCTTGGCGATGAGGTTGCCGAGGTAGAGCAGCTCCTCGTACGTGATGATGAAGCCGAGCGAGGTGTCCTTCAGGGTGACCACCAGCTGGCTGATGATCGAGGGCAGCATCGCCCGGGTCGCCTGCGGGATCAGTACGAAGACCATGACCTGCGTCTTGCGCAGTCCGACCGCGTAGGCGGCCTCGCGCTGGCCCTTCGGCACGGCGTTGATGCCGGCCCGGAAGATCTCGGCCTGCACCGAGCCGTTGTACAGGGTCAGGCCGATCACCAGCGCCCACAGCGGGGCCGAGGTGAAGACGCCCACGTACAGCGCGAAGATCATGATCAGCAGCGGCATCGCGCGGAAGAACTCCACGACGACGGTCGCCACCCACCGCACCGGGGCGTGGTCCGACAGGCGGCCCGCGGCCAGCGCCGCGCCCAGTACCAGCGAGAAGACCGCGGCCAGCGCGAAGGCCTTCAGGGTGGCGAGCAGGCCGTCGACGAGGCGCTGCTGGATGTCGGTGTACTGGAAGGGCTCCCAGAGGTACGAGGCGAACTGCCCCGAGTCGTCGAGCCGCCGGTAGACGAAGTACAGCAGCGCGAGGATCGCCAGGGAGGCGACCGCGCCGACGACCCGGTTGCGGACCCTGGCCCGGGGGCCGGGGGCGTCGAAGAGGACGTTCGCGCTCATCGGGCCACCGCCAGCCGGTTCTCGAGCAGTCGGAAGACCGCACTGATGGAGAGGGTGAGGACGAGGTAGGCGAGTGCCACCCAGATGAAGGTCGCGAAGACGCTGTAGCCCACCTCGCCGAGCTCCTTCTGCACGCTGAACAGCTCGGTGACGCTGAAGCCACCGGCGATCGCGGAGTTCTTGGTGAGCGCGATCAGGAGGCTGCCGATGGGCGGCAGCACGGTCCGGGTGGCCTGCGGCAGGATGATCAGCCGCAGGGTCTGGGTGAAGGTCATCCCCAGGCTTCGGGCGGCCTCGGCCTGCCCGAGCGGGACGGTGTTGATGCCCGAGCGCACGGCCTCGCAGATGAAGGCCGAGGTGTAGCAACTCAGGGCGAGCACGGCGAGCCGGAAGAAGGTCCAGGTGTTCAGTCCCAGCTTGGGCAGCACCAGCACCGCGATGAAGAAGAGCAGGGTCAGCGGGGTGTTGCGCAGCAGGGTCACCCACGCCGTGCCGAAGGCGCGCAGCGGCGGCACCGGGGACACCCGGAACGCGGCCATGATCACCCCGAGCACCAGGGCGATCGCCCCACTGAGCGCGGTCAGCTCCACCGTGCCGAGGAACCCCTCGCGGAAGAGCGCGAAGTTGTCCAGCAGTACGTTCATCGATTCTCCGAAAGGGGTGCGCCGACGGCCGCTCCTGGCCGCCGGCGCACCAGGCTCGGGCTGTGCCGGGGAGGGGGGGGACGGGACCCGGGTCAGGCCGGGTCCCGCCGGTTTCAGGACTCGAGCTGCGGGATCTCGGCGGTCACGCCGGACTTGCCGAGCGTGGCGTCGTAGGCCTTCTTCCAGTCGCCGTTGTCCTCGTGGTTCTTCAGGGCGTTGGTGATGGCCTTCTGCAGGACGGTGTCGTCCTTGAGCAGGCCGACGCCGTAGTTCTCCTCGGAGAACGGCTTGCCGACGACCTCGAGGTTGGCCGGGTCCTGGGCGGCGTAGCCCTTGAGGATGGCGTCGTCGGTGGTCACCGCGTCCACCTGGCCGGAGAGGAGGTTCTGCACGCACAGCGAGTACGAGTCGTACTCGACCGGCTCGGCGCCGTAGCCGCCGTCCTTGATGCGCTGGATGGAGGTGGAGCCGGTCGCCGAGCAGACCTTCTTGCCCTTGAGGTCGTCCGTGCTCTTGATGGCGCTGCCCTTCTTGACCAGGAGGTCCTGGCCCGCGACGAAGTACGGGCCGGCGAAGGAGACGGACTTCTTGCGCTCGTCGTTGATGGTGTAGGTGCCGACGTAGTAGTCGACCTGGCCGCCGGAGATGGCGGTCTCGCGGTTGGCCGACTGGATCGTCTTGAACTCGATCTTGCTCTCGTCGAAGCCGAGGTCGGCGGCGATCATCTTGGCGATCTCGATGTCGAAGCCGGAGTACTTCTTGGTGCCGAGGTCCTGGTAGCCCAGGTTCGGCTGGTCGGCCTTGACGCCGATGACGAGCTTGCCGTCCTTCTTGATCCGGTCCCAGGTCTTGGAGCCGGCCAGGTCCACACCGGTCTTGACGGTGTAGGTGGGAAGTTTGGCGGCGGTCGAGCTGCTGGAGTCGCCTCCGGGGGTCTTGGAGGAGGAGGGCGAGCCCTCCTTGCCGCACGCGGTGGCGGTGGCGGTCAGCGCCAGAACGGCCAGAGCGGCGGCGGCAGTGGTACGGATCCTCATCGTGATCATCCTTAGGTCGGCGAACCGTCGGTGTCGCTCTCAGTGGTGAAGGATCTTCGAAAGGAAGTCCTTGGCCCGGTCGCTCCGGGGGTTGCTGAAGAACTGGTCGGGCGTCGCCTGCTCGACGATCCGCCCGTCCGCCATGAAGACGACGCGGTTGGCGGCGGACCGGGCGAAGCCCATCTCATGGGTGACGACGACCATCGTCATCCCGTCACGGGCGAGCTGCTGCATGACCTCCAGCACCTCGTTGATCATCTCCGGGTCGAGCGCCGAGGTCGGCTCGTCGAAGAGCATGACCTTCGGCTCCATGGCCAGCGCCCGGGCGATCGCCACGCGCTGCTGCTGGCCTCCGGAGAGCTGCGCCGGGTACTTGTCCGCCTGGCTGCCCACGCCCACCCGGTCCAGCAGGGCGCGGGCGCGTTCCTCGGCGGCCTTCTTGCCGGCCTTGCGCACCTTGATCTGGCCGAGCGTGACGTTCTCCAGGACCGTCTTGTGCGCGAAGAGGTTGAAGGACTGGAAGACCATGCCGACGTCGGCGCGCAGCCGGGCCAGTTCCCTGCCCTCCGCGGGCAGCGGCTTCCCGTCGATCGTGATCAGGCCCGAGTCGATCGTCTCCAGGCGGTTGACGGCCCGGCACAGCGTCGACTTGCCCGACCCCGAGGGGCCGATGACGACCACGACCTCGCCGCGGCCGATGCTGAGGTTGATGTCCTGGAGCACGTGCAGAGCGCCGAAGTGCTTGTTCACGTCCTTCAGCACGACCAGGTCGTCGGCCGCCGGAACGGCGTCCTCGGTCACCGGGACTTCGGTCATCGGCGTGTGCTCCATCCTCGTCGGTTGACCAGACCTTGGCGATCACCCTATTGACGCTTGGGAAACCGAGTCATCACATCTGAGCGGAACTTGAGCATTACGATCCGGTCACTGGCTGAGACAAATCCGGCACTGTGGGTGAGCCCCGTCGGGGTGTGCAGCGTACCGGCTCCGTAACAGTCGCCACACAGGACCGGACGGTGCTTGACGCGTGCCCGGCCCATCGGCGTGTATTCGGTGGTAGAGCATGATTGCGGGAGTGCGAAGGCCGATCCGCGGGAGGTGAACGGGATGAGACTGCTGCTCGTGGAGGACGACCACCGGGTCGCCGCCGCACTGTCGGCCGTGCTGGCCAAGCACGGACTGCAGGTCACCCATGCCCGCAGCGGCGAGGAGGCGCTGCACGCGCTGCTGCCCGACCACGGGCCCGGTTTCGACGTGGTCCTGCTCGACCTCGGCCTGCCCGACCGGGACGGCTTCGAGGTGTGCAGCCGGATCCGGTTGCGCACCGCCATCCCCGTGATCATGGTGACCGCCAGGGCCGATGTGCGTTCCCGCATCCACGGCCTCAACCTCGGCGCCGACGACTACGTGGTGAAGCCGTACGACACGGGGGAGTTGCTGGCCCGCATCCACGCCGTCTGCCGCCGCAAGGCCCAGGAGGCGCCCGCCGGGACCGGGGCCGAGGGCGAGGCCGCGGAGGCCGCCGGCGGCGGTGTCATCGGGCTCGGCCCCGTCCGGGTGGAGCTGGCCACCCGCAAGGTCACCGTGGACGACGAGCCGGTCGCGCTGACCCGCAAGGAGTTCGACCTGCTCGCGCTGCTCGCGCAGCGGCCCGGTGTGGTGTTCCGCCGTGAGCAGATCATCAGCGAGGTGTGGCGGACGAGTTGGGAGGGGACCGGGCGCACTCTCGAGGTGCATGTGGCGTCCCTGCGGTCCAAGCTGCGCCTGCCCTCCCTGATCGAGACCGTGCGCGGGGTCGGCTACCGCCTCGTCGTGCCCTCCGGCTAGGGGGCCGTTCCTCCGTGCGCACCCGGCTGCTGCCGCTGCTCATCGTGCTGATGGCCGGTGTGCTGCTGGCCCTCGGCTTCCCGCTCGCCGCCAGCCTGGCCGCCGCCCAGCAGCAGCGCGTCGTCGTCGACCGCATCGACGACACCGCGCGCTTCGCCGCGCTCGCCCAGTACGTCAGCACCGACGGCAGCGGCGAACGGGTGAGGACGCTGCGGACGGAGCTGCTGCAGTACCACGACGTGTACGGGATCCGGGCCGGCGTCTTCGATCGCGACGGCGAGCCGATCGCCTCGGCCCCGGAGGGCTGGACGCTGCCCACCGGCGGTGAGGCCTTCACCGCGTACAGCGAAGCCCTGGCCGGGCGGCGCAGCCACGACCCCAAGCAGATCTGGCCCTGGCAGCACCGCTCGCTGTCGGTCGCCTCCCCGGTCGTCCGGGACGGCGACGTCGTCGCGGTCGTGCTCACCGAGTCGCCGACCGGCGCCATGCGCTCGCGCATCCTGCGCGGCTGGCTGCTGCTCGCGGCCGGGGAGCTGGCCGCCATGATCGTGGCCGTCATGGCCGCCTTCCGGCTCACCGGCTGGGTGCTGCGGCCGGTCCGGGTACTGGACCGGGTCACCCACGACATCGCCACCGGACGGATGAAGTCCCGCGTGGCGGTGTCCGGCGGGCCGCCGGAACTGCGGCGCCTGGCACGCTCGTTCAACGAGATGGCCGACAACGTCGAAGAGGTCCTCGACCAGCAGCGGGCCTTCGTCGCCGACGCCTCCCACCAGCTGCGCAACCCGCTGTCGGCGCTGCTGCTGCGGATCGAGCTGCTGGGCCTGGAACTCCCCGAGGGCCACGAGGAGATCGCCTCCGTCCGGGAGGAGGGCAAGCGCCTCGCCTCGGTCCTGGACGACCTGCTCGGCCTGGCCACGGCCGAGCACGCCGAGGCCAACCTCGCCCTCATCGACGTCGCCGCACTCGCCGCGGAACGGGTCGAGGCCTGGCGGCCGCTCGCCGACCGCGACGGCGTGGAACTCGCCTACGAGGGTGCCGCCGCCGTCACCGGCTGGGCCGACCCGGTGGCGCTGTCCAGCGCCCTCGACGCGGTGATCGACAACGCCCTGAAGTTCACCCCGAGCGGGGAGCGGGTGCGGGTCGGTACGGCGCTGCGTGGCTGCCCCGGCGCGATCGAGGTGACCGTCGCCGACGGCGGACCCGGCCTCACCGAGGACGAACTCGCCCGTATCGGCGACCGCTTCTGGCGCAGCCCGCGGCATCAGAACGTCGACGGCTCGGGCCTGGGCCTGTCCATCGCGCGGGTGCTGCTCACCCAGGGCGGCGGCGGTATCGCCTACGCCCCGAACGAGCCCCACGGGCTGCGGGTCACGCTCACGGTGCCGCGAGCGGCTCCCTGAGCCCGGGGCCGGCCTGGCGGGCCAGCGGGTTGGAGCCGATCGAGTTGTGGATGCTGAAGTTGACCGCGTCCGAGCGGTAGCGGTCGTCCGACCACTCGACCGGGCGGCCCTTCTGCGTGGTGGTGACCCGGCGCACCCGCAGCAGCGGGCTGCCCCGCCGCACGCCCAGCAGCGCGCTGTCCCGGGTGCCGGCCGCGACCGCGTCGATCAGGTGCTCGCCGTAGGCGAAGACCAGCCCCATGTCGTCGTAGAGCCGCTGCGTGACCGACTCGCACTCCGGCTCTACGCGCAGCACCGCCGGGGCGATCCAGTCGGCGTAGACCGTGCGTTCCACCAGGACGCGCTCCCCGTCCAGGCCGCGTACCCGCAGCACGTACAGCACGTCCGTGCCCGGGCGCAGGTGCAGCCGTGTGGCGTCCTCCGCGGTGGCCGGCCGGGTCTCGGTGCGGACCACCGTGCCGGAGGCGGCTCGGCCCATGGCGCGCGCCCACTGCGCGAAGCTGCGCAGCTCGGCGAAGCTCTGGCTGCGCCGGCTCGCCAGCACCACGCGCCGGGCGCCCTGGCGGGAGCCGATCAGGCCCTCGGCGGTCAGCGCCGCCACGGCCTGGCGCACCGTGCCGCGGGAGACGCCGTACCGGGCGGCCAGTTCGGTCTCCGGGGGCAGCAAGGCGCCGACCGGGTACTCCTCGTCGTCGATGGCCCGCCGGAGCTCCTCGGCGATCTCCTCGTGCCGCGCCGCCACCGCGCCCCCTTCCGTTCATGAACCGTCTGCGCACAACTCCGCTCAGCGTAGACGAGCCGGGCGCCGATCGCGCGCACGGGTTTCCGGCATCCCGGGCCTCTCACCAGGTGCTTGGCCGAAAAGGGACGACTGCCCTCTGCAAGCTTGCCGAGGTTTTCCCGCTGTTTACGGAAAGGCCATTGACGCACGGCCTACTGAAGGCCAACTTGTTCGGACAAGTTGAAGCGCTCCCCGACCTCCCTGCCCTCAGGACAACTTCCCTCCAGGAGACTTCCGTGCCCGCGTCCCTCCCGAAGGCGGCCGCTCTTGCCGCCGGCCTGGCCGTGACCGCGCTGGCTCTCAGCGCCTGCGGTTCGGCCCCCACCACGCAGACCTCCGCCGACGGCAAGAACGGCAAGAGCGCGGCCACCGCGACCTCCGCCGAGGAATTCGGCGGCATGGACGCCCTGATCGCCGCCGCCAAGAAGGAGGGCACGCTCAACGCGATCGCCCTGCCCCGCGACTGGGCCAACTACGGCGCGCTGATCGACGGCTTCACCAAGAAGTACGGCATCAAGATCCAGAACGAGACCCCGGACGCCTCCAGCCAGGACGAGATCAACGCCGTCACCTCCCGCAAGGGCCAGGACCGCGCCCCCGACGTCCTCGACCTCGGTGCGGCCTTCGCGATCAGCGGAGCGCAGCAGGGCCTGTTCGCCCCCTACAAGGTCGCCTCCTACGACGACATCCCGGCCGCCCAGAAGGACGCCCAGGCCCGCTGGTACAACGACTACGGCGGCTACGTCTCCATCGGCTGCGACGCCAAGCGCGTCAAGAACTGCCCGACCACCTTCGCGGACCTGCTCAAGCCCGAGTACAAGGGCCAGGTCGCGCTGAACGGCAACCCGACCAAGTCCGGTTCGGCCTTCGGCGGCGTCTACGCGGCGGCGCTGGCCAACGGCGGCTCCTTCGACGACATCCAGCCCGGTATCGACTTCTTCGGCAAGCTGAAGAAGAACGGCAACTACAACCCCGTCGAGTCCACCCCGGCCACGGTCGAGAAGGGCGAGACCCCGATCAGCATCGACTGGGACTACCTCAACGCCGGTTACGCCGAGGAGTTCGCCAGCAAGGGCGTGGACTGGAAGGTCGCCGTCCCCAGCGACGGCGAGTACGCCCAGTTCTACGCGCAGGCGATCAACAAGGACGCCCCGCACCCGGCGGCCGCCCGCCTGTGGCAGGAGTACCTCTACAGCGCCGAGGGCCAGAACCTGTGGCTCGCCGGCTTCGCCCGCCCCGTCCTGATGCCCGCCATGGACAAGGCCGGCACGCTCGACAAGGCCGCCGCCGCCAAGCTCCCCGCGGTCAGCGGCACCCCGTCCTTCCCGACCGACGACCAGCAGAACAAGGCCAAGGGCGTGCTCGCCCAGGGCTGGGGCAAGGCCGTCTCCGGATGACCGACCCGATGACCGCCACCGCGGCGCCCGTCGCCGCCGCTGCCGGGGCCACCGCCCCGGCGCGGCGGCGCTCGGCCGGCTGGCTCGCGGTGCTCCCGCTGCTCGTCTTCGTGGCGATCAGCTTCGGGGCCCCCGCGGTCGCCATGATCAACGGCGCCTTCACCGTCAAGGACCCCGCGACCGGGGCCTCCTCGTACACCACGGCCAACCTGACCACCTCCCTGCAGGGCGCCTACCTGACGGCCCTGTGGGGCAGCGTGAAGCTGTCCGGGCTCTCCGCCGCCATCGGCGCGGTGCTCGGGCTGCTGCTCGCGCAGGCCGTGGTGACCTCGCGGTTCCGCGCGCTGCGCGAAGCCGTGCTCACCGCTTCAGGCGTGCTCGCCAACTTCGGCGGGGTGCCGCTGGCCTTCGCCTTCGTGGCGACCCTGGGCAACGCGGGCGTCCTCACCCGCCACCTGGGTCTCGCCGACCACGGCTGGAGCCTCTACAGCTTCTGGGGCCTGGTCATCGTCTACCTCTACTTCCTCATCCCCCTCATGGTGCTCACCGTGACCCCGGCACTGGAGGGGCTGCGCGTCCAGTGGCGGGAGGCCGCCCAGAACAACGGCGCCACCACCGGCCAGTACTGGCGGCACGTCGCCCTGCCCGTGCTGGCCCCCTCGCTCCTCGGCGGCCTGGTCCTGCTCTTCGGCAGCGCCTTCGCCGCCTACGCCACCGCCGCGGCGATGGTCGGCAGTTCGGTTCCGCTGATCACCCTGCAGATCGCCGACGCCATCTCCGGCAACGTCCTGGTCGGGCAGGAGAACGTGGCGCTCGCCCTGAGCCTCGACATGATCGTCGTCGCCGGCCTGGTCATGGCGGTCTACCTGCCCCTGCAACGACGGAGCGCGCGATGGCTGGTCTGACGGACACACGGATCCGGCCCTGGCGCGGCATCGTCCTCGCCGGTGCCGGCCTCTACTTCCTGGTGCCGCTGGCGGCCTCCGTGATCTTCACCGTGGACGTCCCCGGCCAGGGCATGACCTTCGACGCGTACGGGCAGATCCTCAAGGCGGAGGGCTTCACCTCCAGCCTGCTGCTCTCGCTGGAACTCGCGGCAGCCACCATCGCCGTCGTCCTGCTGCTGATGGTCCCGGCCATGGTGTCCCTGCGGCTGTCCGCGCCCCGGCTGCGCCCGCTGGTCGAGGTGATCTGCTCGCTGCCCCTGGTCGTGCCGCCGATCGCGCTCGTCGCGGGGGTCAGCAGCGTGCTGCGCTGGGGCCCCGAGCACCTGGCCACGACGCCCTTCTTCCAGACCTTCGTGGCCATCCAGAACCCCTCCTTCCCGGTCGTCCTGGTGCTCACCTACGTCGTGATGGCGCTGCCCTTCGTCTACCGCGCCCTGGACGCCGGACTGCGGGCGGTGGACGTTCGTACCCTCGTCGAGGCCGCCCGCTCCTGCGGCGCGAACTGGCCCGCCGCCCTGATCCGGGTGGTGCTGCCCAACCTGCGCGGGGCGCTGCTCAACGCCTCCTTCCTCACCCTCGCCCTGGTCCTCGGCGAGTTCACCGTCGCCCAGCTGCTGGGCTTCCAGCCCTTCGCGGTGTGGATCGTCACGGTCAGCGGCTCGCAGGCACAGCTGTCCGTCGCCGTCTCGGTGCTCAGCCTGCTGGTCACCTGGGTGTTGCTGCTCATCCTGGCCGCCGCCGGCGGACGCCGCCCGACCTCATCCGCCTCCCGGAAGTGACCGACAGATGACCGACACCTCCCCCGCCCCGGTCGCCGATGCCGTGACCGCCGCGAGCAGCGGCGCCACCGTCGAGTTCCGGGCCCTGCGCCGCTCCTTCGGAACCACCACCGCCCTCGACGGGCTGGACCTCACCGTCCGGCCCGGTGAACTCCTCGCCCTGCTCGGCCCGTCCGGCTGCGGCAAGACCACCGCGCTGCGGATGCTCGCCGGCTTCGAGCACCCCGACTCCGGCCAGGTCCTGGTCGACGGCAAGGACGTCACCAAGATCCCCGCCCACCGCCGCGACGCGGGCATGGTCTTCCAGTCCTACAGCCTCTTCCCGCACCTGAGCGCCGCCGACAACGTCGCCTTCGGGCTGCGCATGCGCAAGGTCGGCGCCGCCGAGCGGCGGACCCGCGCCGCCGAACTGCTCGAGCTCGTCGGGCTGCCGGACCACGCGAGCCGCTACCCCCACCAGCTCTCCGGCGGCCAGCAGCAGCGCGTGGCCCTCGCCCGAGCCCTGGCGCTGCGGCCGCGCGTCCTACTGCTGGACGAGCCGCTGAGCGCGCTGGACGCGAAGGTGCGCACCAACCTGCGCGAGGAGATCCGCCGGCTGCAGCGCGAACTCGGCATCACCACGCTCTTCGTGACGCACGACCAGGAGGAGGCACTGTCCATGGCGGACCGCGTCGCCGTCATGAACTCCGGGCGGCTGGAGCAGTGCGCCGCCCCCGCCGAGCTGTACGACCGCCCGGCCACCGCCTTCGTCGCCGAGTTCGTCGGCACCAACAGCAGGCTGCCGGGCCGGCTGACCGACGGCGGCCAGGTCGAGGTCCTCGGCCGGCGGCTCCCCGCCCAGGGCGAAGTGCCCAACGCCACCGAGGTGGACGTCCTCGTCCGCCCCGAAGCGGTGCGCGTGGCGGCCGACGCCGAGGGCGACGCCCGCGTGGTGGCGACCGCCTTCCTGGGCGCCGTCACCCGGGTGACCGTGGCGCTGCCCGACGGCACCACCGTCAAGGCCGACCTGGCCAGCGCGGACGCCGCCGCCCTCCCGCCCGGCGCGACCGTCGCCGTGACCCTGCCCGACCGGCCCGTCCTGGTCACCGCGCGCGCCGTCTGACCCCGACCGCACCTCCCATCCCCCCACACCCCCGATGAAAGAGAGCCCCGTGACCCATCCCCCGCACCACCCGCTCCAGGCCGTCCTGTTCGACATGGACGGCACCCTCGTCGACACCGAGGGACTGTGGTGGGAGGCGGTCGCCGAGGTGGCCGCCGGGCTGGGGCACGTACTCGGCGACGCGGACGTGACCGAGGTCCTCGGCCGCGCCGTCGAGCACACCGCCGCCCACCTGGCGAGCACGACCGGGACGGCGACCGGCGCCGACGAGCTGGCCGCCGTCCTGCACCGGGAGTTCGCCGAGCGGGTCCGCGCCCGCACGGTGCCGCGCCCCGGGGCGCTGGAACTGCTGGACGAACTCGCCCGGAACGACGTGCCCATCGCCCTGGTGTCGGCGTCCCCGCGCGAGGTCGTGGACATCGTCCTGGGGGTGCTCGGCCGGGATCGCTTCGCCGTCTCCCTCACCGCCGACGACACCCCCCGCACCAAGCCCGCCCCCGACCCCTACCTCGCCGCCGCCCGCGCCCTCGGCGTGGACCCCGGGGCGTGCGTGGCGGTCGAGGACACCCCGACCGGTGTCGCCTCCGCCGAGGCCGCCGGCTGCCGGGTGCTCGCCGTGCCGTCCCTGGCACCCATCGCCCCCGGCGCCGGGCGCGCCGTGCTCGGCAGCCTCGAGCGGGCCGGCGTCTCCGTGCTGCGGGCCCTGGTCGCCCGGCCGCCGTCCTTCCTCGTGCCCGCCTTCACCAGCCGCCGCGCCCGCGTCGGCGAGCCGTTCCGCGCCACCGTGGCCGGACTGCTGCGCGGCGCCCCCGTGACGTACGCCAAGAGCGCCGGCCCGGACTGGGCGCGGGTGTCCGCCGACGGCACGGTCACCGGCACCCCCGACGTGCCGGGCGACGCCGAGGTCGCCGTCACCGCCACGGACGCCGAGGGGCGCGCCGACACCGTCACCGTGCGCGTGCCGGTCGTCGCGGCAGGCGAGCCCATGGTGCGGGAACTGCGCGTCATGAGCTGGAACCTGTGGCTCGGCGGCACCCGTGTCGACGACCACCGCGACAAGCAGCTGCGGATCCTGCTCGACGCGGACGTGGACGTCGTCGGCCTGCAGGAGACGGCCACCCACTCCGCCAAGGAACTCGCCGAGGCGCTGGGCTGGGACCACCACCAGGCGGGCGACAACCTCGGCGTCATCAGCCGCTACCCGGTCGTCTCCCGCCACGGACTGCCCGCGAGCCCGTTCTACGGCGGCCTCGGCGCCACCGTCCGGCTCGACGAGGGCCACGACGTCACGCTGTGGAGCGCGCACCTGAACCACACCCCGTACGGCCCCTACGACGCACTCCACGACCGCCGGCCGGTCGAGGCGCTCCTCGAGCACGAGGCCGCCTCGGGGCGCCTGGCGCAGATCCGGGAGATCCTGGGCGACATGGCTGGCGACCTCGCCGCGCGCGACACCACCCCGGTGGTGCTCGTCGGCGACTTCAACGCCCCGTCCCATCTGGACTGGACCGCCGAGGCGGCACCCCTGCACGGCGGTTACGGCCCCGTGCCCTGGCCGGTCACCCTCGCCACCGAGGACGCCGGGCTGCGCGACTCCTACCGTGAGGCCCACCCGGACCCGGCGCGCGACCCGGGCAGCACCTGGTCCCCGGTCAACCCGGAGCCCGAGCCGCAGGACCGGATCGACTACGTGCTCTACGCCGGGCGGGGCCTGCGGGTGCTGGACGCCACGACCCTGGTCACCGGGGAACCCCGTCCCGAGCCGCACGTGGCGGGCAACGAGTGGCCCTCCGACCACGCCGCCGTGGTCACCACCTTCGCCCTGGACTGAACGGGCGGGCCCGCGCGACCGGTCCGGTCGTGCGGGCCTATTCGCACTCGCTCATCTCGTCCGGGCGCGGGCGCTGGTCCGCCAGATTCTGGGAGGCCAGCGGCTTGAGGTGCTTGACGTACGACGCGCGCCAGGCGCCCGAGGAGATGTCCTCCTTGATGGCGTCGCATATGGCGTGCTTCAGCTCGGGCTCGTTCTGTTGCAGCCCCACGCCGTACTCCTCGGTGCCGAAGGGGACTCCCAGCAGGCGCAGTTGCTTGGTGTGCTGGGCGCGGTAGCCGGCCAGGATGATGTCGTCGGTGGACACGGCGTCGACCTTGCCCTTGAGCAGTTCGTCGACGCAGAGCCCGTACGAGACCTGCTGCTCGGTCTTTATCTGCGGGTACTGCGTGCGAAGCCGTTCCGCCGGCGTCGAGTCGGTGACGGTGCAGACCTCGCGGCCGAACAGGTCCTGCACGCTGTTGACGGAGGCGTCGCTACGGACGAGGAAGTCCTGGCCGGCTTGGTAGTAGGGGCCGGCGAAGGCGACCTCCTTCTTGCGCTGCTCCGTGATCGAATAGCTGGCCACTATGTAATCGACGTAGCCGGCATTCAGGAAGTACTCGCGGGACTGGGTGTCCACGACCGTGAACTGCACCTTGTCGAAGCCCAGATGCCGGGCGATGGCCCGAGCGAGGTCGATGTCGAAGCCCTCGTAGCCGTCCTTGGCGGTACCGGACTCCTCACTGAGGCCCGGCTGGTCCTTCTTGACTCCCACGATCAGGTAACCGCGTTCGCGCGCCGTCCTGATGGTCGCCGAGGCCGAGAGGTCCGGTCCCTCGTCCCGCATCCGGTCGACGGTGAACCAGCCGCCCGCCGCCAGGATCGCGAGGGCGACACCGCCCGCCGCCAGCGTGTACCAGCGACGGCGCCACGTCCGTGTCCCGGGCCCGTGCAACGGCGGCGGAGCGGCGCCGGGGTCGGTGGGACGCGGCTCGGGCAGGGCGCTCGCGTCCGTCTGCGTGGCGTCGGGGTCGTAGTCGGAGTGGACGCCGACCGGGAACTGCGGGGTCTCCTGCGCCACATGCTGCAGCAACTGCTCGGCGCGCTCCGCCGACAGCCGCGCCTCGGGGTCCTTGACCAGCAGCCCGACGATCAGCGGGCGCAGCGGCCCCGCGTGACCCATCGGCGGCGGCTCTGCCGTGCGGACCGCCTCCAGCACCTCGTACGGCGTCGGGCCGCGGAAGGGGGCCCGGCCCTCGACCATCTCGTACAGCGTGACGCCCAGCGACCACAGGTCCGCGGCGGGCGTCGGCGTGAGCCGGTTGGCCAGTTCCGGCGCGAGGTACTGCGGGGTGCCGACGGTCTCGTGCAACCGCGTCACCTGGGCCGCGCCCTCGAAGGTGGCGATCCCGAAGTCCATCAGCACCGCCCGCCCGTCCCGGCGGAACAGGATGTTGTGCGGCTTCACGTCACGGTGCAGGACCCCCGCCGCGTGCACCGCGCGCAGCCCGCGCAGCACCTCCAGGCCGATCCGCGCCGCCTGCAGCGCCGGAATCCTGCCGTGCTCGCGCAACTGGTCGGCCAGGGAGTGCGGGTTGACCTGCTCCATGACGATCCAGACCTGGCCGTCGGCCTCGATCACGTCGTGCACGGCGACCACGTGCTCATGCCCGATCCGGGCGATGGCCTGCGCCTCCCGGCGCGCCCGCTCCACCCACTGGGCCTGCGTCTCCGGGTCCAAGGCGCCGCGGAACAGCAGCTCCTTGACGGCGACCTGGCGGCTGAGCCGGTTGTCGTACGCCTCCCACACCACGCCCATGCCGCCGCGCCCCAGCTGCCGGCGCAGCTCGTAGCGGTCGCCGATGAGGGTGTGCGGCATACCCCCAGAACTCATGCGTGTTCCCCCATAGGTACGTGGTCCGCTACAGGTTAGGGGGCTCTGACCGGGATGAACATCGTCCCCGGGACGGGAGCGGATCACATGTCGGGCGGAACGTCCCGTACCGGCCCTAAGGCTTCACGGATCGGTAGTAGCGCTCGGCGCCCGCGTGCAGCGGCAGCGGATCGGTGAAGACCGCCGTCCGCAGGTCCACCAGCTGGGCGGCGTGCACCTCCTGCCCGATCCGGTCACGGCTGTCGATCACCGTCCGGGTGAAGCGGTCCACCAGGCCGGTGTCCGTCCGGTCGGTGGTGATCAGCAGGTTGGCCACCGCGATCGTCTGCACGACGCGGCCGCCCTGGATCATCGGGTACGCGTCCGCGGGCATGACCGCCTGCCGGTAGAACGTCGACGCGTCGCTCTCCGCGTGCAGCCGGGCCACCAGGTCGCCGAGCTGGACCAGCTTCACATCGGTGGTCTCCGCCAGATTCGCGATGGTCTTGGTCGGCAGTCCGCCCGACCAGAAGAACGCGTCCAGCTTCCCCTCGCGCAGCATCTCGGGCGCGCGGTCGATGCCCACCGCCCGGCGCCGCACGTCCCCGGGCTCCCCGAGGTCCGCGGCCTCGAGCAGCCGTTGCGCTATCAGGTTCACCCCGGAGCTCGGCTGGCCGACCCCCACCCGCAGCCCGCCCAGGTCCTTCGCCGACCGCACCGGGGAGTCGGCGGGCACCACGAGCTGCATGTAGTCGTCATAGAGCCGGGCGCAGGCACGCAGCCGCTCCGCGCCCGGGCCGTCGTAGTCGGCGACGGCGTCGGCCGCGGCGATCGCGAAATCGGCCTTGCCGGTCGCGACCCGCCGGACGTTGTCCACGGACCCCTCGGACCGCACCAGGCGTACCGGCACCCCGGGCAGGTCCGTCCGCAGATAGGGCTGCAGCCGCTTCCCGTACGTCTCGTACACGCCGTTGCGCGCACCCGTGGCGAAGTCGATCCGGTCCTTGGGGTACGAGGGCCCGTCGGAGGGCAGCACCCACCACAGCAGCAGCGCGACCGCCGCCGCCACCGCCAGCACGGCCTGCACGGCCCGGCGTCTGCCGATACGGGGGAGCTCCATCACCGCGATAGTGCCAGGCCCGGCGCCGCACTGGCCAGCGTCGTCCGGCCGCGCCCGGCTCCCGGACGTCCCGGCCCGTCCCACGGTGGACACCCGCCCGGGGGCGAACCCCTGCGCCGGCGGCAGACCACGCCGCCCCGGGGACCGGACGGCGGCTGCCGCCCGATGCCGCCCGCGCGGGGGCGGGCGGGGGCACGGGTGCGCGCGGCGCGCCCTTACCCTGGATGGGTGCAGCGTGAAGAGCAGGGTGTGAAGAGCTACGAGATCCGCACCTACGGGTGCCAGATGAACGTCCACGACTCCGAGCGGCTGGCGGGCCTCCTGGAGGCGGCCGGCTACGTCCGCGCGCCCAAGGGCGAGGACGGCACGGTGTCCGCAGATGTTGTCGTCTTCAACACCTGCGCGGTCCGGGAGAACGCCGACAACCGCCTCTACGGCAACCTCGGCCGTCTGGCGCCCCAGAAGGCGGCCCGGCCGGGCATGCAGATCGCCGTCGGCGGCTGCCTGGCGCAGAAGGACCGCGACACGATCGTCAAGAAGGCCCCCTGGGTCGACGTCGTCTTCGGCACCCACAACATCGGCAGCCTCCCGGTGCTGCTGGAGCGCGCGCGGATCGCCGAAGAGGCGCAGGTCGAGATCGCCGAGTCGCTGGAGACCTTCCCCTCCACGCTGCCGACCCGGCGCGAGTCGGCCTACGCGGCCTGGGTGTCGATCTCGGTCGGCTGCAACAACACCTGCACCTTCTGCATCGTGCCCGCGCTGCGCGGCAAGGAGAAGGACCGCCGCCCCGGCGACATCCTCGCCGAGGTCGAGGCGCTGGTGGCCGAGGGCGTCATCGAGGTCACCCTGCTCGGCCAGAACGTCAACGCCTACGGCTCCGACATCGGCGACCGCGAGGCCTTCAGCAAGCTGCTGCGCGCCACCGGGAGGATCGACGGCCTGGAGCGCGTGCGCTTCACCTCGCCGCACCCCCGCGACTTCACCGACGACGTGATCGCGGCCATGGCCGAGACCCCGAACGTGATGCACCAGCTGCACATGCCGCTGCAGTCCGGTTCGGACGCGGTGCTGCGCGCCATGCGCCGCTCGTACCGGCAGGACCGCTACCTCGGCATCATCGAGAAGGTGCGCGCCGCCATGCCGGACGCCGCCATCTCCACCGACATCATCGTGGGCTTCCCCGGCGAGACCGAGGAGGACTTCGAGCAGACGCTGCACGTGGTGCGCGAGGCGCGTTTCGCGCAGGCCTTCACCTTCCAGTACTCCAAGCGCCCGGGCACCCCCGCCGCCGAGATGGAGGGACAGGTCCCCAAGGCGGTCGTCCAGGAGCGCTACGAGCGGCTGGTGGCACTCCAGGAGGAGATCTCCTGGGCCGAGAACAAGAAGCAGGTGGGCCGCACCCTGGAGGTGCTGGTCGCCGAGGGCGAGGGCCGCAAGGACGACGCCACGCACCGCCTGTCCGGCCGCGCCCCCGACAACCGCCTGGTGCACTTCGCGCCGCCCGCCGAGCCGGTCCGCCCCGGCGACGTGGTCATGGCGGAGATCAGCTACGCGGCGCCGCACCATCTGCTGGCCGAGCGCCCGGCCTTCGGCGTCCGCCGTACCGCCGCGGGCGACGCCTGGGAGCGGCGCACCTCGGCCGCCGCCGCCAAGCCGGCCGGTGTCATGCTGGGGCTGCCGACGATCGGCGCACCTGCGCCGGTGCCGGCGGCGGCCGCACCAGGGTGCGGCCTGGACTGACCGGAGCGGGAGCGGGGGGACGTACATGGCGCGTTGGGGGCTGTTCGTCGAGGAGACCGTGGGCAGCGGCGAGGGCAAGCACTGGGAGTTCGAGCTCCTCGGGCATGCCGACGGCACGCGCGAGGAGGCGCTGCGCACGCTGGAGGAGACGGCGCTGGCCTACCGCCCCCGCAAGCCGTTCAAGGTGCGGCGCAGCCGGCTGTACCGCTCGGGGGAGGGATTCGTGCAGGTCAACGAGGGCGTGACCACGACCTACCTCTGCCGTTTCACGGTGGCCGAGCTGATCCGCGACAGCAAGGACCCGAAGGTCGCCGCCATGGCCGAGCCCTGGGACCGCGTGCCCGAGGGCTTCTGAGGCGGCGGACGGTAGGGTTCCGATCATGCTGGTCGCCGCCGCCGTCTGCCCCTGTCCGCCGCTGTTGGTGCCCGACGTCGCGTCGGGCGCCGCGCCGGAACTGGACCCGTTGCGGGCCGCCTGCGCGGACGCGCTGGCCGTCCTCGCCGCCGCGCGCCCCGATCTGCTGGTCGTGGTGGGCGCGGGGGAGTCCGCGCACGTCTGGGAGGGCGGCGGCACGGGCACGCTGCGCCCGTACGGGGTGAACCTGACGATGCGGCTGGGCGACGGCCGGGACCCCGAGCCGCTGGCGCCCTCGCTGACCGTCGCGGCCTGGCTCCTGGAGGAGGCGCGCTCCGCCGCCCCCCTGCACGCCTGTGCCGTGCCCGCGCACGCGCCCGCGGCCCGGATGCTGGAGCTGGGACGGGGCCTGGCGGAGCTGGCCGACCGGGTGGCGCTGCTGGTCATGGGCGACGGCAGCATCTGCCGTACGGTCAAGGCGCCGGGCTACCTCGACGAGCGCGCCGAGCCCTTCGACGCCTCGGTGGCGCGCGCCCTGGGCGCCGCCGACGCCGGAGCGCTGGCGGCGCTGGACGCCGACCTCGCGGCGGAGCTGGGGGCGGCCGGACGGGCCCCCTGGCAGGTGCTGGCGGGAGCGGCGGAGGACGCCGGACTCGGCGGCGAGCTGCTGTACGACGAGGCGCCCCTGGGCGTCGGCTACTTCGTGGCGGCCTGGTCCTAGCCGTCCGCGGGACGGCCGCCCCGGCGTCCCGCGCCCGGGCGCGCAGCCGCGGGCCGCGATGGGGAGGAGCGGGGCCCGGTCCCGGCCGTGCGGCCCGGTCCCGTCCTCAGGGCGTGTCCTTGGTGCCGCCCTCCTTGAGGTGCTCCATGGCGTCCTTGGTCTTGTCCACACCCTTGTGGATCTTTCCGCTGTACTTGTGCTTGGTCTTCTCGTCGACCGTGCGCGCGACCTTGTCCAGCCGGGACCCGATCGCCTCGCCGTGGTGCTCCATGAAGTCCCCGGCCTTGGCGCCGGCCCTGGCCTTGGCGTGCTCGGCCTTGGCCTTCAGCGTGTCCTTGAGGCTCATGCGTCACCGTCTCCCGTGGGTGCCTTTGCCGGAAATAACCCGTTTCCCGTAAAGATCTTACTCGTCCACCGGTGAATCCGCGCCGCCGGGATTTGCGAAACTGTGGACGTGAAGAACGACGTCCCCCACGTGATCGCCGTCGTCGGCCCCACCGCGGCCGGCAAGTCCGATCTCGGTGTCGCCCTGGCCCACGCCCTCGACGGCGAGGTGATCAACGCCGATTCCATGCAGCTCTACCGCGGCATGGACATCGGCACCGCCAAGCTCACCGAGGAGGAGCGGCAGGGCGTGCCGCACCACCTGCTCGACATATGGGACGTCACGCAGGCCGCCAGCGTCGCCGAGTACCAGCGGCTGGCCCGCGCCGAGATCGACCGGCTGCTGGCCGCCGGCCGCACCCCCGTCCTCGTCGGCGGCTCCGGACTCTACGTCCGCGCGGCCATCGACGCCCTGGACTTCCCCGGCACCGATCCGGAGGTGCGCGCCCGGCTGGAGGCCGAGCTCGACACGCTCGGTTCCGGGCCGCTCCACGCCCGCCTCGCCGCCGTGGACCCGGAGGCGGCCCGCGCGATCCTGCCCAGCAACGGCCGGCGGATCGTCCGCGCGCTGGAGGTCGTGGAGATCACCGGTCGCCCCTTCACGGCGAACCTGCCCGGTCACGACTCCGTGTACGACACCCTCCAGATCGGCGTCGACGTTCCCCGCCCCGAGCTGGACGAACGGATCACGCTGAGGGTCGACCGCATGTGGGAGGCCGGGCTGGTGGGCGAGGTGGCCGCCCTGGAGGCGTCCGGACTGCGCGAGGGGCGCACGGCCTCGCGGGCGCTCGGCTACCAGCAGGTGCTCGCCTCGCTGGCCGGGGAGTGCACCGACGCGGAGGCGCGCGCCGAGACCGTGCGCGCCACCAAACGCTTCGCGCGCCGCCAGGATTCGTGGTTCCGCCGGGACGGCCGGGTGCACTGGCTCACGGGCCGCGGACGGGAACTGGTCGACCAGGCGCTCGCCCTGCCGGGCCCCGCCCGGTCGGGCGGTCACAGCCTGATCACGTGATGGCATCGGGACGCCCCAGCGGCACTTGACGCCTCTTCGACCGTGCCATCATCGAGCATCAGAGCTACGGTGTCGGACTTCTTGGGAGGGCGCGTGGCGATGGAAGCCGGCCCTCGCAGCGGACCGCAGCCGGAACGCTCCGAGCGCACCTCCGGCGAGGAGCCCGAGTCGCGCGACCAGCTCGTGGTCGACGGCCCCCTGGAGGACCCGCTGGACCCGCAGACCCTCGTGGAGGAGGAGCAGTCCTTCCGCGAGCTGCGCCCCGAGCGGCGTCTGCGCGTGTGGCAGCTCGCCCCGATCGTCGCCCTCGGTGTGCTGGGCTCGCTGATGTTCGCCTTCCCGCTGGCCTTCGAGACCGGGGACGGCGGCGCGGTCGTCGCCATGCTCGGCCTGCTGCTGGGCTGCTGCGCCGCGGGCTGGGGCATCATGGCCGCCCGCCGGGTCGGCTACACCTGGCCGGGGCTGCCCGCCCGCGGTTCCGGGCGCCGTCCCGACTGGCGCTTCGTCGCGCTGTACACGGCGGTCACCGTGGTGCTGGCGCTGCTCGCCTTCTGGCGGGTCGCCCGCCTGCGCTGACCCGTAGACTCGGCGCATGACCACCGCGGTACCGCAGGGCCTGCCCTTCCTCAAGGGTCACGGCACGGAGAACGACTTTGTGATCATCCCCGACCACGACGGGGTCCTCGACCTGACCGCGGAGGCCGTCGCGCGCCTGTGCGACCGCCGCGCCGGGATCGGCGGCGACGGGGTGCTGCGGGTCGTGCGGTCGGCCAGGCACCCGGAGGCGGCCGCCATGGCCGCCGAGGCCGAGTGGTTCATGGACTACCGCAACAGCGACGGCAGCATCGCGGAGATGTGCGGCAACGGCGTACGGGTCTTCGCCCACTACCTCGAGCGCGCCGGGCTGACCGGCGCGGGGGACCTGAACGTCGCGACCCGCGCGGGCGTACGCCGGGTGCACATCGACAAGGACGGCGACATCACCGTCGACATGGGCCGCGCGGCGCTTCCCGCGGGCGAGGTCGAGGTGGCGGTCGGCGAGCACCGCTGGCCGGCCCGCAACGTGAACATGGGCAACCCGCACGCCGTCGCCTTCGTCGGCGACCTCGCGGACGCGGGCAAGCTGGTGGACCCTCCCGCCTGGGCGCCCGCGGCCGCCTACCCGGACGGCGTGAACGTGGAGTTCGTCGTCGACCGCGGCGAGCGCCACGTCGCCATGCGGGTCCACGAGCGCGGCTCCGGCGAGACCCGGTCCTGCGGCACCGGGGCCTGCGCGGTCATGGTCGCCGCGGCCCGGCGCGACGGCCGCGACCCGGCCGTGACCGGCAGCCCCGAGACGTACCGGGTCGACCTGCCGGGCGGCACCCTGGTGATCACCGAACGTCCCGACGGCACCGTCGAGATGACCGGACCCGCCGTGATCGTCGCCGAAGGCGTCATCGATCCGGCCTGGCTCGGCGAGCGCGGCTGAGGATACCCCCTCCAAGGGCCCGGTATTCGCTCGAACGGGTGATGCCGATCACGCTGGGCGAGAGTGTGGCAGCGGCACGTGATGGGCTCGGTAGCATCAAGCACCGGCACGGAAGCCATCCCGCCGGTGGGTGACGCTGCCGGAGGTGCCGCATGAGACCGGACAACGCAGTGGAGACCGCCCCGGGCGCCGCAGCACGCAGGCGCATCCCCCGGACCGCGGATCTGCGCCGGCTCGGACGCGCGGCCCTGCTGGGCCCCGGCGGCCGCGCCGGCCGGCTGCCGGACGCCATCGAGCACATCGCCAAGGTGCACCGCGACCGACATCCCGGCGCGGACCTCGCCATCCTGCGCAAGGCGTATGTGCTCGCCGAGTCCTCGCACCGCGGGCAGATGCGCAAGAGCGGCGAGCCGTACATCACACACCCGCTCGCCGTGACCCTCATCCTCGCCGAACTCGGCGCCGAGACCACCACGTTGACCGCCTCGCTGCTCCACGACACCGTCGAGGACACCGATGTGACGCTCGACCAGGTCCGGGACGAGTTCGGTGAGGAGATCCGCTTCCTGGTCGACGGCGTCACCAAGCTGGAGAAGGTGGACTACGGCGCCGCCGCGGAGCCCGAGACCTTCCGCAAGATGCTGGTCGCCACGGGCAACGACGTCCGCGTCATGTCCATCAAACTCGCCGACCGGCTGCACAACATGCGCACCCTCGGCGTCATGCGCCCCGAGAAGCAGGCGCGCATCGCCAAGGTCACCCGGGACGTGCTGATCCCGCTCGCCGAACGCCTCGGCGTCCAGGCGCTGAAGACCGAGCTGGAGGATCTGGTCTTCGCGATCCTCCACCCCGAGGACTACCTCCACACCACCGAACTGATCCTGGAACACGCCGCCGTGCCGGATCCGCTGGCCGCCGTCGCCGAGGACGTCCGCAAGGTGCTCCGCGAGGCCGGCATCAGCTCCGAGGTCGAGGTGCGGCCCCGGCACGTGGTCTCCGTGCACCGGGTCCGCCTCAAGCGCGGCGGCGCGCAGCCCGGCGGCAGCGATTTCGGGCGCGTGCTGATCCAGGTCGCGGAGGACGCGGACTGCTACGCCGTCCTCGGCGAGCTGCACACCTGCTTCACCCCCGTCATCGCGGAGTTCAAGGACTTCATCGCCGCGCCCAAGTTCAACCTGTACCAGTCGCTGCACACCGCCATCCGCGACGGCGACGGACGCATCGCCGAAATCCTCATCCGCACACGGCAGATGCACCATGCCGCCGAGGCCGGGGTCATCGCGCTCGGCAACCCGTACGCCACCGCCGCCACCGCCGACTGTGCGGACGGCGAGGAGGGCGAGCGCGCCGACCCCACCCGGCCCGGCTGGCTCGCCCGGCTGCTGGACTGGCAGCGCGAGGCACCCGATCCGGACTTCTTCTGGAGCACCCTGCGCGACGAACTCGCCCAGGACCGCGAGATCACCGTCTTCTCCGCCGACGGCGGCACCGTGGGCCTGCCCGACGGGGCGACCTGTACCGACGCGGCCTATGCGCTGCACGGCGAGGGCGCCCACGCCTGCGTCGGGGTACGCGTCAACGGCCGCCTCGCGCCGCTCGGCACCCTCCTGAGGGACGGCGACACCGTCCAACTGCTGATGACCGACGCCACCGACGGGGACGGCTACGGGCCCTCGCCCGAGTGGCTGGAGCACGCCCGCACCCCGGCCGCCCGCATCGCCATCGCCCGCTGGCTGGAGGCCCACCCGGCCCCCGCCGCCGAGGACGAGCCGGCCGCCCCGGCCGTCCGCGCCGCCGCGATGACCGCGCGCAGGGCCGCGGAGCCGCTCGCCGACACCGATCCGCCCGGCGCCGCCGTCCGCATGGCCCGCTGCTGCACCCCCGTGCCGCCGGACGGGATCACCGGTTTCCCCATTCGCGGCGGCACCGTCGCCGTGCACCGCAGCCAATGCCCCGTCGCCGCCCGCATGGCGGCCTCGGGCCGCGCCCGGGCCGCCGTCCACTGGCGCTCCGACGCCCCCGCGACCGGCCACCGGGCCACCCTCTACGCCGAGGCGCTCGGCCGGCCCCGACTGCTCGCCGATCTCACCGAGGTGATCGCCACCGAGGGCGTCGCCATCGTCTACGCCGCCGTGGAGCCCCCGCAGGAGCACCGCGTACGCCACACGTACACCGTCGAACTCCCCGACCCGGGAGCGCTGCCCGCCCTCATGCGCGCGATGCGCGCCGTCCCGGGGGTGTACGACGTGTACCGCGCCCAGGAGCCCGTGGCCGCCGCGCAGCCGTAGCGGAGTACCCGATCGGGTGGGGTGCTGACGCGCCGCCTTCGGGCGGGCACGGTGCGCTGATAGCGGTATCCCATGATCGGATCCTTTGTGCGCCGTGCCGGCATCACCGCGGCGGCCGTGGTCGCGCTCGCCGCGGCCGCCCTGCCCGGCGACACGACGCCCGCGGGGCTCGGTGACCGGCTCTACCCCGACCTCGGCAACCCCGGGTACGACGTCTACGACTACGACATCTCCTTCACCTACCGGGGCAACGACAAACCCCTCGACGCGGTGACCCGCGTCGACGCGCTCGCCACGGACACCCTGGACCGCTTCCACCTCGACTTCCGCGGCGACGTCCGGTCCGTCGAGGTCAACGGCCGCCGTGCGGCCTTCACCACCTGGCGCGAGGAACTGGTCGTCACCCCCGCCGTCCCCGTCCCCCGGGGCGACCGCCTGCGGGTGACCGTCGTCCACACCAGCGACCCCGTGGTCAAGGGCGACACCGGCTGGATCCGCACCAAGGACGGACTGGCCATGGCCAACCAGGCCGCCGCCGCCCACACCGTCTTCCCCTGCAACGACCACCCCTCGGACAAGGCCCGTTTCGCCTTCCACGTCACCGCCCCCGGCGATCTCACGGTCGTCGCCAACGGCCTGCCCGAGACCGCCGTCCGCAAGGGGCCCATGACGACCTGGAACTACCGCACCGTCCATGTGATGGCCACCGAACTCGCCCAGGTCTCCATCGGCCGCTCCGCGATCCTGCGCCGCACCGGCCCGGGCGGCCTCCCGCTGCGCGACGTCGTCGGCGCCGCCGACCCCGACCGGGCGAAGCTGGAGAAGCGCCTGGCGATGACCGCCGGCCAGATCGCGTGGATGGAGGAGCAGGTCGGTCCGTTCCCGTTCGAGACGTACGGCATCCTCAGCGCCGACACCGTCACCGGATTCGAGCTGGAGACCCAGACCCTGTCGCTCTTCGAACGGCGTGTGCTGCTGGCCCGGGAGGCCGACGCGGCGCCCGTGATGGTGCACGAACTGGCCCACCAGTGGTTCGGCGACAGCGTCTCGCCCGCGACCTGGTCCGACCTGTGGCTCAACGAGGGCCACGCCACCTGGTACCAGTGGCGCTACGCCGCAGAGCACTACCGCGAGCTCACGGTGGAACGGCTCGCCAAGGCCGCCTACGGCGCCGATGCGCGCATGCGCCGCGACGGCGGTCCGCCCGCCGCCCCCAAGCCGCCCGGCGCCGACGGCAAGCTCGGCATCTTCCGCGGCAACGTCTACTTCGGCGGGGCGCTCGTCCTGTACGCGCTGCGCCAGGAGATGGGCGCCGACGCCTTCCAGCGACTGGAGCGGGTCTGGGTCGTCCGGCACCGCGACGGCGTCGCCTCCACCCGGGACTTCATCGCCCTCGCCTCCGAGACCGCCGGCCGCGACCTGGGCGGCTTCCTGCGCGCCTGGCTCTACGGGCCCACCACGCCCCCGATGCCCGGCCACCCCGACTGGAAGCGTTCCGTACCCGCCAAACCGGTGCACGGTCACGCGCACCGGCGCACGGCGGGGAAAGTCGCGTGACCGGGCGGCGACGGGCGTGCGACCATCTACCTACGGCGACGGCGCGGCCGGACCGGGGGAATTCTCCGGACCCGCGCGGCGTTGTCTCCGTACGAGGGGCCGTGTGCCCCCGTTCCCGTCGATCTTCCGAGCAAAGGATCCAATGACCTCCTCTTCCTCCTCTTCTTCTGCCCGCAGCCGCCAGCGCCTCCCCGAGAGCCTTCGGGCCGACGCCCTGATGGAAGAGGACGTCGCCTGGAGTCACGAGATCGACGGAGAGCGTGACGGCGAGCAGTTCGACCGCTCCGAGCGAGCGTCGCTGCGCCGCGTCGCGGGCCTCTCCACCGAGCTCGAGGACATCACCGAGGTCGAGTACCGCCAGCTCCGCCTGGAGCGGGTCGTGCTCGTCGGGGTGTGGACGGACGGCACGGTCCAGGACGCCGAGAACTCCCTCGCGGAGCTCGCCGCCCTCGCCGAGACCGCCGGCGCCCTCGTCCTGGACGGCGTCATCCAGCGTCGCGACAAGCCGGACCCGGCGACCTACATCGGTTCCGGCAAGGCCCAGGAGCTGCGCGACATCGTCATGGAGAGCGGTGCCGACACCGTGGTCTGCGACGGTGAGCTCAGCCCCGGCCAGCTCATCCACCTCGAGGACGTCGTCAAGGTCAAGGTCGTCGACCGCACCGCGCTGATCCTCGACATCTTCGCCCAGCACGCCAAGAGCCGCGAGGGCAAGGCCCAGGTCTCGCTCGCGCAGATGCAGTACATGCTGCCGCGGCTGCGCGGCTGGGGTCAGTCGCTCTCCCGGCAGATGGGTGGCGGTGGCTCCGGCTCCTCGGGCGGCGGCATGGCCACCCGTGGTCCCGGTGAGACCAAGATCGAGACCGACCGGCGGCGCATCCGCGAGAAGATGGCCAAGATGCGCCGGGAGATCGCGGAGATGAAGACCAGCCGCGATCTGAAGCGCCAGGAGCGCAAGCGCCACAAGGTGCCCTCGGTCGCGATCGCCGGCTACACCAACGCCGGCAAGTCCTCGCTGCTCAACCGGCTCACCGGAGCGGGCGTCCTGGTGGAGAACGCGCTGTTCGCCACCCTGGACCCGACCGTGCGCCGGGCCGAGACCCCCAGCGGGCGGCTCTACACCCTCGCGGACACCGTCGGATTCGTCCGGCACCTGCCGCACCACCTGGTCGAGGCGTTCCGCTCCACCATGGAGGAGGTCGCCGAGGCCGACCTCATCCTGCACGTGGTGGACGGCTCGCACCCCAACCCGGACGAGCAGCTCGCCGCCGTGCGGGAGGTCTTCCGCGACGTCGGCGCGCTGGACGTGACCGAGATCGTGGTGGTCAACAAGGCGGACGCCGCCGATCCCGTGGTGCTGCAGTCCCTGCTGCGCCGCGAGAAGCACTCCATCGCCGTCTCCGCCCGTACCGGGCGGGGCATCGCGGAGCTGCTGGCCATGATCGACGAGGAACTGCCGCGGCCCGCGGTCGAGATCGAGGCCCTGGTGCCGTACACCCGCGGCGCGATCGTCGCCCGCGTCCACGCGGACGGCGAGGTGCTCTCCGAGGAGCACACCGGCGAGGGCACGCTGCTCAAGGCACGGGTGCACGACGAGCTCGCGGCCGAACTGGAGCCGTACGCGCTCGCCGCACGCCGGCCGACACCGGCACGCCGCCGAGCTCGACACGCTTGGGCGTGTCCTCCTCGAGCTCGCTCAGCGCGCAGGCGCGGACGAAGCCTTC
>NZ_JBEZXR010000035.1:0-91521 GCF_040638135.1 Streptomyces sp. NPDC026673 | reverse complement strand
CCCGATCACCCCCGCCTCGGACATCCTGCACGAGCTGAGCCGGCACAAGAACTTCGCCGGCCCGGTGCGGGCCGGCGGCCTCCGTGGGGACGGGGGCGCGTGATCAGAGCACGCGAACGGCGGACGTCGGCATGTAGTTGGACATCTGCTGGATGACGACGCCCTTGCTGGGGTTCGCCGCGTCCAGGTACTGCCCGCCGCCGATGTAGACGGCCACGTGGTAGGCGGAGCCGACACCGCCCCAGAAGACGAGGTCGCCCGGCTGGACCGCGCTCACGGAGATCTGGGTGCCGAAGGTCGACTGCGCCTGCGAGGTGCGCGGGAGCTCGACGCCGATGGTGCGGAAGGCGGCCTGGGTGAGACCGGAGCAGTCGTATGCGCTGGGGCCCGTGGCGCCGTAGACGTACGGCTTGCCGACCTGGGCCTTCAGGAAGCCTATGACGGAGGCGACGCTGCCCGTCGCGCTGGAGGAGGGGGCCAGTGCGGTACGCCCGGCGGAGCGCGACGCGGTCGCGGTCTCGCGTGCCTTGGCGGCCTTGGCCGCGGCGCGGTCGCGCGCGTCGGCGGCGGCCTTCTTCTTCTGGGCGGCCTTCATGGCCTCGGTGCGCGCCTCCGCGCGGGCGGCGTCCAGCTGCTGCTCGACGACGGTCTCGTCGATGGCGTCAGCGGCCTCCGCGGCGGTGACGGTGGTGGAGAGGGCGGGGATGACGGGGATGCTCCCCGTGGTCGCCGGGTCGGCGGCCGAGGGCTCGGCGTTCGCCGAAGACGACATTCCGGTCAGGGCGAGCGTTCCGATGACGCCGCCGGCGACTCCTGCGCGGCGCACCCAGTTGGGGCTCTGCGAGGCGCGTCGCCGGCGGCGTATATGCGAGGTCTGAAGGGACATGAAGACTTGGGTATCAGGCCAGGTCGGTTCCGTTCAACAAAAGTGTGATGCGCCACAGTTGGCTCTGAGGCAGTGGTATTGTCCCCTTTTCGATCTTCCTTATTCGGGACTATCGGGACATCCAATTCCAAATCCTCGTGCACGCGTTCACGTGCCTCCGGCCGCTGTCAGCACGACGTTCCGCGGCCCACCCGCACGAGTGGCGTGGCGCTATCACGGCCTCCGGTCCAGCTCCAATTTGCCTTGAGCTCTCGGCTCCTGATAACGCGACACCCCCTTCCACCAGCGGAAACACAGGAAAATGTGACTTCTGGTGATCGTTTGAGATTCCTGAGTGAGAAGATCACTGCTCATCCCCGTTCATGATCGTTCGCCGGGTGGCAGAGATCACAAAGCCCAGAGTGAACCCCGTGTCGCAGATCACAGACCAGGAGGCATAGGATGCGGGCAGCCCGGGCTTGTGAACTGCCTCACATAGAGAGGATCTAGGTGGCGTAGGGCACATTCCCAGGCACGGTCCGTCATCAGTCATCGTCGACTGGAAGGAGCGGGGACGTGAATGCCTACGCGCCCATCCTCGTGCTGGGCGGCCTCGCGGCCGGCTTCGCGATCTTCTCCGTTTTCATGGCCTCCATCATCGGCCCAAAACGGTACAACCGGGCCAAGTTGGAGGCGTATGAGTGCGGCATCGAGCCGACTCCGCAGCCGGCCGGGGGTGGCCGTTTCCCGATCAAGTACTACCTGACGGCGATGCTCTTCATCGTCTTCGACATCGAGATCGTCTTCCTCTATCCCTGGGCCGTCACCTTCGACGCCCTGGGGATCTTCGGGCTCGTGGAGATGCTCCTCTTCGTGCTCACCGTCTTCGTCGCCTACGCCTACGTATGGCGTCGTGGCGGCCTGGAATGGGACTAGGGGCGGAGAATAGCCATGGGTATTGAAGAGAAGCTGCCGAGCGGATTCCTGCTCACCTCGGTGGAGACGGCGGCCGGCTGGGTGCGGAAGGCCTCGGTCTTCCCGGCCACGTTCGGCCTCGCCTGCTGCGCCATCGAGATGATGACGACCGGGGCCGGGCGGTACGACCTGGCCCGCTTCGGCATGGAGGTCTTCCGCGGGTCCCCGCGCCAGGCGGACCTGATGATCGTGGCCGGCCGGGTGAGCCAGAAGATGGCGCCCGTCCTGCGCCAGGTCTACGACCAGATGCCGAACCCCAAGTGGGTGATCTCGATGGGGGTCTGCGCATCGAGCGGCGGGATGTTCAACAACTACGCAATTGTGCAGGGTGTTGACCATGTGGTGCCTGTTGACATTTATCTCCCCGGATGTCCGCCCCGTCCCGAAATGCTGATGGACGCCATCCTCAAGCTCCACCAGAAGATCCAGCACAGCAAGCTCGGCGTGAACCGCGAAGAGGCCGCGCGCGAGGCGGAGGAGGCGGCGCTGAAGGCGCTGCCGACCATTGAGATGAAGGGGCTCCTCCGATGACGGATTCCCCGGACACCCCGAACCCGGACAAGGACGTCAACGCGGCCAACCTGCCCGGCCAGCGCGGCGACCACGGCGAGGCGATCCGAGTCCAGCGCGGCATGTTCGGTGCCCGCAACGGCGGCGACACCTCCGGCTACGGCGGTCTGGTGCGCACCGTGCGGCTCCCGGGCGCGGCGAACCGTCCGTACGGCGGCTGGTTCGACGAGGTCGCCGACGAGCTGGAGGGCGCCCTGGAGGAGCAGGGACTCGTCCCGGACAACGCGATCGAGAAGGTCGTCGTGGACCGCGGCGAGATCACCTTCCACATCGCCGGCGAGCACCTGCCCCGGGTCGCCAGGACGCTGCGCGACGACCCGGCGCTGCGCTTCGAGCTGTGCACGGGCGTGAGCGGGGTCCACTTCCCCGAGGACAAGGGCCGCGAGCTGCACGCCGTCTACCACCTGCGCTCGATCACCCACAACCGGCTGATCCGGCTGGAGGTGAGCGTCTCCGACGCGGACCGGCACATCCCGTCGCTCGTCGAGGTCTACCCGACCAACGACTGGCACGAGCGGGAGACCTACGACTTCTTCGGGATCGTCTTCGACGGCCACCCCGCGCTGATGCGGATCATGATGCCGGACGACTGGCAGGGCCACCCGCAGCGCAAGGACTACCCCCTCGGCGGCATCCCCGTCGAATACAAGGGCGCCCAGATCCCGGCTCCGGACCAGCGGAGGTCGTACTCGTGAGCACTCACCACGCACCCCAGCAGGCATCGGAGCGGGAGACCACCGAGGGCCGGGTCTTCACGGTCACCGGCGGCGACTGGGACGAACTGTCCGAGACCGTCGGCAAGGCCGACGACGAGCGCATCGTCGTCAACATGGGCCCGCAGCACCCGTCCACCCACGGCGTGCTCCGGCTGATCCTGGAGATCGACGGCGAGACGGTCACCGAGGCCCGCTGCGGCATCGGCTACCTCCACACCGGCATCGAGAAGAACATGGAGTTCCGGACCTGGACCCAGGGGTCCACGTTCGTGACGCGCATGGACTACCTCACGCCGTTCTTCAACGAGACGGCGTACTGCCTGGCGGTGGAGAAGCTGCTCGGCATCACCGACGCGGTGCCGGACCGGGCCTCCGTCATCCGCGTGATGCTGATGGAGCTCAACCGGATCTCCTCGCACCTGGTGGCGATCGCGACCGGCGGCATGGAGCTCGGCGCCACCACGATCATGATCTACGGGTTCCGCGACCGCGAGATGATCCTGGACATCTACGAGCTGATCACCGGCCTGCGGATGAACCACGCGTACATCCGTCCCGGCGGCCTCGCCCAGGACCTGCCGCCCGGCGCCGTGGACCAGGTCCGCGAGTTCGTGAAGAAGTTCCGCAAGAACCTCCCCGAGTACGACAAGCTCGCGACCGGCAACCCGATCTTCAAGGCCCGCATGCAGGACGTGGGCTACCTGGACCTGGCCGGCTGCATGGCGCTCGGTGCCACCGGCCCGATCCTGCGCTCCGCCGGCCTGCCGCACGACCTGCGCAAGTCCCAGCCGTACTGCGGTTACGAGAACTACGAGTTCGAGGTCCCGACCGTCGACACCTGCGACTCCTACGGGCGGTTCCTGCTCCGCCTGGAGGAGATGCGGCAGTCGCTGGACATCGTCGAGCAGTGCCTGGACCGGCTGCAGCCCGGCCCGGTCATGGTCGCCGACAAGAAGATCGCCTGGCCCGCGCAGCTCGCGCTCGGCCCGGACGGGCTCGGCAACTCGCTCGACCACATCAAGAAGATCATGGGCACCTCCATGGAGGCCCTGATCCACCACTTCAAGCTGGTGACCGAGGGCTTCCGGGTCCCGGCCGGCCAGGCGTACGTCGCGGTCGAGTCGTCCAAGGGCGAACTCGGCGTCCACGTGGTCAGCGACGGGGGCACCCGCCCCTTCCGCGTCCACTTCCGCGACCCGTCCTTCACCAACCTGCAGACCATGGCGGCGATGTGCGAGGGCGGCCAGGTCGCCGACGTCATCGTCGCGGTGGCGTCCATCGACCCCGTGATGGGAGGCGTCGACCGGTGACAGAGGTATCACTCGGCATCCCCGCGATGCCCGCGCCGGACTACCCGGCCGACGTGCGGCAACGCCTGGACGCGGACGCGGCGGTCGTCATCGGCCGCTACCCCGACAGCCGCAGCGCGCTGCTGCCGCTGCTGCACCTGGTGCAGGCGGAGGAGGGCTACGTCTCCCGCACCGGCGTGCGCTTCTGCGCCGAGCAGCTGGGGCTGACCACGGCCGAGGTCACCGCGGTGTCCACCTTCTACTCGATGTACCGGCGCAAGCCGTCCGGCGAGTACCAGGTGGGGGTCTGCACCAACACCCTGTGCGCGGTCATGGGCGGCGACGCGATCTTCGACGAGCTGAAGCGCCACCTCGGCGTGGAGAACGGCGAGACGACCGAGGACGGCAAGGTCACGCTGGAGCACATCGAGTGCAACGCGGCGTGCGACTTCGCCCCCGTGGTGATGGTCAACTGGGAGTTCTTCGACAACCAGGACCCCGAGTCGGCCAAGCGGCTCGTCGACGAGCTCCGCGCCGGCCGCACCGTCGAGCCCACCCGCGGCGCTCCCCTCTGCTCGTACAAGGAGACGTCCCGGATCCTCGCCGGGTTCCCCGACGAGCGCCCCGGCGCCGTCGAGGCGAGCGGCGGCGCCGGCCCCGCCTCGCTGGCGGGCCTGCGGCTCGCCCGCGGCGAGTCCCTCCCGGGCACCGGCGCGGGCGTGCCCCGCCAGCCCTCCGCCCCGCCGCAGGACGAGAAGCCCGCGGCTCACCCCAGCTCCCACGACGCCCCACTGGACTCCGCGGTCTCGGACCCGGAGCACCCGGCGGGCCCGGTCACGCAGGAGCGCCCGACGGAAGGCGAGGAGGAGCGGTGACCATGGTCGACTCGGCGGAGAAGGTGCTGTCGCCCGTTCTCTCGGCCTTCTGGGACGACCCGCAGTCCTGGACGCTCAAGACGTACCGCCGGCACGAGGGCTACGAGGGCCTGCGCAAGGCGCTCGCCATGCCCCCGGACGACGTGATCGCCCTGGTCAAGGAGTCGGGCCTGCGCGGCCGCGGCGGCGCCGGCTTCCCCACCGGGATGAAGTGGCAGTTCATCCCGCAGGGCGACGGCAAGCCGCACTACCTCGTCGTCAACGCGGACGAGTCGGAGCCCGGGACCTGCAAGGACATCCCGCTGCTCTTCGCCAACCCGCACTCGCTGATCGAGGGCATGGCGATCGCCTGCCACGCGATCCGCTCCCGGCACGCCTTCATCTACCTGCGCGGTGAGGTCGTCCCCGTGCTGCGGCGGCTGCACCACGCGGTGGCCGAGGCGTACGAGGCCGGCCTGCTCGGCAAGAACATCCTGGGCACCGGCTTCGACCTGGAGCTGACCGTGCACGCCGGCGCGGGCGCGTACATCTGCGGCGAGGAGACCGCGCTGCTCGACTCCCTCGAGGGACGCCGCGGCCAGCCCCGGCTGCGCCCGCCCTTCCCGGCGGTCGAGGGCCTGTACGCGTGCCCGACCGTCGTGAACAACGTGGAGTCCATCGCCTCGGTGCCGTCGATCCTGCACAAGGGCAAGGAGTGGTTCCGCTCCATGGGGACCGAGAAGTCCCCGGGCTTCACGCTCTACTCGCTCAGCGGCCATGTCGCCAACCCCGGCCAGTACGAGGCCCCGCTCGGTGTCACGCTGCGCCAGCTGCTCAGCCTCAGCGGCGGGATGCGGCCCGGCCACAAGCTCAAGTTCTGGACTCCGGGGGGCTCCTCGACCCCGATGTTCACCGACGAGCACCTCGACGTCCCGCTGGACTACGAGGGCGTCGGTGCCGCCGGCTCCATGCTCGGCACCAAGGCGCTGCAGTGCTTCGACGAGACGACCTGCGTGGTGCGGGCCGTCACCCGCTGGACCGAGTTCTACGCCCACGAGTCCTGCGGCAAGTGCACCCCCTGCCGCGAGGGCACGTACTGGCTCGTCCAGTTGCTGCGCGACATCGAGGGCGGAAAGGGCACCCTGGCGGACCTCGACAAGCTCGCCGACATCGCCGACAACATCAACGGCAAGTCCTTCTGCGCCCTCGGCGACGGAGCGGCCAGCCCGATCTTCTCCTCCCTCCAGTACTTCCGCGACGAGTACGTGGAGCACCTGGAGGGCCGCGGCTGCCCCTTCGACCCGTCCAAGTCCACGGTCTGGGCCGACAAGTCTCACCTGGAGGTGAACGCGTGACCGTCACGACCAACGCCGCCTCCGGTGAGGCGGCGGTGCCGCCCGAGGACCTGGTGTCCGTCAGCATCGACGGCGTCGAGATCTCCGTGCCCAAGGGCACCCTGGTGATCCGTGCCGCCGAACTGATCGGCATCGAGATCCCGCGCTTCTGCGACCACCCCCTCCTCGACCCCGCGGGCGCCTGCCGCCAGTGCATCGTCGAGGTCGAGGGCCAGCGCAAGCCGATGGCGTCCTGCACCATCACCTGCACCGACGGGATGGTCGTCAGGACGCAACTCACCTCCGACGTCGCGGAGAAGGCCCAGCGAGGGGTGATGGAGCTGCTGCTCATCAACCACCCGCTGGACTGCCCCGTCTGCGACAAGGGCGGCGAGTGCCCGCTGCAGAACCAGGCGATGTCCGCCGGACAGGCCGACACCCGCTTCGAGGGCCGCAAGCGGACCTACGAGAAGCCGGTCCCGATCTCCACCCAGGTGCTGCTGGACCGCGAGCGCTGCGTACTGTGCGCCCGCTGCACCCGCTTCTCGAACCAGATCGCGGGCGACCCGATGATCGAGCTGCTGGAGCGCGGCGCGCTGCAGCAGGTCGGCACCGGCGAGGGCGACCCCTTCCAGTCCTACTTCTCCGGCAACACCATCCAGATCTGCCCGGTCGGCGCCCTGACCTCGGCCGCCTACCGCTTCCGCTCCCGCCCGTTCGACCTGGTCTCCTCGCCGAGCGTCTGCGAGCACTGCGCGGGCGGCTGCGCCACCCGTACCGACCACCGGCGCGGCAAGGTCATGCGCCGGCTCGCGCAGGACGACCCCGAGGTCAACGAGGAGTGGATCTGCGACAAGGGCCGCTTCGGCTTCCGCTACGCGCAGCGCCCCGAGCGGCTCACCACCCCGCTGGTGCGCAACGCCGACAGCGGTGAACTGGAGCCCGCGAGCTGGCCCGAGGCCCTGGAGGCCGCGGCCCGCGGTCTCGCGGCGGCCCGCGGCCGCACGGGCGTGCTGACCGGTGGCCGGCTCACCGTCGAGGACGCGTACGCCTACGCGAAGTTCGCCCGCGTCGTCCTCGACACCAACGACGTCGACTTCCGGGCCCGCGCCCACTCCGCGGAGGAGGCCGACTTCCTGGCGGCCGCCGTGGCCGGTCGCGGCCGGGACCTGTCCGGCGACGGCGTCACCTACGCCCTGCTGGAGCGGGCCCCCGCCGTCCTGCTGGCCGGGCTGGAGGCCGAGGAGGAGGCGCCCGGCGTCTTCCTGCGACTGCGCAAGGCCTGGCGCAAGCACAAGCAGCGCACCTTCGCGCTGGCTCCGTTCGCCACCTGGGGACTGGAGAAGGCGGGCGGCACGCTGCTGCCGGCCGCGCCCGGCACCGAGACCGAGTGGCTGGACGCCCTGGCCAGTGGCGTCGGTCTGGACGGGAACGGCCTCGCCGCCCACGAGGCGCTGCGCGCCGAGGGCGCGGTCGTGCTGGTCGGTGAACGGCTGGCCGCCGTCCCCGGCGCCCTGACCGCGGTGATCCGCTTCGCGCAGGCGACCGGCGCCCGGCCGGCGTGGATCCCGCGCCGGGCGGGCGAGCGCGGCGCGGTCGAGGCGGGCGCCCTGCCCGGGCTGCTGCCCGGCGGCCGTCAGGTCACCGACCCGCTCGCCCGTGACGAGGTCGCCGGGGTGTGGGGCGTGACCACGCTCCCGTCCCGGCACGGCCGCGACACCGGCCGCATCCTGGAGGCGGCGGCGAGCGGCGAGCTCGGCGCGTTGCTGGTCGGCGGCGTCGAGCCGGCCGACCTGCCCGACCCGGCCAAGGCCCGTGAGGCCCTGGACGCGGCGGGCTTCGTGGTCAGCCTGGAGCAGCGGCCCGGCGAGGTCACCGACCGCGCCGACGTCGTCCTGCCGGTCGCCGCGGTCGCCGAGAAGGCCGGCACCTTCCTCAACTGGGAAGGACGAGTCCGGCTCTTCGAGGCCGCGATCAAGCCGGGCCAGCAGGTCCAGCGCCACCAGTACCCGGACGCCAGGGTGCTGACCATGCTCGCCGACGCGATGGACGTCTCCCTCGGTCTGGCCGACGTCCGCGCCGCCCGCGCCGAGCTGTCCCGGCTCGCCCCCTACGAGGGCCCGCGCGCCGCGGCCCCGGAGGAGACCGGCCGGGCGCTGCCGAAGCCGGGCAGCGGCGAGGCGGTCCTCGCGGGCCACCGGCTGCTGCTCGACCAGGGGCTGCTGCAGCAGGGCGACGACGCCCTCGCCGGCACCCGCCACCCGGCGGTCGCCCGCCTGTCGGCGGCCACCGCGCGGGAGATCGGCGTCGCCGACGGCGAGCCGGTCGACGTGACCGGCCCGCTGGGCTCGGTCCGGCTGCCGCTGCAGGTGACGGCGATGGCCGACCGGGTCGTGTGGGTGCCCCTCAACTCGGTCGGCGGGGGAGTCGCCTCGGACACGGGCGCCCTGCCCGGCCAGGTCGTCCGGATCGCCCCGGCCGCCGTGGACGCCGCTGCCGCACCGGAGGTGACCCCGTGACGGGACTGACGATGCTCGCCGCCGAGGACCTGTCCATGTTCGGGCGGGACCCGTGGTGGCTGGTCGCCATCAAGGCGGTCTTCTGCTTCGCCTTCCTGATGCTGACCGTGCTCTTCTCCATCGTGTGGGAGCGCAAGGTCGTCGCGTGGATGCAGCTGCGCATCGGCCCCAACCGGCACGGCCCCTGGGGCATGCTCCAGTCGCTCGCCGACGGCATCAAGCTGATGCTCAAGGAAGACCTGATCGTCAAGAAGGCCGACACGGTGGTGTACGTGCTGGCCCCGATCGTGGCGGCCATCCCGGCCTTCATGGCGATCGCGGTGATCCCCTTCGGTCCGGCGGACAACGAGATCTCGATCTTCGGCCACCGCACGCCGATGCAGCTCACCGACCTGCCGATCGGCATCCTCTACATCCTGGCCACCGCGTCGGTCGGCATCTACGGCATCGTGCTGGCCGGCTGGTCGTCCGGCTCGACCTACCCGCTCCTCGGCGGACTGCGCTCCTGCGCGCAGATGATCTCGTACGAGATCGCGATGGGCGTCGCCTTCGCGTCGGTCTTCCTCTACTCCGGCTCGATGTCGACCTCGCAGATCGTCGCGCAGCAGCAGGACCGCTGGTACATCCTGCTGCTGCCGGTCTCCTTCATCATCTACATCGGCACGATGGTCGGCGAGACCAACCGCGCCCCCTTCGACATGCCCGAGTCCGAGGGCGACCTGGTCGGCGGCTTCAACACCGAGTACTCGTCGATCAAGTTCGCGCTCTTCATGCTCGCCGAGTACGTGAACATGGTGACCGTCTCGGCGGTGGCGACCACCCTCTTCCTGGGCGGCTGGCGGGCACCGTGGCCGATCAGCACCTTCTGGGAGGGCGCCAACCACGGCTGGTGGCCGCTGCTGTGGTTCGTGGTCAAGGTGCAGTTGCTGCTCTTCCTCTTCATCTGGCTCCGCGGCACGCTGCCCCGTGTCCGCTACGACCAGCTGATGAAGCTGGGCTGGAAGGTCCTGATCCCGGTCTCGATGGTGTGGCTGATGCTGGTCGCCACCGTCCGGGCGCTGCGCAACGAGAACTACGACTTCCAGTCGATCGTGCTCTACGTCGGCGGGGGCGTCGTCCTGCTGCTGCTGGTCTCGCTGGTCTTCGACGTCTTCCGCGACCGCGGCGAGAAGGCGAAGGAGGCGGCCGAACAGGCCGGGCCGCAGGAGCCGTTCGACCCCATGGCGGGCGGGTACCCCGTGCCGCCGCTGCCCGGCCAGGAGCTGCCGCCCGTCCCGCGGCGGCCGTCCCGCGCGGAGCGTCAACTCGTAGGCAAGGAGGCCGACGATGCCTGAGTTCCTGGGCCCGGTCGCGGGCTTCGGCGTGACCTTCAAGGCCATGTTCAAGAAGCGGCTGACCGAGCAGTACCCCGAGGAGAAGAAGCCCACGGCGCCGCGGTTCCACGGCCGCCACCAGCTCAACCGGCACCCGGACGGGCTGGAGAAGTGCGTCGGCTGCGAGCTGTGCGCCTGGGCCTGCCCCGCCGACGCCATCTATGTCGAGGGCGCCGACAACACCGACGAGGAGCGCTACTCGCCGGGTGAGCGCTACGGCCGCGTCTACCAGATCAACTACGCCCGCTGCATCCTGTGCGGTCTGTGCATCGAGGCCTGCCCGACCCGGGCGCTGACGATGACCAACGAGTACGAGCTCGCCGACAGCAGCCGCGAGTCGCTGATCTTCACCAAGGAGCAGCTGCTCGCGGGCCTGGAGGAGGGCATGGTCGACTCCCCGCACGCGATCTTCCCCGGCATGGACGAGGGCGACTACTACCGCGGCGCGGTGACGCACGCGGCTCCCGGCACCGAGCGTCAGGTCGCGGTCTCCAAGGGCGAGAAGCCCGACGAGACGGTCCGGGGCGAGGACGACCGGGACGGCCGGGCCGCCGAGGTTCCCGCGGCCGGCGGTACCGCTCCGGCGGGAACGGGAGGCGAGGCATGAACGGCGTGACCACGCTGACGACGCTGGCCGCTTACACCACCTCCACCGGGGAGGCGGTCCAGTTCTGGGTGCTGGGCACCGTCGCGGTGCTCGGCGCGCTCGCGACCGTGCTCATGAAGAAGGCCGTGCACAGCGCGCTGTCGCTCGCCGGGACGATGATCGTCCTGGCGGTCTTCTATCTCGCCCAGGGCGCGTACTTCCTCGGCGTCGTCCAGATCGTCGTCTACACCGGCGCGATCATGATGCTCTTCCTCTTCGTCGTCATGCTGGTCGGCATCACCGCCGCCGACTCGCTGAAGGAGACGCTGAAGGGACAGCGCTGGCTCGCCGCCGGAGCCGGCATCGGCTTCGGGGTCCTGCTCATCGCCGGCATCGCCAACGCGTCGATCAAGAACTTCGAGGGGATCGGCCGGGCCAACGCCGGCGGCAACGTCGAGGGACTGGCCTCCCTGATCTTCACCAAGTACGTGTGGGCCTTCGAGATCACCGGCGCGCTGCTGATCACCGCCGCCGTCGGTGCGATGGTCCTCACCCACCGCGAGCGCACCGAGGCCCGCGCCACCCAGCGCGAACTCGCCGAGCGGCGCGTGCGCGAGGGCAAGCAGCTCACCCCGCTCCCCGCGCCCGGCGTCTACGCCCGCAACAACGCGGTCGACGTCCCCGGCCTGCTGCCGGACGGCACGGTCTCGGAGCTCAGCGTCAGCCCGACGCTGCGCGGCCGCGGCCAGTTCCGGGACGTGTCCGCGGAGGCGGTCGCCAAGGTCGCCGAGCTGGAACAGCGCTCCGAGGAGGCGTCGAAGTGAATCCGGTCAACTACCTGTACCTGTCGGCGCTGCTGTTCACCATCGGCGCGGCCGGGGTGCTGATCCGGCGCAACGCGATCATCGTCTTCATGTGCGTCGAGCTGATGCTGAACGCCGCCAACCTGGCGTTCGTCACCTTCTCCCGCATGCACGGCAACCTCGACGGCCAGATCATCGCCTTCTTCACGATGGTCGTCGCCGCCGCGGAGGTCGTCGTGGGCCTGGCGATCATCGTGACGATCTTCCGCTCCCGCCACTCGGCCTCGGTCGACGACGCCAGCCTGATGAAGCTCTAAGGGGTAGCGACAGTGGACTACTTGATCGGATGGCTCGTCCTCCTGCCGCTGCTGGGCGCCGGTGTGCTGCTCACCGGCGGACGGAGGCTGGACCGTACGGGCCACTGGATCGGCACCGTGCTCGCGGGGTCGTCCTTCGTCGTCGCGGCGGTGCTCTTCTTCGACATGCTCGGCCGCAGCGGCGAGGACCGCGCGCTGCACTCGACCGCCTTCACCTGGATCTCGGTGGGCGGCTTCCACGCGGACGTGGCGTTCCAGCTCGACCAGCTGTCGATGACCTTCGCCCTGCTGATCACCGGTGTGGGCACGCTCATCCACATCTACTCGATCGGCTACATGGAGCACGACGAGCGGCGCCGCCGCTTCTTCGGCTACCTCAACCTCTTCCTCGCGGCGATGCTCCTGCTGGTCCTCGCCGACAACTACCTGCTGCTGTACGTCGGCTGGGAGGGCGTGGGCCTCGCCTCGTACCTGCTGATCGGCTTCTGGCAGCACAAGCCCAGCGCCGCGACCGCGGCCAAGAAGGCCTTCATCGTCAACCGCGTCGGCGACGTCGGCCTGTCGATCGCGATCATGCTGATGTTCACCACCTTCGGCACCTTCACCTTCGGGCCGGTCCTCGGCGCGGTGGACGGGGCGAGCGAGGGCGTCCTGACCGGCATCGGCCTGATGCTGCTGCTCGCCGCCTGCGGCAAGTCGGCCCAGGTCCCGCTGCAGTCCTGGCTCGGCGACGCGATGGAGGGCCCGACCCCGGTCTCGGCCCTGATCCACGCGGCGACGATGGTGACGGCGGGCGTCTACCTGATCACCCGTTCCGGCGCGATCTTCGACGCCGCGCCCACCGCCCAGGTGGCCGTGGTGACGGTCGGCGCGGTCACCCTCCTCTTCGGTGCGATCGTCGGTTGCGCGAAGGACGACATCAAGAAGGCGCTGGCCGGCTCGACGATGTCGCAGATCGGCTACATGGTGATGGCCGCGGGCCTCGGCCCGATCGGCTACGTCTTCGCGATCATGCACCTGGTCACCCACGGCTTCTTCAAGGCCGGGCTCTTCCTCGGCGCCGGATCGGTCATGCACGGCATGAACGACGAGGTGGACATGCGGAAGTACGGGGGCCTGCGGAAGTACATGCCGGTCACCTTCGTCACCTTCGGGCTCGGCTACCTCGCGATCATCGGCTTCCCCGGCCTGTCCGGCTTCTTCTCCAAGGACAAGATCATCGAGGCCGCCTTCGCCAAGGGCGGCACCGAGGGCTGGATCCTCGGCGGCGCGGCCCTGCTGGGCGCGGGGATCACCGCGTTCTACATGACCCGCGTGATGCTGATGACCTTCTTCGGCGAGAAGCGCTGGGAGCCGGACGCCGAGGGCCACGAGCCGCACCCGCACGAGTCCCCGAAGTCGATGACGATCCCCATGGTCGTCCTGGCCTTCGGCTCGGTCTTCGCCGGCTTCCTGTTCAGCTGGAACGAGGCCTTCGTGAAGTGGCTGGAGCCGGTCACCAGCTTCGAGGAGGCCCACCCGCCGATGGGTGCCGCGGCCGTCACCGGCGCCACGATGCTGGTGATGGTGCTCGGCGTGGGCCTGGCCTGGGCCATGTACGGACGCCGCCCGGTCCCGGTGGTCGCCCCGCGCGGCAGCCTGCTCACCCGCGCCGCCCGGCGCGACCTGCTCCAGGACGACTTCAACCACGTCGCCCTGGTGCTGCCCGGCGAGTACCTCACCCGCGGCCTGGTCTACCTGGACCACAAGGGCGTGGACGGCGCCGTCAACGGCACCGCGGCCGCCGTCGGCGGCCTCTCCGGCCGGATGCGCCGTCTCCAGAACGGTTATGTGCGCAGCTACGCCGTGTCGATGCTGGCGGGCACCGCGGTGCTGGTCGCCGCGACGCTGCTGATGAGGGGTGTTGCCTGATGTCCGTCCCCCTGCTCACCCTGACCGCCGGGCTGCCGGCGCTGGGTGCGATCGCCACGGCCGCCGTTCCGGCGGGCCGGCGCGGGGCCGCGAAGTGGCTGGCCCTGGGCGTCTCGCTGGCGACCCTCGTGCTGGCCGCGATCGTGTTCGTCCGCTTCGACCCGGGCGGCGACCGCTACCAGCTCACCGAGTCCCACGCCTGGATCGCCGACTTCGGGGTCCGGTACGAACTCGGCGTGGACGGCATCGCCGTCGCGCTCATCGGGCTGACCGCGCTGCTCATCCCGTTCATCATCGCGGCGGGCTGGCACGACGCCGACCCTCTGGAGGAGAAGAACCCCAACCGCCGCTGGCGGCCCACCCAGGGCTTCTTCGCGTTGATCCTGCTGGTCGAGGCGATGGTGATCATCTCCTTCGAGGCCACGGACGTCTTCCTCTTCTACATCTTCTTCGAGGCCATGCTCATCCCGATGTACTTCCTCATCGGCGGCTTCGGGGACCGTGCCCACGAGCACGGCGAGGAGGAGGCGGCCCGCCAGCGGTCCTACGCGGCGGTGAAGTTCCTGCTCTACAACCTGGCCGGCGGGCTCATCATGCTGGCCGCGGTCATCGGGCTCTACGCCGTCACCGCCGACCAGCTCGGCCAGGGCACCTTCTCCCTCCAGGAGATCCTCCAGGCCCGGGCGGCCGGCAAGCTCGAGATGTCCGAGACCGCCGAACGCGCCCTGTTCCTGGGCTTCTTCTTCGCGTTCGCGGTCAAGGCCCCGCTGTTCCCGCTGCACACCTGGCTGCCCAACGCCATGGGCGAGGCCACGGCGCCGGTCGCCGTGCTGATCACCGCGGTCGTCGACAAGGTCGGCACCTTCGCGATGCTCCGCTTCTGCCTCCAGCTCTTCCCCGAGGCCAGCAAGTGGGCGACGCCGGTGATCCTGGTGCTGGCGCTGATCAGCATCATCTACGGCGCCCTGCTCGCCGTCGGCCAGCGCGACATCAAGCGGCTGGTGGCCTACGCGTCCATCTCCCACTTCGGCTTCATCATCCTGGGCATCTTCGCGATGACCTCCCAGGGCCAGGGCGGCGCGACGCTGTACATGGTCAACCACGGCATCTCCACCGCCGCGCTGATGCTGGTCGCGGGCTTCCTGATCTCCCGCCGCGGCTCCCGGCTCATCGCCTCCTATGGCGGGGTGCAGAAGGTGGCCCCGGTGCTGGCCGGCACCTTCCTGATCGGCGGACTGGCCACCCTGTCGCTGCCGGGGCTCGCGCCCTTCGTCAGCGAGTTCCTCGTCCTCGTCGGGACGTTCAGCCGCTACCCGGCCGTCGGGATCGTCGCCACCGCCGGCATCGTCCTCGCCGCGCTGTACGTCCTCGTCCTCTACCAGCGGACGATGACCGGCCCGGTGAAGGCCGGGGTCGAGGGCATGCCCGACCTGAAGGTCCGGGAACTCGCCGTCGTGGCGCCGCTGATCGCGCTGCTGCTCCTGCTCGGCGTCTACCCGAAGCCGCTGACCGACGTCGTCAACCCGGCGGTCGGGCAGACGCTCTCCGACGTGCACAAGACCGACCCCAAGCCGGCGCTGGAGGCATCCAAGTGAGCAGCACAGTTGCTGTCCACAGCCTGTGGACAACGGCGGCACCGCTCGCCGCCGACAAGATCACCGCGCCGAAGATCGAGTATGCCCAGCTCGCCCCGGTCCTGATCGTCTTCGGTGTGGCCATCCTCGGCATCCTCATCGAGGCTTTCCTGCCGCGGCGCTTCCGCTACACCGGTCAGGTCGGCCTCGCGGTCGTCGGCATGGCCGCCGCCTTCGCCGCGGTCGTGGCGCTCGCGGCGGGCGGCTACGCGACGACCAAGGCGCACATCGCCGCCATGGGCGCGGTCGCGGTCGACGGCCCGGCCCTCTTCCTGCAGGGCACGATCCTGCTGGTGGGCCTGGTCGGGGTGTTCACCTTCGCCGAACGCCGGCTCGACCCCAAGGCGCACGGCCGGCACGTCGACTCCTTCGCCGCGCAGGGCTCCGCCGTACCCGGCAGCGACCAGGAGAAGGACGCCGTCAAGGCCGGCTTCACCACCACCGAGGTCTTCCCGCTGCTGATGTTCGCCATCGGCGGCATGCTGATCTTCCCGGCGGCCAACGACCTGCTGACGCTCTTCATCGCCCTGGAGGTCTTCTCCCTCCCGCTCTACCTGCTCTGCGCGCTGGCCCGGCGCCGGCGCCTGATGTCGCAGGAGGCGGCGGTCAAGTACTTCCTGCTGGGCGCCTTCTCCTCCGCCTTCCTGCTCTTCGGCATCGCCCTGCTGTACGGCTACGCGGGCACCGTCTCGTACTCGGGCATCGCCTCGGTCGTCGACGGCACCGCCAAGCTCACCCCGGCGCTGGCCGACTCGGCGGGCAACGACGCGCTGCTGCTGATCGGCGCCGCGCTGGTCGGCATGGGGCTGCTGTTCAAGGTGGGCGCCGTGCCGTTCCACATGTGGACGCCGGACGTCTACGAGGGCGCGCCGACCCCGGTCACCGGCTTCATGGCCGCGGCCACCAAGGTCGCCGCCTTCGGCGCGCTGCTGCGGCTGCTCTACGTGGTCCTGCCGGAACTGCGCTGGGACTGGCGGCCGGTGTTGTGGGGCGTCGCGATCCTCACGATGCTGGTCGGCGCGATCGTGGCGGTCACCCAGACCGACGTGAAGCGCCTGCTCGCGTACTCCTCGATCGCGCACGCCGGCTTCATCCTGGCCGGTGTCATCGCGACCACGCCGGAGGGCGTCTCCTCGGTGCTCTTCTACCTGGCGGCGTACTCCTTCGTGACGCTGGGCGCCTTCGCGGTCGTCACGCTGGTGCGCGACGCCGGCGGGGAGGCCACGCACCTGTCGCGCTGGGCGGGTCTGGGGCGGCGCTCCCCGCTGGTGGCAGCGGTCTTCGCGGTCTTCCTGCTCGCCTTCGCCGGCATCCCGCTGACCTCGGGCTTCGCCGGGAAGTTCGCGGTCTTCAGCGCGGCCGCGCAGGGCGGTGCGATGCCGCTGGTCATCGTCGGTGTGGTGTCGTCCGCCATCGCGGCCTTCTTCTACATCCGGGTCATCGTGCTGATGTTCTTCAGCGAGCCCAAGGCCGACGGCCCCTCCGTCGCCGTGCCCTCGCCGCTGACGTCCACGGCCATCGCGCTCGGTGTCGCGGTCACCCTCGTGCTGGGCGTCGCGCCGCAGTACTTCCTGGACCTCGCGAGCCAGGCGGGTGTCTTCGTCCGCTGACCCCGGCGGCCTCCGCGCCCCGCGACCGGTTCTCCGGTCGCGGGGCGCGCCGCTGTGTGGACCCGGTCGGCGCTCGGGCGGGCCGTACGCGCATCCGCTCGCCCCGCGCCCTGAAGGGGTCGGAAACCCGCGGCCGGGCCGGGCTGCGGCCTGCTCGGGGTTTGGTGTGGTGAAGCCGGACGGGGTGGGGATGCCGGGGCCGGTGGCCTCGGCGACGGCGTCGGCACGCGGAGCCAGATGCGAGCGGGTCGGCCGCGGCCACTCCGGGCCGGTCGCGGCCCTGCCGCGTGCCTGGCACGTGCCCGGCCGCCGACGCGGGCCCGGGCCCGGGCCCGGGTCTTGGAGGGTGGCAGGAGCCGCCGACAGGCGTGCGGAGCGCCCGGATACCGGGAGGGCGTCGCGAAGGTCCGTCCGTGCCGTCTGACGGGCCTCGGACGCACGCGTCGGTCACCGGTGGGCGGCGCGCGCCGGGCGGCTTCGTCCGGCCGCATCCGCGGTTCCGCCCGAGCGGCGGCGGGTGCGCCCGGGCCGGCCGCGACAAGGGGTGCCCTGAATGCGCTGCCTCGCCGGCCCGCGCCGAGGCGGCGCCGTGCGCCTCCCGGGGCGGTGCCCTCGTTGCCGTTTAGGCATGAGGCTTTGTCGAACCCGCGAGAACGGCCGGACCATCGCCACGGAACGGAGGTACGCGACATGACGAACGGCATGACGAACGAGGGGGCGGCCGCGGTGGACGGGGGCGCCTACGACGTGGTGGTCATCGGCGGCGGCGCGGCGGGGCTCGGCGGCGCGCTCACCCTGGCGCGGGCCCGCCGCCCGGTCCTGGTGATCGACGCGGGGCGCCCGCGCAACGCACCGGCGGCCGGCGTCCACGGCTACCCGGCCCGTGAGGGCACCCCGCCCGCCGAGCTGCCGGCCGCGGCCCGTGCGGAGGTCGCCGGCTACGGGGGCGTCTTCCGGGAGGGCTCCGTGGCCGCCGCGGAACGCCGGCCCGCGGGGGCTTCCGGGTCGTCCTCGCCGACGGGGCGGCCTTCCGCGCCGCCCGGCTGCTGGTGGCGACGGGCCTGACCGACGAGCTCCCCGGCGTCCCGGGGCTCGCCGGGCGCCGGGGGCGCGAGGTGCTGCACTGCCCGTACTGCCACGGCTGGGAGGTGCGCGACCGTCCCATCGGCGTCCTGGCGACCGGGCCGCTCGCGGTGCACACGGCCCTGCTGTGGCGGCAGTGGAGCGCGGACGTGACGCTCTTCCTGCACACCGGGCCCGAGCCCACCGACGAGGGGTACGAGCAACTGGCCGCCCGGGGTGTCGCGGTGGTCGACGGCAGGGTCACCGGCCTGGAGGTGGCGGACGACCGGCTCGGCGGGGTCGTCCTGGACGGGGGCCGCGTCATCCCCGTCCGGGCCCTGGTCGTCACCCCCCCCGGTTGGTCGCGCGCACCGACGGCCTCGATGGCCTCGGGCTGCGGACGGAGGAGCAGGAGGCGGGCGGCCACGCCGTCGGCAGCCGCGTCGCCGCGGATCCGGCCGGCGCGACCGATGTGCCCGGCGTGTGGGTGGCGGGCAATGCCACCGGCCTCTTCGACCAGGTCGTCGGCGCCGCCGCGGCGGGTGTGCGCGCGGGTACGGCGATCAACGCCGACCTGATCGCCGACGAGACCCGCCGCGCGGTCGCCGCTCGCCGTGCGACCCCGTTGGAGGCCTTCTCCGCGCGCGCCGAGGCTGCGGTGTGCGCACGGGTCCTCGGAGACCGCCGCCACGGGTTCTGAGGCCCCGCGGGTGGCGGCGCGGGGCGGCCCGCGGACCGGAGCCGCCCCGCCGCCGCCAACGCCGCCGCGTCGGGATCGAGCCAACCGGCTTTCCGAGCCCGCCTTTCCGACCTGGGCCCGTCCTCGACAGCGCGGCGAATTCGGCCACTTCGGGCTCGGTGAACAACTCTTCTCGATTGTCTAAAGAGTTCGCAATGTCCGGAAAAGTCTTGCAGTGGGGGTCAATTCGGGCTTAGCTTCCTTTCAGGTCACGGTCGGGAGGGGCCGATGAATACCGTGATCATTGGGGGGATTACGTGGTGAGATCCGCGTTCGCGGTCGACCCTGCCGTACCGGGGCTGATCGTGAAGATCGGACATTATCCGCTGCATCACGGTGGCGTGGGGGCGATCCGCAGCCTGGGGAGACTGGGCGTTCCCATGTACGCCGTTACCGAGGACCGCCGTACGCCCGCCGCCGCCTCCCGCTATCTGCGCGGACGGTTCGTCTGGCCGACCACCGGACTGGAGCCGGCGGAACGCCTGGTGGAGGGGCTGCGCCGGATCGGCCGCCGGATCGGCCGCCCCACGGTGCTGATCCCGACCGACGAGGAGGCGGCCGTGCTCATCGCCGAGCACGCCGGCGAACTGACCGAGTTCTTCCTCTTCCCGCGCACCGACGACCCCGGACTGTCCCGGCGCCTGGCCAGCAAGCAGGGCCTGCACGAACTGTGCGCGCGGTACGGGGTGCCGTCGCCGCAGGCCGCCTTCCCCGACTCCTACGAGGACGTCGAGAAGTTCGCGGCGGGCGCCCGCTTTCCGGTGGTCGCCAAGAACCGCGAGGCCTTCGAGCGGCGCCGCACGCCCGCCGTGCCCGGCACCACGCGTATCGAGGACGCGCAGGAACTGCTGGAGCTGGCCCGCGGCTGGGGGCCGAGGCCCGGGGTGGTCCTGCAGGAGTACCTGCCGCGCGAGGAGGCCGAGGACTGGATCGTGCACGCCTACTTCGGCGCGGGCGCGACGGAGCCGGTGATGTTCACCGGGGTCAAGGTGCGTTCCTGGCCGCCGCACGCGGGAATGACCGCCTGCGCCTATGTCGTGGACAATCCGGAACTCGCCGCAATGGCATCCCAGTTCTGCAAGAGCATCGGATTCCAGGGCATCGCGGATCTCGACTGGCGCTACGACCGCCGCGACGGCCGCTACAAACTGCTGGACTTCAATCCGCGCATGGGCGCACAGTTCCGGCTCTTCGAATCCGCGGCCGGGATCGACGTCGTCCGCGCGCAGCACCTCGACCTGACCGGACGGGAGATCCCCCGCGCCGGGCAGAGGGAGGGCCGCCGCTTCGTCGTCGAGAACATCGACCTCCCCGCGCTCCTCGCCTACCGCCGCAGCGGCTACACGACCCCGCACGCGCCCGCCCGCGCCACCGGCACCGAACTGGCCTGGCTGGCGGCCGACGACCTCAAACCGTTCGTCACCATGCTCGCCCGCTTCGTCCGGCCGGGCGCCCGACACCTCCTGCAGATGCACCGGTCACGACGTCGAACCGCGATGCGAAGGGAACACTCATGACGACGCCCGTTGCCGTGATCGGCGCCGGCCCGTACGGCCTGTCCACCGCCGCGCACCTGCGCGAACGAGGCGTGCCCGTGCGCACCTTCGGCGACCCGATGGTCAGCTGGCGCGAGAACATGCCCTCGGGCATGGTGCTGAAGTCCACCCCCGCCGCCTCCGACATCTCCGCGGCCCGCCCCGGCCACACCCTGCGCGACTTCTGCCGCGACGTCGGGGAGCGTCCCCTGGTCACCGACTGGGACCTGATCCCCGCCGAGACCTTCGTCCGCTACGGCCGGTGGTTCCAGGAGCGGCTCGTCCCCGACCTGGAGCAGGTCAGGGTCGTGTCCGTGGACCGTGCGGCGAGCGGCGGTTTCGAGCTCAAGCTGGACTCCGGCGAGCAGTTCCGGGCCCGGGCGGTCGTCGTCGCCAGCGGGCTGCACGGCTTCGCGTACACGCCGCGCGAGCTGCGCGGAGTCACCTCTGACGGGCCGTCCGCCGCCGGGCCCGTCTCGCACAGCTCCCAGCACACCGACCTGGGCCGGCTCGCCGGGCGCGAGGTGATCGTCGTAGGCGCCGGGCAGTCCGCCCTGGAGAGCGCGGCCCTGCTCGCCGAGGCGGGCGCGACGGTGCGAGTACTGGCCCGCGGCCGGACCGCCGTCGGGTTCGGCGCCCCGCCGGACCGCCAGCCCCGGCTGCGGCCCGAGTCGCCCTTCGGGCGGGCCTGGTCCCTGTACGCCTTCAGTTACCACGCCCAGTACTTCCGCGGCCTGCCCGCGCCGTTGCGGCTGTACCTCGTCCGCCGGGTGCTGGGGCCCCTGGGCGCCTGGTGGCTGCGCGAGCGTTTCGAGGGCAAGGTCACCGTCAGCTCGGGCCACGCGCCGCGCAGCGCCCGCCTCGACGAGGACGGCAGGGTCGTGCTGTCCACCGCCGCACCCGGCGGCCGCGCTGCCGAGTTCTCGGCCGACCACGTCATGGCCGCCACGGGCTACCGCGTGGACCTGGAGGCGCTGGAGTTCCTCGGCCCCGAACTGCGCGCCGAACTGGCCCGTACCGGCGGCTCGCCCCGGCTGGGCGCCGACTTCTGCTCCTCCGTACCGGGGATCTACTTCACCGGACTGCCCGCGGCGGCCACCTTCGGCCCGGTACTGCGCTTCGTGTGCGGCACGGAGTGGGCCTCGCCCCGGCTGGCGGCGGCGGTGACGAAGGCGTACGGGGGGAGGGGGTAGGGGAGAGGGGCCGGGTTGTTCGGGCGGCTGGGGGCCCGCGCTGCGTGGGGGGCCTGCCGGTGTGCGGCTGTGCCGCCGTCTCGCGCCCTTCGGGCGCACCGATGCGGGCTGCGGACGGGGAGGGCGGGAGCCTCGGCCGGTCTGCGCTCCGCGGGTGGGGGGACGGCCGGGGTTCGGGGTCCGGAGCGGGGCCGGTTGGTCGGGGGTCCCGGTCTCGTCGCCGTCCGCGCGTAGAGACGGCCGGCCGCCACGCCCCCCTCCGTGGGTGGCGCGCCTGCCGTGACCCGCGTCCGCGGGTGATTCCCCGGGATCGGGCTCGCTTTCACCGAATGGGTCGGTGGAAGCGAGCCCGATCTCGTGCGGGGCCAGGGGGCGAACTGGCGTGCGCACCGTGCCCCGTGGAGCCGGACCGATGGCCACGCATGGGGCGTGGGCGGCGGGGAAGGCGCGACAGGAGAGGCGCTCTCCGCGGCGTACCGGAGGGGGTGGTCCGGGGCCGGGGAGGGCGTTCCCGGCGGGTGGCGTCCGGGGAGAGAGCGGCCGTACACGCGGGCAAAACCGGGCGTAGTGGCCTGAGGGGGCCATGCCCTCGCAGTGATCGAGAGGCGACCGGTTACTCTGCCGGTGTAGTGCAGCGCCATGCCACAAGCCGCGGAAGCGATCTCAGCGACAGGAGAATCCCAGGTGACGACCGTCGTCGGGCCCTTCGGGCTGAGCGTAATGGACGAGGGCCTCGAGGCCGATGTCCGGGCCGGGCTGTCGGCCGTCGAGGCAGGCATCCTGGAGGCCACCAAGAGCGATGTGCCCTTCATCACAGAGGCGGCCCGTCATCTGGTGACCGCCGGCGGCAAGCGGTTCCGCCCGCTGCTGGCGCTGCTGGCCGCGCAGTTCGGTGACCCGCACGCGCCGGGCATCGTGCCGTCGGCCGTGGTGGTGGAACTGACGCACCTGGCGACGCTGTACCACGACGACGTCATGGACGAGGCCGAGGTGCGGCGCGGCGTGCCGAGCGCCAACGCCCGCTGGGACAACTCTGTTGCCGTACTGACCGGCGACTTCCTGTTCTCCAAGGCCTCGCACATACTGGCCGACCTCGGGCCGGAGGCCGTACGCATCCAGGCCGAGGCCTTCGAGCGACTGGTCACCGGGCAGATCCTGGAGACCGTCGGCCCGCGCGACGGACGCGACCCGATCGACCACTACCTGGAAGTCATCGCCGGAAAGACGAGCTCGCTGATCGCCGTCTCGTGCCGTTTCGGCGCGATGATGTCCGGCGCCGACGAGACGGTGATCGACATCATGACCCAGTACGGCGAGCGCGTCGGCACCGCGTTCCAGCTCGCCGACGACGTGCTGGACATCGCCAGCGACTCGCACGAGTCGGGCAAGACGCCCGGCACGGACCTGCGTGAGGGCGTGCCGACCCTGCCGGTGCTGCATCTCCGTACGGCCGTGGCCAAGGCCAACGGGTTCGCCTCTGCGGACGACCGGCGGCTGTGCGAACTGCTGGACGGCGATCTGACGGACGACCGCCGGCACGCCGAGGCGCTCGCACTGCTGCGCGCCCACCCGGCGCTGGAGCAGGCCCGGCGCGACACCGTGCGGTACGCGGACGAGGCGCGGGCCCTGCTGGCGCCGCTTCCGGACTGCGCGTCGAAGCAGGCCCTGGAGGGGCTCTGCGACGCCGTGGTGCACCGCGCGGGCTGAGCGCCGCCTGAGCGCCGCACGGGAGGCCGCCGGGAGGCGGCTTCCGCCCTGAACCCTTGTCAGGGACCGTCATCCCTGAGGTGTACGCCGAGTTGATCCCGGCGGGCGATGCGCCCGAGTGGCCGGATTGATGGGATAAGAGGCACCACCACACGGCGGATCGGGTGACAATGGCCCGAGGTGGACGAGTGCGACGCTGACGGGAACCCGCCGTTGACAACGGAGGTAGGGACGTAATGGCACCCATCCAGCCCATGGACGACGACCGGGAGCCCCGGCGCCGGCCCAAGGCGATACGTTACGCGGTCCCGGTCGCGGCGGCCGGAGTCGCCGCGGCGACCATCGGGCTCGTACCGGCGCTCGCGAACGCGGGCAGCCCCGATCTGCCCAGGATCACCGCCGAGGAGCTGATCGCGAAGGTCGCGGCCTCGGACACCGAGACGCTCTCCGGCTCGGTCCGCATCACCACCGACTTCGGCCTGCCGGCCCTGCTGACCGGCGCCACGGGCGGCGGGGGGCCGTTCGGTGGGGGCGGCGGGGGCGGAGGCGGCGGCTCGGCCGATCCGAAGGAGCAGCTGACGCGGCTGCTGGCCGGCTCCCACACCCTGCGCGTCGCGGCCGACGGCCCGCAGCGGCAGAAGGTGTCGATCGTCGAGCGCGCCGCCGAGTACAGCCTCATCCACAACGGCGACGAGGTCTGGGCCTACGACAGCGGCAGCAACCGGGCCTACCACCTGACCGGCCTCCCTCAGGAGGCGCGGGACAAGGCCAAGGGCGAGCGCGAACTGCCCGAGGGCTGGCCGGCCACCCCGCAGGAGGCCGCCGAGAAGATCCTCGACGCGGTCGACGACACCTCCACCGTCTCCGTGGACGGCACCGCGCGCATCGCCGGGCGGGATGCCTACCAGCTGGTGGTCAGGCCCAAGGCCGCCGATTCCACCATCGGGGCGATCCGGATCGGTGTGGACGCCGACACGGGTGTGCCGCTGAAGTTCACCCTCGCCCCGAAGGGCGGCGGCAAGGCCATCGTCGATGTCGCCTTCACGAAGGTCGACTTCGCCAAGCCCGCCGCCTCGACCTTCGACTTCACCCCGCCCAAGGGCGCCGAGGTGACGACGGAGAAGGCCGGTGAGAAGGCCGGTGAGAAGGCGGACGGGAAGGCGGACGAGAAGCCGGCGCGGGACGGCCGCGGCCTGCACGAGGAGTTCGGCGGCCTCGACGGTCTGGAGGGCCTGGGCGTCCTCGGCAAGGGCTGGGACTCGATCGCCGAGCTGAAGCTGCCGAAGGACGCGCTGAACGCCGACCCGTCCGACGGCGGGGGCAAGGCCCCGGGCTTCGGTGGCAAGTCGCCGCTCGAGTCCTTCGGCAAGGACGTCAAGGGCGACTTCGGCACCGGCACCGTCATCAGTACCCGCCTGGTCAACGCGCTGATCACCGACAGCGGCAAGGTCTATGTGGGCACCGTGAACCAGGACGCCCTGATCAGGGCCGCGAACGCGGCCGCGGAGTAGGGCGCCGTCCCCGAGCGAAGGAGTGCCGATGGAGGAGCCGTCCGCCGCCGCCGGTGAGCACGCGATCTCCGCGATCGGACTCACCAAGAGATACCGCGGCGGACAGCTCGCCGTCGACGGCCTCGACCTTGCCGTGCCCCGCGGCAGCGTCTTCGGCTTCCTGGGGCCCAACGGCTCCGGGAAGACGACGACGATCCGCATGCTCATGGGGCTCATCGAGCCGACCTCCGGCACGGCCCGGGTGCTCGGCGAGCCGATGCCGCGCTCGGTGCGCAGCGTCCTGCCGCGCGTGGGCGCGCTGATCGAGGGCCCCGCCCTCTACGGCTTCCTCTCGGGGCGGGACAACCTGCTGCGCTTCGACGCCGCCGACCCGACCGCCGACCCACGCGACCGACGGGCCCGGGTCGGCGCGGCGCTGGAGCGGGTCGGGCTGGCCGCCGCCGCGGGCAAGAAGGCGCGCGCCTACTCGCTCGGCATGAAGCAGCGGCTCGGCCTGGCCGCCGCGCTGCTGCGGCCCCGCGAACTTCTGGTGCTCGACGAGCCCACCAACGGCCTGGACCCGCAGGGCATGCGGGAGATCCGTTCGCTCGTGCGGGAGCTGGCGGCGGACGGCACCACGGTCTTCCTCTCCTCCCATCTGCTCGACGAGATCGAACAGGTCTGCACCCATGCCGCCGTGATGTCCCGCGGCAGACTGATCACCCAGGGCCCCGTGGAGGCGCTGTCCTCCGCCGGACGCCTCGTGGTCACCACTCCCGACCCGGCCGAGGCGCTGCGCGTCCTGAAGGAGCAGGGGGTCACCGGCCTGACCGCCGACGGCGACCGGGTCACCGGGGAGCTACCGCAGGACCCCCAGGCGTTCCCCGACCTCGCCGACCTCAATGCCGCGCTGGTCGGCGCCGGAGTGCGCGTCCGTGGCTTCGGTGCCGAACGGGCTTCACTGGAGGACGCGTTCGTCGCGCTGACCGGAGAGGGCTTCGATGTCGCAGGCTGACACCCTGACCAGGACGGTGTGGCCGATCCGGTCGCTCGGTCTGTTCCGCAGCGAGCTGGTCACCGTGCTGCGCCGCTGGCGCACGCTGGCGCTGCTGGCCGTTCTGGCCGGGGTCCCGGTACTCATCGGGATCGCGGTGCGGATCGAGACCGGCGACGGCGGCTCGGCCGGCGGCGGGGGCGGCGACGGCCCGGCCTTCGTCGCACTGATCACCAACAACGGTCTCTTCCTGGTCTTCGCCTCGCTCGCCGCCACCCTGCCCTTCTTCCTCCCCATGGCCATCGGCGTCATCGCGGGCGACGCCATCGCGGGAGAGGCCAACGCCGGCACCCTGCGCTATCTGCTGGTCGCCCCGGCAGGGCGCACCCGTCTGCTGCTGTCCAAATACGCCTCCGTCCTGGCCTTCTGCCTGATCGGCACCCTGGTGGTCGCCATCTCGGCCCTGGTGACCGGGGCGCTGCTCTTCCCGCTCGGCGACGTCACCCTGCTGTCGGGGACGACGGTCTCCTTCTCCGAGGGCCTGCTGCGCGCCCTGCTGGTCGCCCTGGTGGTGGCGGGGTCGCTCACCGGCATCGCCGCGCTCGGCCTGTTCATCTCCACGCTCACCAACAGCGGCATCGCCGCGATGGCCACCACCGTCGGCCTGCTGATCACCGTGCAGATCGTGGACACCATCCCCCAGCTGCACGCCGTCCAGCCCTACCTCTTCCCCCACTACTGGCTGAGCTTCGCCGATCTCGTCCGCGATCCCGTCTACTGGGACGACATGCGCAGCAACTTCCTGCTTCAGGCCCTCTACGTCGCCGTGTTCGGCTCCGCGGCCTGGGCCCGCTTCACCACCCGCGACGTCACGGCCTGACCGTCCCCGTCCCAGGAGCGGTCAGCCGAAGAAGGTCTTCGCCCGGCTGAGCGCCGCGGTGTCGCGCAGGACGTCACCAGGCCTCGTGCCGTTGCCCAGCAGCGCCCCGCCCCAACGCATCCCCGCGTAGGCGGCGGTGTGGCGCAGCGTTCCCACCAGCGGGGCGGCCGTCGCCGGATCCTGCCCCCCGAGCACGGTCACCGACCACAGGGTCTTGCCGCGCATCCGCTCCAGGAAGTCCACTCCCGGCACCCGCATCCAGCCCGACCAGTGGTCCAGGTAGAGCTTGGTGCTGGTCGAGACGCTGTACCAGTAGAGCGGTGACACGACGACGAGGTCCGTGGCCTCCAAGGTGGCCTCCAGCAGCGTCGCCGCGTGCCCGGCCGGCGGAGGGTAGCTTCCGTCGCCGTTGTGCCGCTCGTCCGCGAAGAGCGGCAACGGCAGGTCCTTCAGCCGGATCCAGCGCCGGCGCACCGCGGGCGGGAGCTGTTCGGCGGCGCGGCGCGCCAAGGTCTCCGTATTGCCGTCGGCGCGGCTGCTTCCCACCAGGAACAGGAAGGTCCGCTCTGAGTCCGACACCCCGTCATCTCCTTGCGCATGCATTAGTTGCGTATGCATGGAGATATTTTCACCGCGCCCGCCTCGCCGTCAAGGCGGGTCGCCGGGGGTGCCGCCCCCGCGCGACCCGCCCGCTGTCGCGGTCGCACGGCTACTCGACGTCGAACTCGTTCCCCTCCGGATCGGCCATGGTGACCCATGTGCCGGAGGGCTCCGCTATCCGCCGGAGCACCTTCGCCCCCAGCCCCTCCAGCCGCGCCACTTCCTCGTCGAGCCGCCCGGCGCCCGGATGGAGGTCGATGTGCAGCCGGTTCTTCGCCGCCTTGGCCTCGGGCACCCGCTGGAAGAGGATGCGCCGGCCGAGGCCCGAGCCCTTCTCCTCGTCGTACGGATCCTCGGGATGGCGCACGGCGGCCAGATCCCTCCAGGCCTTCCTGCCGTGCGACTCGGTCAGGAACTCCTCCGTCACGGCGCCGAACCCCAGCAGCTTCTCGATCAGCACGCTGTGGTCCTCGACCGTGTAGTCGAGGGCCGCGGCCCAGAAATCGGCCTGCCGGTGCGGATCCGCCGCGTCGATCACGAGCTTCCAGTGAACTGCCATGCCCTGCCCCCTCGTTGGCACCCCGACCGGCCTTCGGCCGCTCTGTAACCAGTTATATTGGTTACATGACGGAGCCCGCAATCGGTCTGGTCCTCCATTCACCCGAAGGGGTCGCCTACCGCTTCGATCCCGGCGCGCTCGGCCTGGAGCTGCTGCCCACCGGCGGCCCCGGCGCCTACGCCCGCCACGAGGTCCTGCACGAGCCCGCCGACCTCGCCCGCTGGGCGGTGGCCTCCCGGCTGCGTCCCGGCCCCGGCGGTCTCGCGATCTCCGCCGAGGACGTCGCCGCGGCCCGCTACCTCCGGGACGCGCTCTGGCACATCGCGGTCGCCCGCGCCCACGGCGAGCCGCTTCCCGCCCCGGACCTCCTCGTCCTCAACGAGGCGGCCGCCTGGCGTCCGCCCGCCGCCCGGCTCGCCCCCGACGGCGGCCGTGCCTGGCGCACCCCGGTCTCCGGCACCCAGATCCTGGCGGCCGTGGCCCGCGACGCGGTCGACCTCTTCTCCGGCCCCTACGCCGACCGCGTCCGCGAATGCTCCGCGCGGGACTGCCACCTGGTCTTCGTGGACACCTCACGCCCCGGTCGGCGCCGCTGGTGCTCGATGGAGCACTGCGGCAACCGACACAAGGTCCGCGCCCACCGCTCCCGCAGGGACGCGCGCGAGGCGCCGCAAGGCGAACCGCCCGTCCGCCTCAGCCCGTGACCGCCCCGCGCGGCGCCGCCTCGCCGGGCACCGCGGCGGCGTCGCGCACGGCGATCCGGCCGCGCCGGGCGGCGCGCAGCGCGTCCCAGGTCAGCAGGGCCAGGGCGAGCCAGACCAGGGCGAAGCCGGCCCAGCGCTCGGCCGGCATCTCCTCGTGGAACCAGAGCAGTCCGAGCCCGAACTGGAAGACCGGTGCCAGGTACTGCAGCAGCCCCAGCATGCTCAGCGGGATGCGGATGGCCGAGGCGCCGAAGCAGATCAGCGGCACCGCGGTGACGACGCCGCACGCGGCGAGCAGGGCGGTGTGGCCCGCGCCGTGCGAGGCGAAGGTGGCGTCGCCGTGGCTGCCGAGGAAGACCAGGTAGCCGAGGGCCGGCAGGAACTGCAGGGCCGTCTCGGCGGCGAGCGACTCCAGGCCGCCCATGCCGACCTTCTTCTTGATGAAGCCGTACGTGGCGAAGGAGCAGGCCAGGGTGAGGGCGATCCAGGGAAGCCGCCCGTAGCCCAGGGTCAGCACGAGGACGGCGGCGGTGCCGACGCCGACGGCGGCCCACTGCGCGGGGCGCAGCCGCTCGTGCAGGACGAGGACGCCGAGGGCGATGGTGACCAGCGGGTTGATGAAGTAGCCCAGCGAGGTCTCGACGACGTGCCCGCTGTTGACGCCCCAGATGTACAGGCCCCAGTTCACGGATATGACGGTCGCCGCCAGAGCCAGCAGCCCGAGCCGGCGCGGCTGCCGCAGGAGTTCGGGGACCCACGCCCAGCGGCGCATCACCAGCAGGACGAGGGAGACCACGGCCAGCGACCAGACCATCCGGTGGGCGAGGATCTCGCCGGCGCCGGAGGGTTCGAGGAGCGGCCAGTAGAGGGGGAAGAGCCCCCAGAGCCCGTAGGCGGCGAATCCGTACAGCAGACCGGCACGCTGCTCGTTCACTCGATCCTCCCGGGGCGCTGGCCGACCGCTCGAAGGTAGCGCGCGGGGCGTCCTTCCGTCATCTGCGTATCGCATGACGGTCATGACACCTCCGCCGCGCCTCCGGAGGGGGGCCGGCGCGGGACGAGGTCCTCGTGGCCGGAGGGGATCCGCCGCGAGGACCTCGCCGTCGGGAGGGCGGCGGGTCAGCCCTTGAGCGCCGCCGCGATCGTGGCCGCGAGCGGGGTGGTGGGACGTCCGATCAGCCGGGCGAGGTCGCCGCCGCCGCCCTCGAGGAGGCCGCGGGAGGTGCCGGCGACGTCCACGTCGACGTAGATCGAGGCCACCGGCTCGGGCAGCCCGGCGCCGGTCAGCACCGCCAGGAAGGCGTCGGCGGGCAGGTCCGTGTACGCGACCGGGCGGCCGGACTGCCGGGCCAGCTCGGCGGCGTACTCGGCCATCGTCCAGGCGTGGTCCCCGCTGAGCTCGTAGACCGCATTCTCGTGCCCCTCGCCGGTCAGCACGGCGGCCGCGGCCGCCGCGTAGTCCTCGCGGGTGGCGGAGCCGATCCGGCCCTCGCCCGCGCTGCCGACGACGCCGTGCTCCAACTGGACGGGGATCTGCGCGGTGTAGTTCTCGGTGTACCAGCCGTTGCGCAGCAGCGTGTAGGTCAGCCCGGAGTCCAGCAGGACCCGCTCGGTGGCCTGGTGCTCCTCGGCAAGCCGGAAGTCGGCGGCCGGTCCCCCGAGGACGCCGGTGTAGACGAGCCTCGCGACGCCCGCCTCCTTGGCGGCCTCGATCACGGCGGTGTGCTGGGCCGTGCGCTGCCCGACCTCGCTGCCGGAGATCAGCAGCACGACGTCGCCCGCCCGGAAGGCGTCCTTCAGGCTCGCGGGCGCGTTGTAGTCCGCCACCCGCAGCTCCACGCCCCGGGCGGCGATGGCGGCGGCCTTGTCCGCGTCGCGTACGACGGCGGCGACCCGGTCGGCCGGGACCTCGGCCAGCAGCCGGTCCACGACCAGGCGGCCCAGCTGTCCGGTGGCTCCGGTGACGACGATGCTCATGGCGGGTTCACTCCAGTCCCTGTTGTCCCCGTTGGTGATGACCTTACTAACCCTAGAGCGGGTACTAACTTCTAGAAAGTACCCACTTCAAAGTAAGCTAGTGGCATGGACGTAAGGGACGAGCTCGCCGAGGTGTCGCAGACGCCCCCTGATGTGAACGCGCGGAACTGCCCCTCACGCGTGATCCTCGAACACGTCACCAGCCGCTGGGGCGTCCTGGTGCTCGCCGCGCTGATCGACGGCACCCTGCGCTTCAGCGAGCTCCGCCGTACGGTCGGCGGGGTCAGCGAGAAGATGCTCGCCCAGACCCTGCAGACCCTGGAGCGCGACGGCTTCGTGCACCGCGAGGCGTACCCCGTCATCCCGCCACGCGTCGACTACTCCCTCACCCCGCTCGGCAAGGAGGCCGCCGACCAGGTGTGGGGCCTGGCCCGCTGGGCCGAGGCCCGTACGGAGCGGGTGGCGGCGGCCCGCCGGGCATACGACGGGGCCCGGGCCTGATCGTCAGGCCCGGGCCCCGGAGAGCGGATGCGCCGCGTCAGCCGACGACCGTCCATGTGTCGTTGCCGGCCAGCAGGGCGGCGAGGTCGCCCTTGCCGTGCTGCTCGACGGCCTGCTCCAACTGCTCCGACATCAAGGCGTCGTAGACCGGCCGCTCGACGCTGCGGAACACGCCGATCGGCGTCTGGTGCAGTGTGTCGGGGTCGGCGAGTCTGGACAGGGCGAAGGCCGTGATGGGGGACGCGGCGTGCGCGTCGTGCACCAGGACGTCGCCCTCGTTGGACGCGTCGACGTCGACCACCTTCAGATCGCCGGTGGCCCGGTCGCGGACGACGCCCTTGCTGTTGTCGGAGCCGAACCGGATCTGCTCGCCGTGCTCCAGCCGGATCACCGCGTTCTCGGCGGACGTCCGGTCCTTCAGCACCTCGAAGGCGCCGTCGTTGAAGATGTTGCAGTTCTGGTAGATCTCGACGAAGGCGGTGCCCGGGTGGGCCGCGGCGGCCCGCAGCACGCCGGTGAGGTGCTTGCGGTCGGAGTCGACCGTGCGCGCCACGAAGGACGCCTCCGCGCCGAGCGCCAGCGAGACCGGATTGAAGGGCGCGTCCAGCGAGCCCATCGGCGTCGACTTGGTGATCTTGCCGAGTTCGGAGGTCGGGCTGTACTGCCCCTTCGTCAGCCCGTAGATCCGGTTGTTGAAGAGCAGGATCTTCAGGTTCACATTGCGCCGCAGCGCGTGGATCAGGTGGTTGCCGCCGATGGACAGCGCGTCGCCGTCCCCCGTGACGACCCACACCGACAGGTCGCGCCGCGAGCCGGCGAGGCCGGTCGCGATGGCCGGGGCGCGGCCGTGGATGGAGTGCATCCCGTAGGTGTTCATGTAGTACGGGAAGCGGGAGGAGCAGCCGATACCGGAGACGAAGACGATGTTCTCCCGGGCCAGGCCCAGTTCGGGCATGAAGCCCTGGACCGCGGCGAGGACCGCGTAGTCACCGCACCCGGGGCACCAGCGCACTTCCTGATCCGACTTGAAGTCCTTCATGGACTGCTTGGCGTCGGCCTTGGGGACCAGGGACAGCGCCGGCAGCCCGGGCGTCGGGTGGTCGATGGCAGGAGCCTCAGACATCTGCGCTCTCCTCCTGGATGGCGGCAGCGAGTTGCTCGGCCTTGAAGGGCAGGCCGGTGACCTGGGTGTGGGAGCGGGCGTCGACCAGATACTTCGCCCGCAGCAGGTGGGCGAGCTGGCCGAGGTTCATCTCCGGGACCACCACCTTCTGATAACGCTTGAGGACCTCTCCCAGATTCCTCGGGAAGGGGTTCAGATGGCGCAGATGCGCCTGCGCGACCGCGCCCCCTGCGCCCCTGATGCGCCGTACGGCGGCCGTGATCGGCCCGTACGTCGAACCCCAGCCGATGACGAGGGTGCTCGCCTGACCGCTTGGGTCGTCCACGGTGACGTCCGGCACCTCGATGCCGTCGACCTTGGCCTGCCGGGTGCGCACCATCAGGTCGTGGTTGGCAGGGTCGTACGAGATGTTGCCCGTGCCGTCCTGCTTCTCGATGCCGCCGATCCGGTGCTCCAGACCGGGGGTCCCCGGCACCGCCCAGGGACGGGCCAGGGTCTCCGGGTCGCGCAGGTAAGGCCAGAACTCCTCGGTGCCGTCCTCGGCGACGTGGTTGGGCGTCGTCGCGAACTGCACCCGCAGGTCGGGCAGCTCGTCCAGGTCGGGGACCCGCCACGGCTCGGAGCCGTTGGCCAGGTAGCCGTCGGAGAGCAGGAAGACCGGGGTGCGGTAGGTCAGCGCGATGCGGGCCGCCTCGAGCGCCGCGTAGAAGCAGTCGCCCGGGGTGCTCGGCGCCACGATCGGGACCGGGGCCTCGCCGTTGCGCCCGTACATCGCCTGGAGCAGGTCGGCCTGCTCGGTCTTGGTCGGCAGTCCCGTCGAGGGGCCGCCGCGCTGGATGTCGACGATCAGCAGCGGCAGCTCCAGCGAGACCGCGAGGCCGATCGTCTCCGACTTCAGCGCCACGCCGGGTCCGGAGGTGGTGGTGACGGCCAGCGAGCCGCCGAAGGCCGCGCCCAGCGCGGCGCCGATGCCGGCGATCTCGTCCTCGGCCTGGAAGGTGCGCACGCCGAAGTTCTTGTGCCGGCTCAGCTCGTGCAGGATGTCCGAGGCGGGGGTGATCGGGTACGAGCCCAGGAAGAGCGGCAGGTCCGCCTGCCGGGCCGCGGTGATCAGGCCGTACGACAGCGCCAGGTTCCCCGACATGTTGCGGTAGGTGCCGGCCGGGAAGGCCGCCTCGGCCGGGGCCACCTCGTAGCTGACCGCGAAGTCCTCGGTGGTCTCGCCGAAGTTCCAGCCGGCACGGAAGGCGGCGACGTTCGCCTCGGCCAGCTCGGGCTTCTTCGCGAACTTCTTGCGCAGGAAGTCCTCGGTGCCCTCGGTGGGCCGGTGGTACATCCACGACAGCAGCCCGAGCGCGAACATGTTCTTGCTGCGCTCGGCCTCCTTGCGGGACAGCGGGTACTCCTTGAGCGCCTCGACCGTCAGGGTGGTCAGCGGCACCGGGTGCACCGCGTAGGCGGAGAGCGAACCGTCCTCCAGGGGGGACGCGTCGTAGCCGACCTTGGTCATCGCGCGGGAGGTGAACTCGTCCGTGTTGACGATGACCTCCGCGCCGCGCGGCAGGTCGCCGATGTTCGCCTTCAGTGCCGCCGGGTTCATCGCGACCAGGACGTTCGGGGCGTCACCCGGGGTGAGGATGTCGTGGTCGGCGAAGTGCAGCTGGAAACTCGAGACGCCCGGCAGGGTGCCTGCCGGAGCCCGGATCTCGGCCGGGAAGTTCGGCAGGGTGGAGAGATCGTTGCCGAACGACGCCGTTTCCGAGGTGAACCGATCTCCCGTGAGCTGCATGCCGTCGCCGGAGTCCCCGGCGAAGCGGATCACCACCCGATCGAGCTTCCTGGTCTCCTTGGCCGGTTTCCGCTGCTCTCCCAGAACGGGATGATCGGGGGTTGTCGGGCTGCTGACCTGGCTGGTCACTGAATCGGACCTCCTTCGAGGCGGCGGCTCACGACCGGGGCCGTGACCTTGTGTCCCACGCGCCATCGTACGTGGGTAAGGGTGGCCTTCCCGGGTCTTCCCGCATCGTGAGCGCCGCGCTGAGCTCCCTTTGTGCCCTGATGGGTCACGGTCGCCGCCCCCCGGAGCCCGTGATGCCTTCTTCCTCCATTCGGGACGCCTGACGGCGCCGCTTCGGTTCTGCGCCTTCCCGACCCCCTCTGACAGTACGTCAGCGGGTCAGGAGTTGAGATAGGTGAGCACGGCCAGGACGCGCCGGTGGTCGCCCTCGCTGGGCGCCAGCCCCAGCTTCAGGAAGATGTTGCTGACGTGCTTCTCCACCGCTCCGTCGCTCACCACCAGCTGCTTGGCGATCGCGGAGTTCGTCCGCCCCTCGGCCATCAGTCCGAGCACCTCCCGCTCCCGCGGTGTGAGGCCGGCCAGCACGTCCTGCTTGCGGCTGCGTCCGAGCAGCTGCGCGACCACCTCCGGGTCCAGGGCGGTACCGCCGCCGGCCACCCGCACGACCGCGTCCACGAACTCCCGGACATCGGCTACCCGGTCCTTGAGCAGATACCCGACCCCGCGGGAACTGCCGGCCAGCAGCTCGGTGGCGTACCGCTCCTCCACGTATTGCGAGAGCACCAGCACGCCCAGACTCGGGTGGTCGCGGCGCAGCCGCACCGCCGCGCGCACGCCCTCGTCCGTGTGGGTCGGCGGCATCCGCACGTCGGCCACGACCACGTCGGGCACCGCGCCCTCGGCGGCCAGCTCGCCGATCACCTTCAGCAGGGCCTCGGCGTCGCCGACCCCGGCGACGACCTCGTGCCCGCGGTCGGTCAGCAGGCGGGTCAGTCCCTCCCTCAGCAGCACCGAGTCCTCGGCGATGACCACCCGCACTCTGTCCTCCACCGCTACCGGCTCCCCCGTGTCGACGACGACGTGTCCCTCCCCAGCATTCCAGCTTCCGGCGGCCGGCACACGGCGTTGCCGCCCGGGCGGAGTGCGGGGGAGGGACCGAGGGGAGCGGTTCCGCGTCCGTTCGGTTCTTCCGGTCTTTCCGGTTCTTCCGGTTCTTCCGGTTGTTCGGTTTCTTCTGGTTCTTCGGCTGTTTCTGGCTCTCGGGGTTCCCGACGTCCTCGACGCGCCCGGGGCCTCGCGGCCCCCTGCGGGCTCAGGTCCGCCAGGGCAGCTCGGCGGCGACGGTGGTCGGGCCGCCGGCGGGGGAGTCCACCGCGAGCACGCCGTCCACCGCGCCCAGCCGCTCGGCCAGCCCGGCCAGGCCCGAGCCGTGGGCGGTGGAGGCGCCGCCGCGCCCGTTGTCGACGACGTGGATCATCAGCCGGTCCCCGGAGCGCCACAGGTCGACCGTGGCACGCGAGGCGCCGCTGTGCTTGCTGATGTTCTGCAGCAGCTCCGAGACGGTGAAGTACGCGATGCCCTCGATCGCCGGCACCGGCCGCCCGGGCAGGTCCACGCTCACGCCGACCGGTACGGCGCACCGGGCCGCCAGGGAGGACAGTGCGGCGTCGAGGCCGCGGTCGGTGAGCACCGCCGGGTGGATGCCGCGGGCCAGGTCGCGCAGTTCCCGCAGGGCGAGCTTCACCTCGCCGTGCGCCTCCTCGACCATCGTGGCGGCCGCCTTCGGGTCCTCCTGCAGCTTCTCCTTCGCCAGGCCCAGGTCCATGGCGAGCGCCACGAGCCGCGCCTGGGCCCCGTCGTGCAGATCGCGCTCGATGCGGCGCAGGTCGGCGGCGGCGGTGTCCACCACCGTGCCCCGGTCCGACTCCAGCTCCGACACCCGGGTCGCCAGCCGCGACGCCCCCAGCAGTCCGGCGACCAGGCCCCGGTCCACGTGCGCCATGCCCCGGATCAGCCAGGGGGTGGCCAGCACCAGCAGCAGCCCCAGCACGGAGGTCATGGCCACCTCGAAGGGCGAGTCGAGCCACCAGCCGTTGCCGCTGCCGTCCCCGTAGAGCTGGAGCCCGGGCTGGTCGGTGTAGGCGGGGAAGACCCACTGCCACAGCGGATAGGTGAAGAGCCCCCAGCCGTAGGTGAAGAAGGAGATCGCCACGGAGAAGGTGAACACTCCCCACGGGAAGTGCAGGAACAAGTACAGGACGTGCCGCCAGGAGGCGCCGCTGGTCAGCTGGCCGCCGAGCCAGGACATGAGGCCCTGGCCGGGCCGCCGGCGCAGCGGCGCGGGCGCCGCCACGTCGATGCGCAGGCACTGGCGGGCCCGCTCGCGCTCCACGACGCCCAGGCCCCGGCAGCCGGCCAGCATCAGGGCGAGCACGGGCAGCCCGAGGAAGGTGACCAGCAGGCCCGCGCCGAGCGACAGCATCGTCACGGTGAAGACGAAGCCGATGACGCCCATCGGCAGATTCAGCAGCAGATACAGGAACTCGCGCCAGGTGCGGGCCTCGAACGGCGCGCGCAGCGCCGCGGGCAGCCGGTGCTCTCGCGGCTCCGGGAAACCGTATGCCATGGTCACGTCCGTCCTCTTCGTCGTCCCTCTGCGTCCCGCCAGGTGATGCCTCCAGCCTCGTCCGCCGCGGCGTTCCGGCCCATGGTGCGGATCGGCGTCTTGGACCTGGGGAAAACCCCACCCCCGAAGTGCGGCGAACCTCGGCCGAGGCGGGCACGCCCCGGCGCGGGAGCCGCGATGCCGGCCGGTCGAGCCTCGCCGAACGGTTCGGCCGCCGCAAGGTGATGCTCGTCGGGCCCGCCGCCCTTCGGGGGCGCGTTCCCCGGCCGTCGCCGCCGCGCTCGTCTCCGCGCCGGTGGGTCCGCCGGCCCTGTCCCGGCACCGCGACGTCAGGGGCCCGCTCGGGCTCGGTGCGGGCCTGGCCGTGCCGACGGCGGCCGGCGCCGGCTCGACCCAGGACGGCACCGTCCAGCAGCTTGGCCAGGAGGGTGGCGGCGAGGACGCCGATCGTGCCGATGGTGAAAGTGGTCGCCATCGAGGCGGTGAGAGCCTCCCGCGCGACGCGGACCAGGCCTCTGCCTCCCCCTGGGCGAAGGCCGGCGCGCCGGCGATGCGGTGACCCGCCTGCTCGGGGGTCGACGGGCATCTCACGGACGGAGCCGCCGGTCGGGAGCGAACCGAGGATCGCGATGCCGAGCGCGGTACCAGCGGGCCCGGGCCCGCCACCACCCCGCTGAAGCGGGCCGAACTCACCGCCTGACCACATGAGGCCGGGTCGGTGCCCTCCCGGGACTCCCGGGAGGGCACCGACCGTTCCCCGCGTACGCGCGGCGCCTCAGGCGCGGTCCCGCCAGGGCAGTTCGGCCGTCACCGTGGTCGGGCCGCCGGCCGGGGAGTCGATCACCAGCAGGCCGTCCACCGAGTCCAGCCGCTCGGCCAGTCCGCCCAGCCCGCTGCCGCCCGACGCGCTCGCGCCGCCCCGCCCGTCGTCGCGGACCTGGATCATCAGCCGGCCGTCCGAGCGCCACAGCTCGACGACGGCCCGGTGCGCCCCGCTGTGCTTGCTGATGTTCTGCAGCAGCTCCGAGACGGTGAAGTACGCGATGCCCTCGATCGCCGGCGCCGGCCGGCTCGCCAGGTCCACCTGGACCCGGACCGGCACCGTGCACCGGGCGGCCACCGAGGACAGCGCGGCGTCGAGGCCGCGGTCGGTGAGCACCGCCGGGTGGATGCCGCGGGCCAGGTCGCGCAGTTCCTGCAGGGCGAGCTTCACCTCGCCGTGGGCGTCGCCGACCATCCTCGCCGCCGCCTCCGGGTCCTCCTGCAGCTTCTCCTTCGCCAGGCCCAGGTCCATCGCGAGCGCCACCAGCCGCGCCTGGGCCCCGTCGTGCAGATCACGTTCGATGCGGCGCAGGTCGGCGGCGGCGGTGTCCACCACCGTGCCGCGATCCGACTCCAGTTCGGCGATCCGCCGTTCCAGCTCGTCGGAGGGCGACAGCAGGCCGCGGACCATCGCGCGGTCCGCGTTCGCCAGCCCCCGCGCGATGAACGGCAGCACCGGCCACGCCACGAACAGCGAGGTCAGGACGACGGTGAAGGTCGCGATCCCCCACGGCAGCCGCGCGAAGAAGTACAGCGCGTGCCGCCATCCCACCGGGTCCTTCAGCGAGGTCCAGAGCCAGGGGAAGAAGCCCATCCGCCCCGGCACCAGCGACCGGGGCTCGTCCACGGCCACCCCGAGCATGCCGCGCGCCCGCCCCCGCTCCAGGCGCCCCAGCAGCCTGCACCCCGCCAGCCCCAGTGCCAGCAGCGGCAGGCCGACGACGGTCACCGACAGCCCGATGCCGAGGTACAGCACGACGACGACGTAGACGAAGCCCACGAGGTCCACGGGCAGGTTCGCCAGCAGATACGCGATCTCCTTCCACGTCACCGCGTCGAAGGCGAACCGCGCCGGCGGCAGCGGGGGAGCTTCCCCGCGCTGGGAGTTGATGGTCATGGGGCCAAGCCTGCCGGGCACCGGGCGGCCACCGCCATGGGGTGCGCCTGCCGGGACAAGGTGGGGTTATCCGTACCACCGGTCAGGACGGGTGGTTCCGCTCAGGGAGGCAGGGCCTAGACTCCGTTCGTACAGATCGTCTAAAGATCCGCCGGATCGCTGGACAACGCGCTTACGACGAGAAACGAGGGGCGGACGGACGTGGACTACTTCCACGGCTACTCGGTCGTCGGGCTGGTCGCGGTGCTCGGGGTGCTCTTCGTCACGGTGGCCTTCGGGGCCGGCCGGCTGCTGCGGCCCGTCGTGCCGACGCAGGAGAAGATGCTCACGTACGAGTGCGGCGTCGACCCCGTCGGCGAGGGCTGGGCGCACACCCAGATCCGCTACTACGTCTACTCCTTCCTGTACGTGATCTTCGCGGTCGACGCGATCTTCCTCTTCCCCTGGGCGACGGTCTTCGCCGCCGAGGGGTACGGCGGCACGACGCTGGTGGAGATGTTCGTCTTCCTCGGCTTCCTCGCCGTCGGCCTGCTCTACGCCTGGAAGAAGGGCGTCCTGGAATGGACGTGACCGATGTGACCGATGTGAGCACTCCCGAGTACCTGCCGGAGCCGCGCCGCCTCGGTACGCTCGCGCGGCTGGCACCCGAGCCGATGAAGGTGGTCCTGAACTGGGGCCGCCGCTACAGCCTGTGGGTCTTCAACTTCGGCCTCGCCTGCTGCGCCATCGAGTTCATCGCCGCCTCCATGGCCCGGCACGACTTCATCCGGCTCGGTGTGATCCCCTTCGCGCCCGGCCCGCGCCAGGCCGACCTCATGATCGTCTCCGGCACGGTGACCGACAAGATGGCCCCGGCCGTGAAGCGCCTGTACGAGCAGATGCCCGAGCCGAAGTACGTCATCTCCTTCGGCGCCTGCTCCAACTGCGGCGGCCCCTACTGGGACTCGTACTCGGTGACCAAGGGCGTCGACCAGATCATCCCCGTCGACGTCTACGTGCCCGGCTGCCCGCCGCGGCCCGAGGCGCTGCTGCAGGGCATCCTCAAGCTTCAGGAGAAGATCGCCCGCGAGTCGCTCGGCGAGCGCTACGCCGACGGGGACACCCCCCGCGCGTCCACCGCCGCGCTGCGCAGCGGCCTCGTCCAGGCCCCGCCGCCGCCCGGGGAGGCCGCGAAGTGACCACGCCCTTCGACCGGCTCCCGGAGCCGGACGCCGTCGCCGAGGTCTTCGGCACGGAGGCCACGGCGGAGGAGGCGTACGGCCTGCTGACCGTCGACGTCCCCGCCGCCGCCTGGATCGACGCCCTTCGGGCCGCCCGCGACACCCTCGGCTGCACCTTCTTCGACTGGCTGAGCGCCGTCGACGAACCCGGCACCGGCTTCCGCGTCTGCGCCCACGTCGCCGCCCCCTCGGTCGGCTCGGTGCGGCGCCTGATGATTCGTACGACCGTCCCGCACGAGGCCGCGGCGCTGCCGACCGCCGTCGGCGTCTACGCGGGCGCCGCCTGGCACGAGCGCGAGACGTACGAGATGTTCGGCGTCGACTTCACCGGCCACCCGCACCTGGTGCCGCTGCTGCTGCCCGAGGGCTTCGAGGGGCATCCGCTGCGCAAGGACTTCGTCCTGGCGGCTCGGGTGGCGAAGGCGTGGCCCGGCGCCAAGGAGCCGGGGGAGTCCGAACACGGCGGGCCGAAGCGCCGCCAGATGCTTCCCCCCGGTGTGCCCGACCCCAACGACTGGGGTCCGCTCAAGGGCCAGCTCCCGCCCGCCCCGGCCCGTCCCGCCCGCACCCCGCGCGCGGCCGGTGCGGCCGGTGCCGCGGGCGCGGCCGCGGACCGCCCCGCCCGGCGCACCCGCAGCGTCACGGAGGGCTCCGCCGGCCAGGCCGCCGCTCCGGGCGCGGCCCCCGCCGCGACCCCCGGGGTCGGGGCCGCGCGTCGCAGCCGCTCGGCGAGCGACGGCTCCGCCAGCCAGGCGGCCGCCCCCGACACCCCGCGCAAGCGGACCCCGGACGCCCCCTGGGACGTCCCCCGCGACACAAGCGCGGCCCCGCAGGCGCGGCCCTCCGCCGGAGCGACGCCCCCTGAGAAGCCCGCCGACGCCCAGGCGGCGCCCGCCGGATCGTCGCCGGCCACGGGCGGGCAGCCGCCCGCCGCGGCCGAGGCTCCCACGGCCGCGCAGCCCGAAGCGACGGAACGGCCCGAGGCGACCGCGCAGCCCGACCCCGGCCGACCGCCCGCAGGGCAGCCCGCGGACGGGGACGGATCCGCACCGGCCGAGGGGCCGGACGGCGAACCCGCGCGGACCGCCGACCGCGACGCCCCCGGCACCCCGACGCAGACCCCGGATGACGACGACGCAGAAGGAGGCAGCACACCGTGAGCGACGCCCTCGAAGTGATCCTCCGGCTGCTCGCAGTGCTCGTCGCCTTCCTCGTCCTGCCGCTGGTCGTCGGCCAGACCGAGCACAAGGTCATGGCGCACATGCAGGGCCGGCTCGGCCCGATGTACGCCGGCGGCTTCCACGGCTGGGCCCAGCTCGTCGCCGACGGCGTGAAGTTCGCGCAGAAGGAGGACGTGGTCCCGGCCGACGCGGACCGGAAGGTCTTCCAGCTCGCGCCCGTCGTCGCCCTGCTGCCGTACCTGCTCGCCATCGTCGCGATCCCGGTCGGCCCCGGCGGTTTCGTGGGCCAGGACATCGACGCGGGCCTGTTCTTCGTGCTCGCCGTGATGGGCGTCGGGGTCCTCGGCTCGCTCATGGCGGGCTGGGCCTCCGCCAACAAGTTCTCCCTTCTGGGCGGCCTGCGCACCGCCGCGCAGCTGATGTCGTACGAGCTGCCGATGCTGCTGGCCGCCGCGTCCGTCGCCATGGCGGCGGGCACGCTCTCGCTGCCCGGCATCGTCGACGCCTACGCGTGGTGGTGGACGCCGTGGCAGCTGATCGGCGCCGTGGTGTTCTTCACCGCCGGCCTCGCCGAGCTCCAGCGCCCGCCGTTCGACATGCCCGTCGCCGACTCGGAGATCATCTTCGGTGCCTTCACCGAGTACACGGGCATGCGCTTCGCGCTGTTCCTGCTCGCCGAGTACGCCGGCATCGTCGTGCTGTGCGGGCTGACCACCGTCCTCTTCCTCGGTGGCTGGCACGGCCCGTGGTCGGACAGCCTCGGCTGGCTGTGGACGCTGCTCAAGGCGGGGGCCCTGGCCTTCGTCGTCATCTGGCTCCGGGTCACCTATCCCCGGTTGCGCGAGGACCAGTTGCAGAAATTCGCCTGGACCGTCCTCATCCCGCTCGCCCTGGCCCAGATCGCGCTCACCGGCGTGGTGAAGGTGGTGATCTCCTGATGGGCATCCCCGGTTCCGGCCTGGCCAAGGGCCTCGCCGTCACCCTGCGCACGATGACCCGGCGCTCGCACACCGCGCAGTACCCGGACGTGCAGCCCGAACTTCCGCCGCGCTCCCGCGGCGTGATCGCGCTGTTCGAGGAGAACTGCACGGTCTGCATGCTGTGCGCCCGCGAGTGCCCCGACTGGTGCATCTACATCGACTCCCACAAGGAGACGGTGCCCGCCACCACCCCCGGCGGCCGCGAGCGAAGCCGCAACGTGCTGGACCGCTTCGCCATCGACTTCTCGCTCTGCATGTACTGCGGCATCTGCATCGAGGTGTGCCCCTTCGACGCCCTGTTCTGGTCGCCGGAGTTCGAGTACGCGGAGACCGACATCCTCGATCTCACCCATGAGCGCGACAAGCTGCGCGAGTGGATGTGGACGGTGCCCACCCCGCCGCCGCTCGACCCCGGCGCCGAGGAGCCCAAGGAGCTCGGCGCCGCCCGCAAGGCCGCCGAGAAGGCCGCCGCTGCCGCCGCTGCGGCCACCGCCGCGGCCGGCGCCGACCACGAGCAGCCGGGGGGCGACGCGTGAGCCTCGCCGCAACGCACCCCGGGTTCCTGTCCCCGACCGGCGTCGAGATCGTCTTCGTCCTCGTCGGCGTGGCGACCCTCGCCGCCGCCGTCGTCAGCGTCACCACCAAGCAGCTGGTGCACGCGGCCCTCTGGCTGGTGGTCGCGCTCGGCGGTGTCGCCGTCGAGTACCTCCTCCTCACCGCCGAATTCATCGCCTGGGTGCAGGTACTGATCTACGTGGGCTCCGTCGTCGTCCTCGTCCTGTTCGGGCTGATGCTCACCAGGGCGCCCATCGGCCGTTCCCCGGACGCGGATTCGGGCAACCGGATCGCCGCCCTGGCCGTGGCCGTCGCCGCCGCCGGCACGCTGGTGTGGGTCGTGGTGGACGCCTTCCGGGCCACCTGGATCGACGTGGACGGCGCCGCACAGGGCTCCACCAAGGTCACCGGGCAGATCCTCTTCCGGCACTGGGTGCTGCCGTTCGAGGCGCTGTCCGTGCTCCTGCTCGCCGCGCTCGTCGGTGCGATCGTCCTGTCCCGCAAGCAGTCCCGTCAGCAGCCGGGGGAGCGCTGATGCATCTCGCCTATCCCGCCGTCCTCGCCGCCCTTCTGTTCTCCGTCGGCCTGTACGGCGTCCTCGCCCGGCGCAACGCGATCCTCGTCCTGATGTCGGTCGAGCTGATGCTGAACGCGGTCAACCTCAACCTGGTCGCCTTCGACGTCTGGCTCCGCGACACCCTCCACGCCGGACAGGCGCTGACGCTGTTCGTCATCGTCATCGCCGCCGCCGAGATCGGCATCGGCCTCGCCGTCGTCCTGCTCGTGTACCGCAACCGGGGCACCTCGGACATCGACCGCCTCACCGACCTCGCCGACCACGAGCCGCACGACCCGCAGGGCGAAGGGGCCGGGCCCTCCGCACCCGAAGAGAAGGCCGAGGCCGCAGCGTGACCCTGACGACCCTCGCCGTCCTCGTCCCCCTCCTTCCCTTCCTCGGCGCCGTCGGCGGTCTGCTGCTCGGCCGCACCGCCCCCGGCTTCGTCCGGCCGCTGGCCGTACTGCCCACCGCGACCGCCTTCGTGCTGGCCGCGATCGTCGCCGCACGGCAGGGCAGCGGCCCGGCCACCGACGCCGCCACCCGTCTGACGCCGACCGGCTCGGTCCCCATCGACCTCGCCCTCCACCTCGACGGCTTCTCGGTGCTCATCGCCGTGCTCGTCGGCCTGGTCGCCACCTGCGTGCAGCTCTACTCCACGGGCTATCTGCGCGACGACCCCCGCTACGCCTCCTACTCCGCCCTGGTCTCGCTCTTCACCGCCGCCATGTTCCTGGTCGTCTACACCGGCGACCTGATGGTGCTGCTGGTCGGCTGGGAGATCATGGGCATCTGCTCTTACTTCCTGGTCGGCCACTACTGGGAGACCGAGGTCGCCCGGTCCGCCTCCCTCAAGGCGTTCCTGGTCACCAAACTCGGTGACGTCCCCTTCCTGATCGGCGTCTTCGCGCTCGCCGCCGACGCCGGGACGTTCCGGATCAACGGCATCCTCACCGCGGCCACCCACGGCGACCTCACGCACCCGACCGTCGTCGGCCTGCTGCTGCTCGCCGGCGTGGCCGGCAAGTCCGCGCAGTTCCCGCTGCACACCTGGCTGCCCGACGCGATGGCCGGCCCCACCCCGGTGTCCGCGCTGATCCACGCCGCCACGATGGTCGCGGCCGGCATCTACCTCGTCGCCCGGCTGCTGCCGGTCTTCGAGGCATCCACCGTCACCCTCGCGGTGCTCGGTGTGATGGCCGCCGCCACCATGATCGGCTCCGGCCTCGCCGCGCTCGCCCAGGACGACATCAAACGCGTCCTCGCCTACTCGACGATCGGCCAGCTCGGCTACATGGCCGCCGCCCTCGCCGTCGGCGACCGCAGTGCCGCCGTGTTCCACCTCGTCTCGCACGGTGCGTTCAAGGCCCTCCTCTTCCTCGCCGCCGGCGTCGTCATCCACGCCGCCGGCACCAACTCGCTGGCCGCGATGTCCCGCATGGGCGACCTCGGCAAGCGCGTCCCCGACGCCATGTGGACCATGGGCATCGCCCTGGCCGCCCTGGCCGCGATTCCCCCCTTCTCCGGCTTCTTCTCCAAGGAGTCCGTGCTGCGGGCGGCCGAGCACGCCTCCGCCGGCCACGCCGAGGGCGTCCCGGCGGCCGTCGGCTGGCTCGTCCTGGTCGCCGCGCTGATCACCGCCGTCCTCACCGCCGGCTACGCCACCCGCCTGTTCCTCCTCGCCTTCCGCGGCCAGGGCGCCGCCGCCCCCGAGGCGCACGGCAAGGAGCCCGCGGTCATGACCGTCGTGCTGTGGGTGCTGGCGATCCCGACCATCGCCTTCGGCGCGATCTCCCTCGTCCCGAAGGTCTTCGACCTCCCCTCCTGGCTGGACGGCAACGCGCTCACCCCGACCCTGGTGACCTCGATCCTCGGTGTCGGCCTCGCCGTGGTCGGCATCCTCGCCACCTACGGCGCCTGGCAGGCCGCCGCGGCCCGCCGCCGCACCCCGATCGGGGCGCTCGTCACCACCGGGGCGACCGACGAGGAGCCCGCGCTCACCGAGGCCGCGGCGCTGCAGACCCACGAGCAGGTCTACGGGGACATCGCCGCCGCCCAGGACCCCGCCGACCCCGGACGCCTGCTGCTCGGGCCGCTCTTCGGCCCGGCCTCACACGGCTTCCGCCTCGACGCCCTGTACTCGGCGCTCTTCGTCCGCCCCGTGCTCGCCGCGGCCGGCCTCGTCCGCTTCCTCGACCGCGAGGTCGTGGAGACCTACGTACGCGGCGCGGGAGGCCTGCCCCGGCTGCTCGGCGCGGTCGTGCGCCGCACCCAGACGGGCAATGTGCAGACCTATATCAGCGTGCTGCTGGCCGGCTCCGTGATCCTCGCCGTCCTCGTCGCCGTCGGAGCGTGAGCCGTGAACGACACCGTCCTCCAGTACGTCCTCGCGGCCGCCGTCGTCCTGCCGCTGCTCGGCGCCGCAGGCGCCCTGCTGCCGCCCCCGCCCGGTCTGAAGGGCAGGAACCCCGACCAGGCCGTGCTCCGCCACGGCGTGACCGTCACCGGTCTCGTCCTCGTCCTGAGCATCGTCCTCGCCGCGGGCTTCGACCACGACCACCCCGCCACGATGCAGGCGAGCACCGACATCAGCTGGATCCCGGCGCTCGGCATCCGCATCCACCTCGGCATCGACGGCATCAGCCTCCCCCTCTTCGTCCTGACCGCGCTGCTGAGCTTCCTCTGCGCGCTCTACAGCTACTTCAAGATGCCCGCGGGCCCCTCGCCGAAGGCGTTCGTCGCGCTCCTCCTCTTCCTCGAGACGGGCACGCTGGCCACCTTCGCCGTGCTCGACCTGCTGCTCTTCTTCCTCGCCTTCGAGATGGTCCTCATCCCGATGTACTTCCTCATCGCCCGCTGGGGCGGTGAGAACCGGGAGAAGGCCGCCCTCCGGTTCATCCTCTACACCCTCCTCGGCTCCGTGATCATGCTGCTCGGCCTCCTCCTCGTCGGGCTCGAGGCGGGCACATTCGACATGGTGGCACTCGCCACTGACAACGGGTCGTCACTCGGTCACTCCACGCAACTGATCGCGGTCCTCTCCATCGGCCTCGGCCTCGCCGTCAAGGCCCCGATGTGGCCCCTGCACAGCTGGCTCCCCGACGCCCACACCGCCGCCCCCACCGTCGGCTCGGTGCTCCTGGCGGGCGTGCTCCTCAAGATGGGCACGTACGGCTTCGTGCGGATCCTGCTGCCGGCCGCCCCCGAGGGCATGCAGACCTTCGCGCCCTACCTGGCCGCCTTCGCGGTCGTCGGCATCGTCTACGGGTCGCTGGCCTGCCTGGCCCTGGCCCGCCGCGGCGCCGGCGGCGACCTCAAGCGGCTCATCGCGTACAGCTCGGTCGGCCACATGGGCTTCGTCCTGCTCGGCATCGCCACCCTGACCCCCACCGGCGTCAACGGCGCGCTGTTCGCCAACATCGCCCACGGCCTGATCACGGGCCTGCTCTTCTTCCTGGTCGGCGCGCTCAAGGACCGCTACGGCTCCACCGACCTGGACACCCTCGCCGGACAGACCGGCGCCGCGCTGTACGGCAAGGCCCCCCGCATGGGCGGGCTGCTCGCCTTCGCGGCCGTCGCCTCCCTCGGCCTGCCGGGCCTGGCCGGCTTCTGGGGCGAGATGCTCGCCATGTTCGGCTCGTTCAAGCCCGCCCCAGGGCTTGACCGCGGCGCCTACCTGGCCTTCACCGCGATCGCCGCCTTCGGCACCCTGCTCACCGCCGCGTACCTCCTCGTCGTCGTGCGCCGCGTCTGCATGGGCGAGCGCGACACCGTCCACGCCGCGCCGGCGCTCGCCGACGTCAAGGGCTACGAGTTCGCGGCCTGGACCCCGCTGGTCGTCCTCACCGTCCTCGCCGGCCTGTGGCCCGCCGCCCTGCTCGGCCTCACCGACCCGGCCGTGCGCACCCTGCTCGGAGGCAGCTGATGAGCACCCTCGCCACCTCCGTCGTCCAGTCGGTCGACTGGGTCGCGATCGCCCCGCCCGCCATCGTCGCGGCGGCCGCGCTCGTCGTACTCGTCGCCGACCTCTTCCTGCCCGACGGCCGCAAGCGGCCGCTCGCCTGGGTCACCCTCGGCGGCCTGGTCCTGGCCGGGCTCAGTCTGCTTCCGCTGCTCGACGGCGACCGCACCACCTTCTGCCTCGTCGGCAGCCCGGCCGACTGCTCCTATGTAGCCGACCACTTCACGCTCGTCGTGCAACTGCTGGTGCTGGCCGGAGCGCTGATCGCCGCGCTGCTGTCCGTGCACACCCTCGACGAGCTGCCGGCCGGCGAGTTCTGGTTCCTGCTGCTGTCCTCGGCCTCCGGCGCCGCGCTGCTGCCCGCCTCCCGGGACCTGGCGACCCTGGTGATCGCCCTGGAGGTCACCACCCTCCCCGCGTTCGCCCTCGTCGGCCTGCGCCGCGGCGACCGGCTGTCGAGCGAGGCGGCCCTGAAGTTCTTCCTGTCCTCCGTCGCCGCGACCGCCGTCACCCTTCTGGGCGTCAGCTTCGTCTACGCCGCCACCGGCACCCTCCACCTCGGTGCCATGGCCAAGGGGCTCGAGGGCGTCGACCCGCGCCTGGACACCCTCGCCGCCGCCGGAGCCGCCCTCACCGTCGTCGGCTTCGCCTTCAAGCTCGCCGTCGCGCCCTTCCACTTCTGGGTCCCCGACACCTACACCGGCGCCCCGCTCCCCGTCGCCGGCTACCTGTCGGTCGTCGGCAAGGCCGCCGGGTTCGCCGGCCTCATCCTCGTCACGGTCGTCGCCTTCCGGCCGTACGCGCACGTCTGGGGCCCCGCTGTCGCCGTCCTGGCGGCCCTCACCATGACCGTCGGCAACGTCGCCGCGCTGGTGCAGCGGCCCGACCGCCCGCGCAGCGCGGTACGCCTGCTGGCCTGGTCGTCCATCGGCCAGGCGGGCTACCTCCTGGTCCCGATCGCCGCCGCCGCGTACACCGACCCCGACCGCCAGGTCGGCACCACCCTGGCGTACGCCCTGATGTACGGCGCCGTGAACCTCGGCGCCTTCGGCGTCGCCGCGCTCGTCGCCCGCACCGCGCCGCAGAACCGGCTCGGCGACTACCGCGGACTCCACACCGGCCACCCCTTCGCCGCGGCGGCCATGGCCTTCTTCCTGCTCTGCCTGGCCGGTCTGCCGCCGGGGTTCATCGGCCTGTTCGCCAAGGTCGCCGTCTTCTCCTCGGCGGTCGACGCGGACCTCGGCTGGCTGGCCGCCGTGATGGCCGTCAACGTCGTCATCGCGCTCGTCTACTACCTGCGCTGGACGGCCCTGCTGTACGCGAAGCCCGCCACGGAGCCGACCGGCACCGAGGAGACCGGCACCGAGTGGACCGGCGCGGACAAGGCCGCCGCCCTGCGCCCGCCGCGCCCGCTCAGCGCCGCCATCGCGCTCACCGCCATCGTCGGGATCGCCCTGTCCGGCGCACCCCAGCTCATCCTCCGCTTCGCCTCCGGCACCCTGCTCTGAGCGCCCGGTGGAAGGTGCACAAGGGAACTAACGCCCCTCCGGTGGCGTTGCCCCCTACAGGAGGTTCTCCTTGAACGAGGAGAGAAAGTCCTCCTGATGCACAACTTGGAGGGTGTACCGTGCACCGCCGGCACAACGGCCTGAAGACCGCCGCGCTCCTGGGCGGAATGTCGGCTCTCATCCTGATCATCGGCAGCTTCTTCGGCCGTACGGGATTGATCGTCGCGCTCGTCGTCGCCCTCGGCACCAACGCCTACGCGTACTGGAACAGCGACAAGATCGCGCTGCGCTCCATGCGCGCCCGCCCGGTCAGCGAGTTCGAGGCACCGGCGCTGTACCGGATGGTGCGCGAGCTCTCCACCGCCGCCCGGCAGCCCATGCCCCGGCTCTACATCTCCCCGACCGAGGCCCCCAACGCCTTCGCCACCGGCCGCAACCCGCGCAACGCCGCCGTCTGCTGCACCGAGGGCATCCTGCGTCTGCTCGACGAACGCGAACTGCGCGGTGTCATCGGCCACGAGCTCAGCCACGTCTACAACCGCGACATCCTCATCTCCTCGGTCGCCGGGGCCCTGGCCTCCGTGGTGATGTTCCTGGTGAACTTCGCCTGGCTGATCCCCATCGGCCGCTCCGACGACGACGAGGGCCCGGGCCTGCTCGGCCTGCTCCTGATGATGATCCTCGGCCCCGTCGCGGCGTCCCTGATCCAGCTCGCCGTCAGCCGCTCCCGCGAGTACGAGGCCGACGCCTCCGGCGCCCGCCTCACCGGCGACCCCCTCGCCCTCGCCTCGGCGCTGCGCAAGCTGGACGCGGGCACCAAGCGCGCACCGCTGCCGCCGGAGCCCCGGCTGGAGACCACCAGCCATCTGATGATCGCCAATCCGTTCCGGCCCGGCGACGCGTCCAAGCTCTTCTCGACCCACCCCCCCATGGCCGAACGCATCACCCGCCTCGAGGAGATGGCCGGCTACCGCCGCTGACCTCCCGGGAACGGCGGGAGGAACGGCGCGCCGAGTGCGCGGGGCGCCGTTCGCGGGTAGGGGATCCACAGGGGACGAGTGACGGACCGACGGTACCGGCCTCCGGACAGGCGGGGGTCCCCGGCGCGTGGGAGGCTGAGGCAATGAAGGCGGTCAACCTCGTCCTGAACGTCGTGTGGCTGATCATCTGGGGGCTGTGGATGGCCATCGGCTACGCCCTGCTGGGGCTGCTGATGTTCATCTTCATCATCACCATCCCCTGGGGGATCGCGTCCCTGAGGATCGCCAACTACGTGCTGTGGCCCTTCGGGCGCACCACGGTGGAACGCCGCGACGCGGGAGTCGGGTCGCTGCTCGGCAACATCATCTGGCTGATCTTCGCGGGGATCTGGCTCGCCATCGGCCATGTGCTGGCGGGCATCGGCTTCTGCCTGACGATCATCGGCATCCCGTTCGGCATCGCGAACTTCAAGATGGTGCCGATCTCCCTGGTGCCGCTCGGGCGTGAAATCGTCCCCGTCGAGGCCCCGTACGCCACCCGCTGAACCGCCGCCCGCCGAGATCCACACTGGGCCCGCCCGCCGGGCCCCGCCGCCGGTCCGGGCTCAGCCCGGCTCGATGTTGTGGTTGAGCCGGAAGACGTTGTCCGGGTCGTACGCGGTCTTCACCCGGGCCAGGCGCCCCAGGTTGTGCGCGCCGAGGCCGGCGACCACACGCCCCGAGCCCTCGTCGCCGATGAAGTTCAGGTAGACCGCGCCGGAGGACCACTGCCGCATGTCGTCCCGGATGTCGTGCGCCCACTGCCGGGCCCGCCGGTCGTCCGCCGGGTCGGCCCACAGGCCGAACGGGTGGACGACCCACGGCGACCGGCGCCACGGGATGGGGTAGTCGGCGGGGGCCCGCGCCACGGCGCCGCCCGCGGGGAACAGCACTTGCTGGGAGGGGGAGGGGACGACCATGTCCCGGGCACGGGCGCAGAAGCGGTCCACGGCCTCGTCGGGGAAGTGGTCCAGATACTCCGCCGACCAGTAGTTCCGGTAGCCGGGCGGGTCGTCGAGCATGGACTGCAGATCCGCGTACGGCAGCTCCATGACCAGCCGGCCCTCGGGGCCGAGCGCGAGCAGCGGCTCGAGCACCTCGCGCGCCCCGGCCTCGGTGCCCGCGTACGTGACCAGGACCGCGCAGGCGAGCGCGCCCACCAGGTGCTCCGGCACGAACTCCTCCGGCGGCCCGGTCAGGAAGAGCATGGCGCCGCCCACCTCGTCCGGCGCGGAGGCGAGCAGGGTGCGGTAGGTGCGCAGCACCTCGGGACCGGCCTCCGCCGGCCACAGCAGCAGGGCCATGGTGAATGCGGGCAGCGGGTGCAGCCGCAGCGTCAGCGAGGTCGCGACGCCGAAGTTGCCGCCGCCCCCGTGCAGCGCCCAGAACAGCTCCGGATCCTCGTTCTCGGCGGCGCGCACCAAGGTGCCGTCCGCGGTGACCAGCTCGGCTTCCACCAGGCTGTCGCAGGCCGGCCCGAACTTGCGCTCCAGCCAGCCCGATCCGCCCCCGAGGGCGAAACCGCCCACCCCCGTGGTGGACACCCGGCCCCCGGTCGTGGCCAGCTCGTACGGCTGGGTCGCCCGGTCCAGGTGGCTCATCGTGGCGCCGCCGCCGACCCGCGCCGTGCGGGCCCGCGGGTCGACGACCACGGCGTGCATGCGCCGCAGGTCCACGACGACCCCGCCGTCGGTCAGGGACATGCCGGCGACGCTGTGCCCGCCCCCGCGCACGGCGATCTCCAGGCCGCGGTCACGGCCGAAGCGGATCGCCGCGGCGACGTCGTCGACCGTCTCGCAGAGCGCGATCAGCGACGGCCGACGGTCGATCATCGCGTTGAAGAGCGTGCGGGTCTCGTCGTACGACGGGTCGCCGGGGACGACCACCTCCCCCGCGAAGCCGGACCGCAACGCGTCCAGGGCCGCGCCGTCCAGGACATGGGGTGCCATCGGTGCCCCCTCTCTCCACCTCCACGGTAGGACGGGGGTCTGGGCCCGGCACGTCGGCGCCGGGCCCGCGCGGTCAGTCCGCCAGCCCGGCCGCCAGGGCCGCGCCGAGCTCCCAGCAGGCCTCCAGGTCCGGCTTGGAAGGCTCGCCGGTGACCGTCACGGCGGCCGCGGCCCGCGTCCAGCCCAGCCCCGTCGTGATCGCCTCGATGCCGCGGACGGTGCCCGTGACGTCGTTGCCGCCGTGCACGTAATAGCCGAACGGACGGCCGCGCGTGGCGTCCAGGCACGGGTAGTAGACCTGGTCGAAGAAGTGCTTGAGCGCCCCGGACATGTAGCCGAGGTTCGCCGTCGTGCCCAGCAGGTAGCCGTCCGCCGCGAGCACGTCGGAGGCGGTCGCCGCGAGGGCGGGCCGCCGCACGACGTCCACGCCCTCGATCTCGTCCGTGGTCGCGCCGGCGACCACCGCCTCGAACATCGCCTGCAGATTCGGCGACGGCGTGTGATGCACGATCAGCAGGGTCGGCACTCAGCTCACTCCGACAGGCGCCGACGCGGGCAGGCTGTCCATGAAGGAGCTCACCGAGAAGACCGCGTTGCCGGGGCCGGCCGGGCCGTAGCCGGGCGGCGAGCTGAGCCCGTACTCCTCCAGCGTCGCGCGGTACACGTCCAGCAGCCGGATGTGGTACTCCAGCGGCGCCCCCTCCGGGTTCGCCTTGCCGAGCGGCGTCGTCGGCTCGGGGCACCAGGTGGTGAAGCGCGGGGTGATGCCCTGCGACATGAAGAAGCGCAGGCCCTCGGCGGTGGAGTCGATCGCCTCGCCGACACTGGTGAAGCCGAAGGGCTCGGCCATCTCCACGCCCGCCACGAAGTTCGGGATCACATTGCGCGGACCGAAGATCTCGGCGGAGTCCAGGATGCGGCGGTGCCACTCGTCGCGGCCGACGTAGCGCTCCTTGCCGGGGCAGTAGAGCTCGAACAGGCGGCGGTCCCACACCTCGTAGTTGGGGTGGTAGATCTGCACGCCGTAGTCCTTGAAGCGCTGCACGTCCTCCTTGGGCAGCGCTTGCGCGACGACCTTGCCGATCCAGCGGCCGGGGAAGCGCTCCTCGATGGCCTTCGCGTAGTGGCCGTAGAAGTCCGCCTCGTCCCGCCCGGCGACCTTGGAGGTGATCGCCCCGCCGGTGAGGGTGTACGCGGTGGAGGTCTTCGCCTCGTCGTACTTGTCGATGATCTCCAGGGCCTCCAGCACCTCCTCGACCGGCTTCACGCCCGTGTAGGGCCGGCCGGCCGCCTTGTGCTGACGCCAGTTGTGATTGATGTCGCAGTACTGGCACTCCTCCTTGGCGCCGAAGTACTGGCACACGCGGAAGACCGTCAGATAGATGAGGTAGCCCCACTGGATCGTCGGCGCGACCTCCATCACCGACTTCCCGTTCTCCAGGGTGTGCCGGTAGTAGTCGGGCATCGGCGGCAGACCGACGTCCGCGATGCGCACCCCGTCGAGGTAGAGGCCGAGCACACCGCGCCCGCCCGCGCGCACGCGGTACGGCGAGGCCGGGTTCACCCGCACCGACACGACCGTGCGGCGCAGGTCGTACGGCCCGCCGGTCAGCACGATCTCCTCCGGCGGGCGGTTCAGCGCGGCGGCGCCCAACTCGGGGAGGGTGCGGTGGTCGAAGGAGAAGATGAAGTAGGACTTCGGTTTGACGTCCCCGCCCTCGCCGCCGCTGAGCGCGGACTCGTCGAAGGCGATCCCGCCGCGCAGCAGGTCTTCCTTGATGACCGCTTCGCGCGGGACGTGCGGGAAGCGGCTCATCAGGTCCTCGACCAAAGCGGTGCGGCTCTGCATGCCCGGCTCCATCCTCGAGACACTGCCCCGGGTCCGCCGCCGGCGAGCGGGGCGTCCCCGAGGAGACCTAACAGGAAGACACTACGCACCTGCGGCACGTTCCCGGGCGGCACCCTCCGAATGCGCCCCCTCCGCGCGGGGCGGCGGCGCGTCGGCGCACGACAAAGGCCCCGGTCGCCTCCTCCCGACCGGGACCTCCGGCAAGTCCGCGCTAGCGGTAGTTCACGAACTGCAGCGCGAAGTCGAGGTCCTTGCCCTTCAGCAGCGCGATGACGGCCTGCAGGTCGTCCCGGCTCTTCGAGGTCACGCGCAGCTCCTCGCCCTGCACCTGCGCCTTGATGCCCTTGGGCCCCTCATCGCGGATGATCTTGGCGACCTTCTTGGCGTTCTCCTGGGAGATGCCCTCCTCGATGGTCGCGAAGATCTTGTACTCCTTGCCGGACAGCTGGGGCTCGCCCGCGTCCAGCGACTTCAGCGAGATGCCCCGCTTGACCAGCTTGGTCTCGAAGACGTCCAGGATGGCCTTGACCCGCTCCTCCGAGTTGGCCTGCATCAGGATCTTGTCCCCGGACCACGAGATCGACGCGCCGACGTTCTTGAAGTCGTAGCGCTGCGAGATCTCCTTCGCGGCCTGGTTGAGGGCGTTGTCGACCTCCTGCCGCTCGACCTTCGAGACGATGTCGAAACTGGAGTCGGCCATCTTCTGTTGGCTCCTTGGCTCTGATCCGTAAGGTCCGCGACCCGCCTCCGGGCCGCCCCCGCAAGCCTAGCCACCGGACCCGCCCGAAGCGCTGATCAATTGGGTGGCGGAGCACCCCCGCGCATCGGGTATTGTTTACGACGTCGCCACGGGGACCGCGCAAGCGGCCCGCGGAGACACTTCCCAGGCGGTGTGCCCGAGTGGCCAATGGGAGCGGACTGTAAATCCGTCGGCTTAGCCTACCCAGGTTCGAATCCTGGCGCCGCCACAGGAGCGAAAAGCCCCTCTGACCAGCAGAAACGCTGCTCAGAGGGGCTTTTTTCGTGCCGCTTCCAGCCCTACCGAACGAGAACCGAAAACAGTGGCTTTGTCTCGCCCTGTCTCGGGTGAGTGGCACCCCTGATCAGGGCGTGTCCCCCAGGTGTCCCCCGGGGGACGGAGGCTCTGGCGTGTGCCACTCCCTGAGCGCCGCGTCGATGCGCTCATTGGCTCGCTCCCGGGTGTGCGCCAGCACCTTGGCGTAGACCCGGAGAAGGACGGCAAGGCTGTGGCCAGCCCTCCGTGCGCACTCCATCGGGTCCACTCCCGAGCTGAGCCAGAACGACACCCCGGCATGGCGAAGGTCATACGGACGCCGGGCGAGGGGAGACGCCACTTCCTCCTGCGAGAGCGCCGCGGCCCTCGCCTTGGCCCACACGTCTCCGTAGCCGCTCTCTTGCAGCAGCCCACCGCGTGCCGTGCGGAACAGCCGGCCGTCCGGGGCGGTGCCGTGCCGGTCGAGGTGGGCTCGGAGCATCGCGACGAAGTGCGGAGGGATGGGCACAGGACGGGAGTCCTGTTCGGCGCGAGCTTTCAGGTGCCGGGCCTCATGCGCCTTCCCGTCGCGCGTCCAGCCGCGGCCCGCCCGCACGACGCCCCTCCGCAGGGTCAGGACACCCCATCCGGTCTCCGGCAGGTGGCATCGGTCCCGGGTCAGCGCCGCTGCCTCTGCTGGGCGCATGGCGGCGTAGTAGAGGCACCCGAAGAACGCTTCCAGGAGTTCCCCTCGCTGGCCCTGTTCCCGGACTCCGGACAAGAGAGACCGCACTTGCCGGGGATTGGCGACGGCCTCGGGGTCCACGTCTTCCACGGTCTTCGGCGCCGTCCACTTCACGGCGGCGAGGGGATTGACCGGCATGGTGAAGTACTGCGCCTCCACGGCAAAGCCCAGGACGTCGCTCAGGCACGCTCGCTTGCGGCGGGCGGTACGTGCGGCGGCCGGCTTGCCGTCCAGCTTCTTCCCCAGAGCGTCCAATGCCTGCCGGAGAGTCGCCGGATCTTCCAGCGCAGATATGGGCAGTGAGTGGCGCTCCATCCATGCCAGGGCGTCCGTGATCTCCTTGGGCGGGGTCTCAGCCCACCGGTTCCGGTTGAAAGCCCAGCCGTAGAGGGCACGTCGCAGGGCGGATTGCTCCGGCATGCCGGTGCGCGTCTTCACGAGGGCGGGCGTGATCGTGGCCAGGGCATCGGCGTACGACTTGCGCGACTTGGCGGGCGCCAGGTCCCACTTGCGGTCCACGTAGTCACGGGCGTGCTGATACCAGGTGACTGAACCGCGCTGCGCCCGCAGCTCCGATACCGGCAGGCCGGATTCTTCATCGAACTGATCGCCTGAACGTACGGCGCTCATCAACTCCGAGCGTCGCCCGTCTGCCTGAGCCTTGAGCGTGTAGCTCTTGGAGTGCTTCTTCGTACCCACAAGCCAGCGCAACCGGTATGGCTTGGGCCGGTCCGAACGGATCTCCAGCGCGTAAATGCGCACGTCGTACGTCAGTTTCATGGATCTCCGATGCCAGAAGTAGGGCCCGCCGGTTGCCTCCGGCGGGCCCTGCGGATTGATCAGTGGGCGTTCAGCTCGTAGGTCGCCCACCACGTGTCGAGATCCGTGCGACGGCAGCGGATCTGGCCGTTGGGCAACTTGATGAGGCGCGGTGCCTGGCCGCGGGCGCGCATCCGGTAGAAGGCGGCGCGGCTCATGCCGATCTCTTCGAGGACTTCGGGGAGCTTGAGTACGGGTGGGCGGGCCATGAAGGCACTCCTTCGGGTGTGTGGGCCGTCGTCGGCCCCCTTCCTGCCAGATCCGCTACTTCCGCTACCTCCGCTACCACCCTGGTCAGGGGCATGATCGAAGTAGCGGATAGGGGTAGCGGTAGCGGATAGAGCCGCTACCGGCCCTGGGCTGCGTGGCCGGGGCGGGTAGCGGATGGAGCGGCGCGGTAGCGGATGAGGGAGGGCTATCCGCTACCTGATCTAGGCCTCTGACCTGCGCGGTAGCGGAGGTAGCGGAAGTAGCGGACTTCCAGAGGGGGGTGGGCAGTAGCGCTGCCACGCGTCGTGGAGGTCGGTGGCGTAGTAGCCCTTCATGACGTTGCCGCCGGCCTTGATGTTGCGTGCGGCGATGGGGGTGTTGTCGCCGGTCATGTACTCGCGCAGCATCCGGGACAGCCCACGGGCATCGAGAGGCTTGCCGGCCATGTCCGCCCACGGCGCCTCTTCGAGGCTGTGGAGCCGGTCCAGGACGGCGACGGTGGGCAGGCGGTCGATGCCGTTGAACACCTGGTCCCGCAGATCGGTGAGCAGCCGGATGCCGGTGCTGCCCTTGTCGTCCACTTTGGCGGCGTTCACAAGCTCCACGCAGGCTTCCCGGGCCCGCTTGGGCCAGTCCCCGCCGGCCGCGTCCGCCACGGCGAGCAGGGCTTCCCACACGTCCGCGGGCCGGTCGGTGACGCCTTCGGGCATCTGCGGGAAGGCTCCCTCGACCCGATCTCGGACGCTTTCGGCCCACGCGGCGAGGCGGTCCCGCAACGCGTGTCCCTCGCCCTCGTGGACGCGCTGCCGGAACGGCTCCACGCGCTCGTTGCGGGCCCGGCGGCGCATCCGGATGATGACCGAGCGGGTCAGGATCGTGTCCGGCAGCGAGCCGAGTCCGGCGACGGCCACGGCGCAGAACGAGGGGAACTCCTGCACTTGCTGGTTGGCTCCGTCGCCCACGCACCGGTACATCACTCCGGAGCGGCGGTGTCCGGCGTTGAGGAATCCCCTCAGCTGTTCGTTCTCCCCGGCCTTGGGGCCGAAGACGGTGTCGATCTCATCGAACAGGATCGTGGGCCGCGCGCTCAGCCCGGACACGGCCCGGAACAGCGCGGACGCAGACGCGTTGACCGCGACCATCGGATACGGGACCAGGGTCTCCACGATCTCCAGCGCCCGGGACTTCCCACTCGCCGGCTCCGGCGACAGGAACGCCAACCGGGGCGTGGCGTCGAAGCAGTCCAGCAGGTGCGCGTGCGCGTCCCACAGGACCACCGCGACGTAGGCGGCTTCCAGCGGGAAGACGTTGAACCGGCGGTGGAAGGCTTCCACCTCGCTCAGCAGAGCCGCGCCGTCGTTCATGCGGCCTTCCTCCTCTGGTCTCGGTTGCGCAGCGGACAGGGGTCCCGGTGCGCGGTGTGGGCGTCGATCAGGCGCAGCACGTCGGCTTTCCCGGTGGCTTTGCGGTCGTATCCGCAGGCGCACCAGGACCGGGCGACCGCGGTCCGGCGCCAGGACGTGGGCGCGGACACGTGCAACCACGCCACGGGGGTCCGTCCGTCGCCGGGCGACGGGTCAGGACAAAGAGTTGGAAGGACGCCTTCGGCGGCGACCTTCGGCGCACCACCCGCCGCGGGCCTGCCAGCCGGTGTGGCGGGGCGGGGCTGGTTCGGGGTGGAGGTGAGGCGTTTCAGGCGGGGGGTGGGTCCGGGGGTGGTCATGCCGTCTCCCGGGGGCGGACTGTGCGTAGGGAGTAGTTCAGTGCGCTGCGGATCGTGGCGCGGCACTCGGCAGCGGTGAGTCCCGCCGACTCGCCTGCCTCCTGAAACGCCGTCTCTACGGCTGTGCGGTCGATGTCGCCGCGCGCGACGTACCGGCCGACGCGGATCGCGGCCCGCAGTAGTTCGTCATTGCGCCGCCCGGCATCGTGGCGCGCGGCCACGCTGGCGGTCTCGCGTTCGAGTGCAACCGCCGCACAGCGGGTGGCGTTGCGGACGGGCGCTGGCCGGATCGCCGTTCCCGCGGGCCCCTGAGGGGGCGTCAGAGCGTTGTGAAGCCATTCGGGTAGCACTGCAACGGGGGCGTCGTCCTCGACCGCGTACAGGCCGTGTGGCGTCGCGCTGCCGGCGCCGACGACGTACCCACCCCAGCCCCGAGTATCGATCTTCGGCGCGAGCGCGCCGGCAGTGTTGCCCAGCCTTGCCCCTTGCGGGGCGGCGAAGTACAGATGCCGGCCGCCTCCCGCAGTCCGCACCGTGCGCGTGATGGGGGCTACCTGTTCGGCGCGCTCGCAGAGCGCCGCAAAGGCGGTTACGCCGTCAGGCGTTCCTTCTTCGTCTGTGGGCTTGAGCGTGTCCAGGTCCACGACCAGCAGCCCGGACGGGCCGGTGGCGATGCCGACGTTGAACGGCCTCTGCGACCATGCGGCGCGGATGCGGTCGGGGTCGGTGGTGGCGCGCTGCTCCCACTTCATGTGCCCGGCCGTGCAGTCTCCAGTGCGGGGGCAGGAACGTTCCCCGTGCAGCGCCGGCGCCTTGCGTCCGGGACGGAGCGGGAAGACGGGCCAGCCCCGCGCCATCGTGTCCAGCGCGGCATTGAGCAAGGTGGTCATGCCGCCACCGCCCCGGCGCCCACGATCGCGAGGTAGGTGCGGCCGATCCACTGTGTGTAGGCGGGCGGGATGGCTTCGGTCAGTTCCTCGCGGACGTCCGTCCACGTGATCCCCATCGCCGCCTGCATCTCCGGGACAGTGGCCTTGCCTCCGCCGGAACCGTACGGGGCGACGTAGGGGCCGTCCCGGTAGACCCCGTGGCGGTAGCCGCGCACGAAGCCTCGGTGCCTTGGATGGGCTGGCCGCGCCACGGTCCAGCGGCCCAGCTCGAAGTTCCGGTGACGCAGGACTCCGAGCCCGAACATCTCCCCGCACAGGGAGAGGTCTTTGCGGATGGCGGCGCGGCCGTTGGGCTGCTCGATCACGTACGGCAGGCCGGTGGCGTTCAACAGTTCCCGCGTCGGGGCGACCAGGTCGACGTGGGTGCCGCCCCACCCTTGTGAGGCGTTGGTGCCCACGGTGAGGGCGCATCCGGCCTGGCATGGGGGTGAGGCGTGGACGAACGCGTACCGCTCGATCTCCCCCGACGCGATGAGTGCCGCGAGTCGCTCCAACGCGTCGCCCCGGTGGTAGGGGAAGGGGTAGTTCGGTCGGTGGGCGATGTCGACGCCGTCCACGTCGAACCCTGCGCGGTGGTAGCCCATGGCAGCGCCACCGGCGCAGGAGAACAGGTCCAGCAGGCGCGGCCGGGTTAAGCCTCGCCTACTGGGGGTGGGTTGGGTCATTCTGGAGATCTCCAGTTCTCTGTTGGGGACTGAGACGGAGCGGGCCGCGTGTCTTTGGCCAGATGGGGCGGCCCGCTCCGGCGTAGTCAGCCGTGGAAGTGGTTGCGTTTGAAGACGGCCTTGCGAATGTTGACCGTCGTCCCGCTCTCGGTCTTGCCGGAGCGGAGTACCTGGGCGGCGATGGCGCCACCGAAGATGACGGCCGCGAGGATGATGAGCTGCTGGACCAGGGCCGCGAGTGCGGCGATGAACGAGGTCAGCAGGAACAGTCCCCCGCACACGGCTGCGAACCCGACACCGGTCAGGGCCACGTTCACCGCGAGCGGCGATGCGCCCGCCCGCCGCTCCGGCTCGGGGGCCGGACTGTGCGGAGTGAGGGTGTAGCCGGTGACGATCCGCCCGTCCGGGAGCTGCACGCTCTGCACCGCCGGGACGGCGCCCGATGCGGTGGGCACAAGTGGGGCTGCGTAGGGCTGCATGGGCGTGAGCGGTATGGGCTGGTGGACTTCCACGGCCGCGTCCGCCGTGGCCGGGTGTGTGCGGTGGTGCGTCATGGCGGAATCTCCTCAGCGAAGGTCGGCGAGGCTGGCCGCGAGCGCGGCGCACAGGTTGCGGATGGGGCCGTAGGCGCCGGTTCCGGCGGTGAAGAACCCGAACAGGAACAGCACGACGGCGGCGGCGCCGTTGGCGGCCTTGCTGCGGACGGCGAGGTACGCGGCGAGGCCGAAGAGGAGCACGGCGGATATGGACAGAACCACGGGGCTGGTCTCCAATCGATCGGCGGTGCGCGGGCGGTGTCAGCGAGTGCCGTCGCGGTGGATGGAGCGGGCGAGGTTGTACAGGTGGCGTCCGGTGCGTATGCGGATGCCGTGGCCTTTGCAGGGGCGGCAGGTCTTGCCGCGCTTGGGCCGTCCCTTGCGGTCGGTGGTGGTCGCGAAGCCGAAGCCGTTGCAGTGCCGGCAGCGCGCGAACGGCTGAGCAGCACACACACCGGCGTAACCGAGCGTGACGACCAGTAGGAGTGTGATAGCGAGCAAGGGGAGGGTCACGGGGCGCCTCCAGGGCAGGTTTTCGGGGTTTTCGCAGGCAGGTCCGCTAACGGCTAGCATCCTGATCAGATAGGGCGCCGGGTGCTAGCGGGACCTCTAGCGCTAGAGGGTTGAGGCTCTAGCGCTAGAGGTCCCGGTCGCTCAGCCCGCGGACCGCTTCCGGTCACGCTCCGCAATCGCCGCGGTGATGTGGGCGCGCTCGAAGCCGGTCCGATTGACGGTCTTGCCGTTGATCCGGCGGGCGACCTGCCCCGTGGACACGCCGTGGGGCTTGAGCGCAGTGGTGAGCTGCCTCGCCTTGTCGGCCGGCTCCATCTCGCCCCACGGCCCGTACAGCTCGGGTCGCAGTTCGGCGAGCCGGTCCACGGCTACGTCGTTCCACACCTTGGCCTCGCCGGAGGGGACGACGGCGAGGACGTCGTCCAGCAAGGTGTCCGCCGCTTCACGCCGCTCCGGCGCCTGGCCAGCGGCGAGGCCGGTGAGGGTGCCAGCGTTCTTGCGGGCGGTGCGGGCCCGGTCGCAGATCCGGTCGGCGGCGGGGTTGTCGAGGTAGTAGGTGCGGACGATCTGCGGGTCGTCGGTGGCTCCGGCGAGGTAGCCGATGCCCTTGTCGGACTTGGTGAACGTGGTCGCCCGGATGCCGTTCTTGTAGGCGGAGGTGCCCAGGATCATGTCGTTCTCGATCTGGCCCATGACCCGCAGGCAGAACCGCGTACCGACGTTCGCGCTGATGGAGGTGGGCAGGCTGTCCTTGTCGGGGCGCTGTGTGGCCAGCAGCAGGATCACTCCGAGGGCCCGGCCGCGCTTGATGATGCCGGTGCACAGGGCGCCGGCTTCCTTGCCGTACTCGGGGTGGGAGAACAGTTCCTGGCACTCATCTATCGCCAGGACCAGCGGATGCAAGCCCAGCGAGCGCACCGCGGCGAGGTCGGGGGTGACCTTGTTCTCCGGGCACTTGTCCTTCGGCAGCGAACTGATCACCTTGGCGCGGCGTTCCAGGTCGCCGTAGACGTAGCGGATGGAGTCCAGCGCCGCCGCGGCGGTGGCGTCGTCCGGCCCGGAGCCGTAGTCGGCCGCAACCTTGGCCAGGGGCTCCAGGTCGCCGGTGCCCTTCAACTCCCACACCAGCAGTTCCGCGAGCGGGTCCAGCGCGGCGGCGAGCAGCGGCAGGCGCAGGGAGAACGTCTTGCCCATGCCGGGCATGGCGCCGATGAGGATGTTGTCGTACATCAGCGTCATGTCGATGGGTCGGCCGCGCTGGTCAAGGCCGAACGGGACCGGCTTGAACAGCGACACTGCGCCGGCCTTGGCCAGTGGTCCGGCTACCGGGGGTAGCTTGTTGAGGGCCTTGTCGCCGACCCACAGCATCATGCGGCCGGCGTGCTCGTCGGCGACGGGCTCGGGCCATACGCATCCGAGCGGGCGGCGCAGGCCGGAGGCGAGCCGGTCCCGGCGGTCGAGGATGTCGGTCACCGTCACGCCGTAGGGCAGGTCGACGTCGGCGCGCCAGCCGGGGCCGTCCCGGGTGATCGGGGCGGGGAAGCGGATGCCCTCGCCGCCCTTGCCGAGTGCCTTGTTCACCTCGGCGATCCCGAGTGCCCCGAGGGCGCGTTCCACGACGGTGGAGGTGAGGCGTTCCACCTCGGTGGCGACCACGGCGCGGGAGACGACGGGCTTGTCGGCCGGCGCTCCGGCGAACCCGAACACCGTCACGAGTGCTGCGACGGCCACGGCGAGGATCCAGGTCGGGGCCAGTACCCACAGCGCGAGCGCCAGGATCGGGCCGACGATCGCGGCGAGGGTGAACAGGATGCCGCGCAGCTTCACCCGCCGGTCCCGCTGCCGGGACAGATTCAGGTACTCCCCGGCGTCCTCACGGCGGGCCGCGGCCCGCCGCAGCGGATCGCCTTCCGCGTCGGAGACCCAGCGCAGGGAGGCGCCGACGAACTTGGCGAACCCCACCGGGGCGCGGGCGGTCAGCACTGCCGCGTACCAGGGCAGGCGCACCGCGTGGAACGCCGCACTGTGCCCGGCGTATCCGGCCAGCCACCCGGCCGCGTTCACGAACTCCGGCCGCGAGGTCACCCACGCCGGCAGGACCGCCCGACGCTGCCCCCGGACCCGGTCCATCAGCCCCGGACCCGTGGGCCCCGGAGCGTCCACCGGAGTCGGCCCGGCGTCATCCGATCCGTCCCCCGACCCGTTATCCGACTCGAACGCCCGGGGGTCGGCCATCGCGTCGGCCGACGCGTCGGTGTGGGAGTCGGGTCGGGGGACGGCCGACTCGCGGGCGGCGCGGGCCTTGTCCAGGTCCACCACCTCACCGCCGAAGTCGGACGACAGGTCGGCTTCCAGCCGCTTGAAGAAGTCGTTCTCGTCCTCGTGCTTCACTGAGGTTCCTTCCAGAAATGGCAGGGGAAGCGGGTCCGGCCGACGCTGTGAGAGGTTGAGCGGTCGGACCCGCGGGAGCTTTCCGCCCCTTCAGGCGGCGCGCTGTTCCTCGGGGTAGGCACACGGCACGCACGTGCCGAGTGAGCCGGGGATGACGTATCCCGCGTCGGTGCGGCACTGCGGGCAGGTACGGCGGGCGGCCATCGCCGGGGAAGTCCGCGACCCTCGCCCAGCCGAGCGAGACCGTGGTGTGTACCGCCGGGTCAAGGCCATCGGCCGGGCGGGCGAGGACCGATCCGAGCACGGCGAGCATGTCGTCTGTCATGCCGTGCCGGTCGATCACCACCGCGGCGAACTCATCGCCCCCGAGTCTGCCCGCCACTCCCGTGGGTCCGGTGTAGTGGGCGAGTCGGCTGGCGGTCGCCCGCAGCAGCGCATCCCCGGCGGCGTGCCCGTGGGTGTCGTTGACGTGCTTGAAGTGATCAACGTCGGCGAGGACCACCACCGCCCGCGGGTCGCGCAGCAGAACTGCGGTGCGGCGGGCGAAGCCCTCGCGGGTCCACAGGCCGGTCAGGGGGTCACGGCGGGCCGACTCCAGCCTGCGCCGCAGCCACCACAGGTGCACCGACCACCCGGCCACCAGCGGACCACCGGCCACCACGGCGGCAATCAGGGCACTCATGCGGCCACCGCCTCCGGCTCACCCGTGCCGCCCTCGCGTTCGGCGCGCAGGGCCTCGCGGGCCGTACGGGCGTGGGCGGCGCCGCACTGGACGGCCTGCCGGATGCGGTCGGCCGTCAGGTGCTCTACCGGCCAACCGGCCGTCACCTTGCGGGCCTCGCTCAGCACGTCATCGACGCTCCGGCGGGCTGGCTTGGACGCCGGCTTCCCCGGGCGCTTGCGCGGCGCGGGCTTCGGCCCGGACTTTGCGGCCACCGGCTCAGCAGCCGCGGCAGCGGGGATGGGGGCCGGGTCGGTGTCGGCCGGAGCCGTCTCACCGAGCCTGAGCAGCACCCGCGTACGCCGATCCGTCTTGGACCTCCACCGGCGGCCGTGCCGCTCCCGCAGATCCGCGCGGGCCAACTGCCGCTCCCGCTCCCGGGCCAGGGCATCGCCGTATGAGGTGATCTCCCACAGCGTCATCCGCCGCCACAGCACGAACGTGCTCACCGGGGCGAGCAGCCACCGGGACCGGCGGATCTTCTCCATCCGCCTGCCGGTCACGGCGCCGATCCGCGCCGCGTAGACGTGCGCGACGACCTCGGACAGCACCACCCACAGCAGCGGCATCGTGCCGTGCGCGATCTTCGCCGACACCGAATGACCGGCCGCGATGTTGAGCCAGCAGGTGACCAGGGTCAGCGCCCACGGCACGAACCGCACCCAGCTCAGCGCGATGTCCAGCCGGGTCAGCAGCAGATTGACCACGGTGAACACTGGAATCGCCAGGTCGATGGCCAGCGGCAGCATCTCCGGCGTGGCGAAGCCCCACCGGGCTCCAGCCGCGGACACGGTGTCGAACGACATCGCCAGCCCCACACCGCCGACCCCCACGCCCAGCAGCCCCGCCATCGCGACTAACAGCCGCTCCGGACCGGACAGCGGGGGCAGTGCGGGCCGCTCCGTCTGCGGGGTGCTCATGCCGCCACCGCCCCGTTTCGGCGCGGCCGGCGGCGCGGGGTCGCCCGCGGCAGGGACGCCGCCGCGGCGAGCAGCTCGGGCGCGTACGCCTCGACCGCATCTGCCGCGACCTGGCTCAGCCGGTCCGGCAGCGTCGGGTCGTCCGCGAGGATGTCCCGAGCCGCCGCCAAACGCGCCGCCCGCTCCATCTCGCTCTCGCCCTCAACCCCCAGCCACAAATCCACCGGGGTACCGAGCGCGAGTTCCACAAACTCCGTGGCAGTGACAGCCACATGACCAGCAACGATACTTTTCACGGGTCGTGCTCCCTTCACCAGGAACGGCCCACAGCACGGCCCCGGGTCGCACCCCGGGGCCGTGCGCCGTAGAGCGGAAGTACTTCCTCCGGCTCCCCTCAACGCTGCTCGTACGAGACGAACAGCGGAGGCAACCGGCCGCAGCAGCGGAGCCGCGGAAAGGTTGGTTGCGCTACACCTCACGCGGGCGTTAGCCCACGTAGCCGCCTACTTGGCCGAGGAGAAGCGGCATGATCCCCATTCAGTTTTCAAGGAACGGTTGCTTCCGGTAGGTGCGGTAACCCCCCGTGAGGGCTCCCGTGCGTGGACACATGGGGCCCACCGGCACAGTGAAAGCTACCTAGGTAACTTCCCCGAGATTGAAGCTACCTAGGTAGCTTGCTTGGGTCAACCCCACCAACACACCAAGGGTCAACTACCTAGGTTGGATAAGCTCTAGGCATGGACTGGAAGCCGGAGAGACCCCCGACCGCCAAGGAGATCGCTGCCCGGTTCCGCGACAACCTCGCGGACGGCCTGTACTCGCCGGGGAGCCGCCTCCCCGGGGCCAAGGGTCTGGCCAAGGAGTTGAACGTCTCGCTCATGACGGTGCAGAGCGCGTACAAGCAGCTTGCGGACGACGGCCTGGTAGAGGGTCGGCCGGGAAGCGGCACGTACGTCATCGACCCGCGCGAGGGTGAGCCCACAGCCGCCAAAACGGCTGCGGGACTCCGCGAACTGCAAGACCAGCTGACTCATGTCACCTCCCAGCTCTCCGAACTTCGGCGCCGGGTCGAACATCTGGAGGATGTCCGCTCCGGCGGCGCTGACGAGAACCAGTAAGCCGCACCACTACGAGATACGCAGCGAACAGGGTTAACAGCCCGGACCCGTTAGCTGTTAACCCCTCACGTCAGACGGTGTGTTGGCATGATGAGGATCTGCCCGCATCGTCTGACGGCTGGGGAACGCGATGAAGACGAAGCTGCAAGAGGCACGTGTGCAACAGGGCTGGACTCAGTCTCAGCTCATACAGGCTGTGGAGGACGCAGCTGCGCGGCTCGGGATCACGCTGCCGTCTCTCTCCAGCTTGAAAGCTCAGATCTCGATGTTCGAGAACGGCCGAAGGGCGCCCGGGAACGACTACCAGACGCTGTTCTGCGAGGTGTACCAAGCCAGCCGCAGAGACCTGGGTATGGCCCTTGAGTCAGCCCCTTCCCAGCTTGAGACTCTGCCGACGCTGCCAAGCCCGCAGGGACCGGCGCCCGAAGCGAGCCCGGCAGTGCTGGACTACCTCAAGTCCGTGTTCGTTCAGCATGCGCAGGCTGAACCCCTTGTAGGGCCACGGTTCCTCGTCCCCGCTGTACAGAGTCAGGTCCCGCTGATCGAAGAACTCTGCAAGGAAGCGTCCGGCCCACGCCGCGAAGAAGTCGTCCGCCTCGGTTCCCGGTACGCCGAGTTCCTTGGGTGGCTGCACCAGGACTCCGGAGACTCTCGGTCTGCGATGCTCTGGACGAATCGCGCGCTCGACTACGCGGCGGAACTGGACGACCCGGCACTCAGTTCGTACGTGTTCCAGCGGCGTAGCAACATCGCAGGCGAGGCAGGCCAAGCGGGCTACGCCATGGGGCTGGCCAACGGAGCCTTACGAGAGGGCCGAAGGCTCCCGCGGAAGGTCCGCGCCGTTGCGCTGCGCGCGAGTGCATATGCCCATGCGCAGCTTGGGCACGCTGACGAATCCGCTCGTGCGCTGGACGACGCCCGGACACTGGCTGACGCTGCAGCCGGCGAAGGATCCGACCTCGCGCCGTACTGTTCCGTCTCGTACATCGACATGGAGGCAGCGAACTGTGCCCTGCAACTCGGACGCCCCGAGGACGCGGTTCAGACGCTGGAACAGAGCTTGACTCGCTGGCCGGCCGAGCAGCAGCGTGACCGCGGGCTCTGCCTCGCCCGTCTCGCTACGGCTTACGCGCAGATGGAGGACGTGGAGGGGGCATACAACGCGGCCTCGCAGGCGGTGTCCATTGCGCAGACGACGGGATCCGCGCGCATCCTGGCCGAACTCGGGCGGTTGCAGGGCTACCTCGCGCCGTGGAGCAAGCTGGTGGAGATTGCCGAACTCAACCGTACGTTGGGCACTATGAAGGGGAGCTGAGCCGAACCGGAGGATAGCCGTGAACCTGCTGCCCACCATCACCACCGTAGATGTCCAGAACCAGGCCCCGCGAGTCGCCGTCCTCCCCATCGGGTCATTCGAGCAGCACGGCGCGTACCTGCCGCTCATCACAGATGCAGCCATCGCCAGCGTCATTGCCCGGGAGGTTGCCGCGGCTTACCCCGTGCTGCACCTCCCGCCGATCACCATCGCGTGCAGCCACGAACACGGCACGTGGGCTGGAACGGTCAGCATCAGCGCTCGGACGCTGCACGCGCTCGTGACGGACATCGCTCAGTCCCTCGAAGCATCCGGCATCCGCAAGCTCGTCCTGGTGAACGCCCACGGCGGGAACTACGTTCTGTCGAACATCGTCCAGGAAGCCAACCTCACCGAGCCGCGCATGAGCCTCTTCCCGCAAAGCGGCGAATGGAACCGTGCCCGCGAGAGCGCCAGCCTCGCCACAAACGCGCATGAAGACATGCACGCGGGAGAGATCGAAACCTCCATCCTCCTCCACGCGGAACCGTCCCTAGTCCGCCCCGGCTACGAGACCTCCGACCACGACGGAGGGGAACGCCGCTTCCTCCTCACCGAGGGTATGAGGGCATACACCGAGACAGGCGTCATCGGCTTCCCGTCCCAGGCCACAGCCGAGAAGGGTAAGGCTGTCTTGGCGAGTCTGGTGGAGGACTTCGCAGCACACATGAGGGTCCTGGGCGATTGACGAGAGTGGATCAATGCCTCTGTGATTGGAATTCGGAGTACGGCCAAGGTTGCCCAACTGCGCCGCCTTGGCCGTACTGTTGACTACTCTGAGGAGTCAATCCCTCTTTTCGATACTGGCCGGTTCAATGACCGCCGTTTCCAGTGGCCTATTGTCGTTCTTCTCAATGTATGCAATCAAGTTAGGGTCGGCGTGAGAAGGTGGGGGTGGGGGCGGAGTCGTGGGTGCCGGGGTTGCCAGAGGCGGGGGAGGCTGATTCGCCTGGGGGTTTTGGCTTTGGTTCGTCACTCTTTCCTCCAGAACTCGGTGTGAGAATCGCACCAATACCTAGCATCAATGCTGCTACGAACAGGGCGGCTAGTGACCGTTTGAGGTTTCGACCTTTCGCAGCCAGGAGCGTTCTGGCTTCCTTGACCATCATAAGGGTGGTGTCGTGCAGGACGAGGCGAGCCGTCGTCTCATCGTAAGTGAGATATCTGCGTAACTGATCTACCTCGAGTACTGGGAATTTGCGCGGCCAGTAAGCTGCCAGGGCGTAGGACGCGCTGATTAGACTTGCCGCCACCGTCCCGATACGGGATGCGAGGTTCAAATTGAAGGTCAGCGGAATCAAAACGCCATCGAAGGCAAGGATGATTCCTGCTTTCGTGTCCAGCGAATCGAAGTGTGCGCGCTGCTCTTCGCGCTCACGCGTGGCGACCTCCAGCAGCACTTCCAGAGCGGGCAGCGATGGCAGAGGCGCGTTGGTCACAGCCCCTGAGTGTAGGGACGGAGTGAGACATTGGTGGGGGAGTGGCAAGTTTCCTTGCTGCACATGCCGGTCCGTCTGAAGGCCCGCCAAGCCCGCACCAGGCGCCACGGCATGAGAAACGACTGAAGGGACGCGACCGACTCGTACGCGAACATGAACCGGGCGGAGGGGCCTGCCCGAAGCCCGGCCCCTCCGTCGGCTCGGCAGCCGATCAGATCAGCCGCAGGACCGGGCGAGCGTCCGGCATCCCCAGCAACTCTCGGACTCGCGCTGGCTTCCAGGCCAACTCGCGCGCCAAATCGACAATTCTCAAACCTTGGTCGCGTTCGGCCAATTCGAATGCCTTGCGCAACATCACGGGCTGTTCGCCAGGGAAGCCGCTGATCGGCTCTGCGGTGTATCCCGGCTGCCCCACAAGAGTGTTCAATCTCTGATAGGCGCGACTGGCTGTAGCGTCGGAGATCATTCCAACCTCGCGGCACCGGTAAATGAGAGACTTGACAGAAACCCCCCAAGTTCGCGAAATATCGGCAAGCCGCGCCATATCCATGCGCTTGGGTAGGAGTGGCAAAATGCTGGCGCGTGGAGTGAGTAGTTCTGCGGCAAAGGCATCGGCTTCTCGCTCTTGCTGACTGTCGCCAGTTGAAGCTGAGTGCAGCACCAGGTGCCCGAGCTCGTGGGCGGCACTAAAACGGTGACGATATACATCATCCGCCCTGTTCGGGGTCAGCACTACCAGGGGCCTTGGCAGTCCCGAAGCAGCAAAAGCGTCGATCCGAACCGTTCCTTGGTCTGCTTCTGGGGGAGTGACGACTACGACGCCATGCGCTTCCATCTGGCGCACAAGGTGTCGGGCGGGGCCCCTGCCAAGGCCCCAGCGCCCCCGCAGTTCCCGTGCGGCGGCAGCGGGTTCCGAGGGAAGTTCCACCCCAGGATGAACCTCCCCGCCGGCGAACCCAGGCAGATCAACCAAGGGCAGTTGCACCCGCTTTTCGAGTGCATAGGTCAACTCCCACACCTGCCCAGTGAAGCCCAACGCCTTGTTGCGCTGGGCTCCGCTCGTTGAGCGTAGGGCACGGAAGTGAGCCATGGACGTGTCAAGCTTGCCCATTGGCCGGCCTGCCAGGAAGAACTGCGGAGGCACATCTAGCACCTCAGCCAAGCGGGGGATCAGTTCAGGCCGGGGTCTACTGCTCCCCGTCTCGTATTGACCTACTGCAGCAGCGGAGACACCAATCCTCTCTGCCACTTCCTTCTTGGTCAGTCCTGCAAGATGGCGTGCCTGGGTAAGCCTGGGGGCGTGAAAGCCCTCCCAGATCGCCTTTGGTGAAGCCTCGCCTAGCCCGAGCCCGGGAAGCGTTGGATGATCAGTCCCCATCACTCTCAGCAGCGTCATCCTCTGTCTCGTCGGCCTTCTCAGTCTTCGGCGGTACGTCCAGTTTGCGTTCCGCGTCGCTACGGCCAGTCATCGGCACGTCTGGCAGGTCGCCAGAGTCAAAGCGATCATCCTCCGCCTCAGGGTTCAACCCTACGAGGGGGGTGACCAGTGGTGCGGTCAGCAGGGAACGTTCAGTGAGCCAACGCAACGTGCCCACATCATCGACGAGGTCGGTTTGACCCCACCACACACGTTTTAGTCCAGAAAGGTCCATTTCAAACAGAATGAGCACCATGCGGGGGCGAGGGTCGCGTGATGCCAAGTCTGCGAGCGACCGACGGAGCTGTAGCTCTGGAAGCTCTGTCCCCTCAAAGGGGTCCGCCACCCACCTGGCAGAAGTTGAGTCCGTAGCGGCGAACAATTCACGTACCAACCCGGACAAGTTGCGCAGTGGCCATCGGTCGCTGGGCTCATCGCCCTCCACGTCCGCGCAGACCGGCAGCAGCAAAGTGTCATGGACCAGTGGCAACTCGTACCAAGATCCAGTCTTCACCACCTCGGTGCCCTCGATGCCCAGTGCCAGGATGTGCTCGACCAGTCGTTCAACTGGTTTGTCATGCGTGCGCTGCCGGCTGCGAACCGTTTCTTGGAGCGTGCGACTCCGTGCACATCGAGAACCGCTTCCTCTGTGTCTGCGAGGGCGTTCCACACCGCTGCCTGAATCGACTCGGCGTCGTCGCCGAACCGCGCGCGGACCCACCCCGGGGTTGCTTCGTCCATGAATCACTCCCATCCGATGCTTGCGTCTCGGCGTCAACCATACACGTGTCGCTTCAGTTTTTCTCAAGAAACTTGCAGCAGTGGTTCACTGTCGCGTTCATGGCTTTTGTGGAGGTATGCATGTTATGCATATTTGATGACTTTTGTATGGAAAAGTGATCACTGAAACCTGTGTGCGACGCCACTGGGAACTGACAAGCTGTGCGTCATGGCAAACCTCTTCGTCCGGGATCTCCGGGAAATTGCATACGGCCTCTCTGAAGATCCTTCCGAATGGCCGCACATCCCCTGTCCCACGTGTAAGCGGTCCGGGCTATCTCTGATCCCCGGCTCGCTAGTTGTAGAAGAGGCTGCCACGAGTAAATCCTGGCATTCGCATGACGATTGGGAGCCTGACTGGACCTTCGGGCGCTTCCACTGCGTTCTGCAGTGCTACAAGAAGTCGTGCGATGTGGTGCGCATCGTCGGTACGACGAACGTTTATCTCGAAGAGCACGAGCGTGGATATCGGACCGTCCTCTCGCCGCTATTTTTCATGCCCGAACTTCCTCTAGTTGAGAGCTTCGGCTCCTGTCCGGTGCTGGTGCGCGAGCGTATCGAGGCTGCGGCGACAGTTCTCTGGGCGGATCCCAGCTCTGCTGCGAATCGACTTCGTTCTGCAATCGAAGCACTTATGGATCATCATGGCATTCCCAGGAAGTGGGCTAGTGGCAACGGAAAGGTCTATGACATTTCCCTGCATGGAAGGATTGAAAGGTTCAAGCTGGCGAAGTCGGAGTTCGCAGAGGCTGCGGATCTTATGTTGGCGGTCAAGTGGACGGGTAATGCCGGTAGTCATGGGAGTGCTGTCCAAGTGTCTGATGTTTTGGATGCTGTCGAGATCCTTGATCGGACCCTCCATCACATTTATGACACGTCGGGGGATGAGATAAAGAAGAAGGCCGCGGATATTACCGCTCGCAAGGGTATGCCTGCGAGTCAGTTCACCAGCCTCCCCATGCCGCCCTTTTAGCGTCGAGGGTGAGGGTGGGCGCCTTGGTCAGATCTGGCGGTATCCTGTCGTGGCGAACAGTGTTTACAGCAGGTGGGGACCTTGGGGAATATACCGGTGCTGGGTCCGATAGGGCCGGCACAGAGTGACGAACTGATTCACTTCACGGGCAAGGGCGGAGCATTTCCGGCGTCGGTGCCTGAAGAGATCCGGCGATTGCAACCGCAGGAACGGCTAGACGCGATCCTCGCGAGCGCCGTCCTGAAGGGATTTCCTCCCTTTGGTGCTACCCGGGCATGCGTCTGTTTCTCCGAGAGCCCCCCTGAGCATCTCGCGTATCTGATCACCGTCTGCGGGTTCGCTCCTTGGGGCGTCGTCATTACTCGCGGGCAGATGCTCGGGGCGGGCGGTGGTGCTGTTGCCTACGTGCCCACACAGGTGCGCCAGGACTTCGCGCAGGCCGGGTTGGGGCACTGGGCAGTGCGTACAGACACAGACTCGATGTGGATGCATGAGCGCGAATGGCGCTTGCCCCTGCGGCCGGGTGGTGAGGGGGCGAAGCTAGGCGGCCTCGCAGCCATTCTGATTGGAGATGCCGCGTGGCGGCCTTCGTTGGTCGGTACGGGCAACTGGGTTAACCGATCGACTGGCGAGCGGTGCTTCGGGCCAGATGCGGACCCGTACTGTGAGGAGGTCGAGGATCTTCCGGAGCTGTGGCAGCGATCGGAGATCTGGGTGTGGGACAAGGCAAGCCAGACTGTGGTCCGGCATGCCCCCGGCACGCTGTGCTAGCAGGTGGCGCCTTAAGCGGCGAGGGCCGGTGTCAGTGCAACCAGACGGAGCAATCGACGGTCGTCGCTGGTCAACTTACGCGGCGGGAGGCCAGGACACCACGCGAGGAGCCGTCAGGGTGACCCCCTGTCGGCTGTCGTGAGGCCGCCGCGCACGGCTGCCGGAGCCGAGGTGGCAGCGGCCATGGTGTCGCTCGCACGCAAGGGGCGACGGCCTCGGCGGCACGGGGGCCACAACCGATTGCGGCGGGGGCACTTCCCCGTTCGCGTGCGGCTTTCCCGAGCCTGCGGACGGGGGTGACCCCGGGGCTCTGGGCGGAGGACCATCGACACCCCGACGACGGACCTTACCCTGCGTGGTGACCTTCGATCACTTCACGTCTGGCGGGCCGTTACCCTACGCTGCGCCAGCGATCAACAGGCGAGGGGGGAAACCACATGCCATCAAGTGACGAGGCACGCGCTGCACAGGCGGTTTCAAGGATGCGAAGCGCTGCAGCGGAGTACCTGAAGGTGTTGGAGCGAGCGGAGGATGCCTCCGTCGATCGGGATGCTTGGCTGGAGTTTGCTGCGGAGCTGGGTACTTGGTCCGCCAATTTGCGCGACGGGCTGGGGGAGGTGAACAAGAGTCTCGGCGTCACGTCGGGACAGAAAGCCATACTCCTCTACTTGCTTAGCCGGGTCGGCGAACCCGTGCCAGGGGACGCTCTCGCTGGCGTCTCGGGCATCTACGAGTGGGCAAGAAGGGTCCGGGAACTCCGGGTGGAGTCTGGCTGGCCGATCGAGTCCGGCGCCAATCGCGACGACCTCGACTATGACCACTACCGGCTGATGGCGGACGAGCCGGATGAGGACTTGGCAGATCGCTGGCGGGTGGCCAAGGAGGCGCGGAACCTCAAGAAGCCGGGAGGCAAGGACGCGGCCGGTCGCGCACGGCTTCTCCACTACCTCCAGGCGATCTCCCCTCGTCCCGCTGACAAGGAGCAGCTCGCTTACGTTGCCAAGATCCACGAGTGGCCGCGTCGTCTGCGTGAGCTGGAAGAGCAGGGCTGGCAAATCGTCTCCAACATCGACGATCCCACCCTTCCCCCAGGGTCGTACAGACTCCCGACGCTGGAGATGCGGCCGCCGCGGGTGCGGGAAGCGATCAAGCTTCGCTACAAGATTCTCGACAGGGACAAGCGCACCTGCCAGGACTGTGGGCGGACACCTAAAGAAGGCGTTTCACTACAGATTCATCACATCCTGCCGGTGCATAAGGGTGGCCAGAACGACGATGAGAATCTGATCACTCTCTGCATTCAGTGCCACGGGGGGCGGCATGCCCTCATGGGCACCAGCGCGAAGGACGAGTTGCTCAATCCGGAGTATCAGGTCGATCTGCGGGACTAGTAGAACGTCACGGGCCTCTTCCGTGCGTCAGGCAGCGGAGGAGCCCTGTGCTGTCACTGGTCACAGGTACGCTCCCAATGCGCTGCACTACCAAGTGCCAGCTGCTCGGCCCCGCCCACTGACGCTCTGGAGATCGCGTGCAGCCAGTCAAGATCGTCGACTTGTTCGCCGGCCCTGGAGGCGTTGACGTGGCTGCCGAGACACTGGGGGTACCCGTGGTCGGCGTCGAATGGGACGCCGACGCCTGCGAGACCCGCCACGCCGCGGGCCTGGGCACTGTTCAGGGCGACGTGCGGAGGTTCGGCCCTGCCGATTTCCCCGATGCAGACGTGCTCGCTGGCGGCCCGCCCTGCCAGACCTTCACGGTCGCAGGGAGTGGGGCAGGCCGGAAGGCCCTCGATGATGTCCTTGGCTTCGTCGAGCGGATGGTCGCGCGTGACGATCCAGACGAGATCGCCAACGATCTCTCCAAGCTGGACGACGAGCGGACTGGCCTGGTGCTGGAGCCCCTTCGATGGATCTTGGAAGCCATCGACGTAGTGAAGAAGCCCTACGAAGCGATCATTTTGGAGCAGGTCCCGGCGGTGCTTCCCGTGTGGGCGGCGTACGCCCAAGCCTTGGCCAACGAGGGGTACTCGGTCGACTACGGCCTTCTGCACACGGAGGCGTTCGGCGTTCCCCAGACGCGCAAGAGGGCGGTTCTGATTGCGCGCAGGGGCGAGCACGACGTGAAGCTCCCCGGCCCGACGCATCGCACCTACCGCAAGGGGGTGCCGCGCGATGCCGGGGATCCCAAGCTGGAGCCTTGGGAGATCATGGGCAAGGTGATCGACCGAGGGACGGCCTTCGAAGTCATCTCGAACTACGGCACCGGTGGTGATCCGAAGTTGCGCGGGCGTCGGTCCTCGTCCCAGCCTTCGGCCACCGTTACGGGGAAAATTTTCCGCAATCGTGTGGTTTCCACTGAAAACGTAGAGCTGAAGCGATTCGACTACTACGAGGCTGGACGTCTTCAGACTTTCCCTGCCAACTATCCGTGGTCAGGACGTGACATCGGGCAGCAGATCGGGAACGCCGTGCCACCGCGGTTGGCCATGCACGTCTTGAGCGCCGCCTTTGGTTGGTCTCGCCCGAGTGATGAGCTGTTGGCGAAGCTCGATCACTGGCATCGTCCGGCGACGCTGGCCGTACCCGCTCCGACTCCGAGTGGAGAGGTGCTGGTGGGGGCATAGCCCTGCCTCCGCGCTCGGCGCGCGTTGTCCGGTTCCTTGTCCACTACGTCACAGGGCGCAGGTGTCCCCGCAAACCCGTCGGCGGGCCGTCCTGATCGCCCGACACGGCAAGGATCCGGTCACGCTCCCATCAGCGCCCACCGCCCCGACTGAGGGCCTGCTGCCAGACTTCAGCGCGTGACGATACAAGAGGGTCTGCCGTTCCCGCAGGATGCTGCCCAGGCTGGCATGCAGGAGTCGCGAGCGTTGGCAGCGAAGCATTCGCGCCGCAATTCTTTCCGCACCTGGGATCCGCCGCGCGAGGCCATGAGCAAGATGCCGCGCGAGTGGCGGATCCAGTCCGGTCCTACGCAGCACGCCCCCGATGACCTTGCCCCGTTCGTGGAGTGGTTCTACGACCAGCCGGAGGCGCGAGAGCGTTTCCGATGGGCGCTCCGTGACTCCCTCGATGAGTTGCTCGATGGTCAGCGGACGGGGCGCTGGGCGTACCAGCACCTGACGAAGACCGAGAAGACGTATCTCGGCACGGCCGTCGAGGTGAACCTCACTAAGGAGTTCGCCATCGACAACGGCGCAGACCTCGACTGGTCCATCGCGGGCCTTGACATCGACTGTAAGTTTTCCAAGGATCTCGGCGGCTGGGAGATCCCGATGGAGATGTATCTGTGCGCCGACCACGGCGAGCGGGGTGGTCGTGCCGACCATGCTGCAGTCGTGACCTGGATGAACGACGACACGAGCCAGTGGGCCGCGGGCATAGTGCGGATTACCGATGAGCGCCTGCGCTGGAAGAGGGAGCGGGGTGCAAACGGCGACCGCGTCCGTGCATACAACCGAGACAACAAGCGCAAGCTCTCCGATGGCGCCAAATCCGAGGTGTTTTGGCTCTGGGGTGGGCTCCAGACGGATCTGCCGACGAACCTGCTGCGCCACCTGGATCCCGAAGCACGCGAGCGGATTCTCACTGCATCACTGCCGCGCTACCCCTCGTCGGGCCAGCAGCGGGTGAACCAGCTATTCCGCGAGGTGCCGGACCGGCTCATTGGCCGACAGACCGTGTTGACCGTCGGCCAGCAGGACGACGCGCCGAAGCGCGCCCGCGACGCCCGTAAAGCTCTGCGCCCGAAGGGCATCGTCGTGCTGGGTCACCAAGGATCACACCCACACGTCGCCCGCAAGCTCGAATTGCCGGTACCGACCAAGGGCGAGTGGATATCCACCCGCCTCGTTCCTGTCTCATCTGACGACGCGCGACCGAAGTTCTCACTGGATGGCCAGTTCTGGGCGCGCGCTCGTGAGAAGGAGCAGTTGGGTCCTGAGCCCGTTCCAGCGCCCGACCTTCCTGACACGCGAAAGATTGATGGGCAGGCCCCTTGACCAGGCTCTGGTCCCCCAGGCGACCCCGGCAGAGGGCGGCACACGGAACACCGCAGGTTGTAAGCACTGAATGGAGCTCCCTGTAAAACCAGCCCGTCCGCTCGGAGTCGGGTTGTGGACCGTATGTGCAGGGCGAGCGGTTTTCGGTCGCCGCCTGCTCTGGTCGGTGCTGGGGTGTTGCGTGGCGAAGTGGGGGCGGGGTGGGGGGTGGTGGTTCTAGCCTCGGTGGTGGCACATGGGTGAGGTCGGTCGGGGGTACGGCGTGGACAGCGGTGGCTCTGTAGTTGCTGGCGGCAAGCGGTTGTTCGTCAGTTACGCGACGCCGGATCGAGCGTGGGCGGAGTGGGCGGCCTGGCACCTCACAGACGCCGGCTACGACGTCGAGTTGGACACCTGGCACTGGGGAGCCGGAGAGAACTTCATCCTGCGGATGAACCACGCCCTGAAACAGGGCAGCCGGATGGTCGCGCTGCTCTCCGCCGCCTACTTCGACTCCGACCGGTTCACCACCCTGGAGTGGACGGCAGTGCTGGCCGCCAAGGACAAGATGGTTCCGCTGCGTATCGAGAAGGTGACCGCCCCGCCCATCCTGAGGCCGCTGATCTACCAGGATCTGTTCGGCCGGGGGGAGGCGGCGGCCCGGGAGGCATTGCTGGGCGCGGTGCGCGGCCCGACCGGCGTCCCGACGACGCGCCCGGGATTTCCGGAACAGGATGGAACGGCGGGCAGGCTACAGCGGGCGGGGGCGACCGGGCCACGCCTTCCCGGCAGTGCCCTGCCGCGAGTGTGGAACATCCCCGGGCGGAACGCGGGCTTCACTGGCCGCGACGAGGCACTCATCGAAACTCGGGAGCGGCTGGTCGGTGCCGGGACGGTGGCGGTGCTGGCCTTGAAAGGCCGGGGCGGGGTCGGCAAGACCCAACTCGCTATCGAATACGCCCACCGCTTCAGCAACGAATACGAACTGGCCTGGTGGATCAACGCCGAAGACCCTGTCCTCATCCCCGACCTGCTCGCCGCCCTCGCGGTAGAGACCGGCGCCGCTCACCCCGACACCCCTGCGGACGGAGCACTGCTCGGGTTGAAGAGAGAATTGCGGGGGCGGTCGCGGTGGCTGCTGGTCTTCGACAACGCCGAAGATCCTGCCGGCCTTGCGCCGTATCGGCCCGACGGGCCGGGGCATGTGCTGATCACGTCCCGCAACCCCCGCTGGCACGGCCTCGCCGTCCCCGTCGATGTCGACACCCTGCCCCGCCCGGAGGCCGTCGCTCTGCTGCGTGCCCGCACCCCGGACCTCAGCGACACGGATGCCGACCGGATCGCGGAAGCGCTGGAGGATCTGCCGCTTGCTTTGGTGCAGGCCGCGGAATCACTGACCGCGTTCACCGTCGACCAGTACCTGTACCAGCTCGCCGCCAATGCTGCCGAGGCCACCGACAACGGCGCCCCGCTGGACTATCCGCATTCCCTGGCCGGCCAGATCCGGATCAGCACCCAGCGCCTGACCGACCAGGACCCCGACGCCGCCGCCCTACTCCGCGCCTGCGCACTCCTCGCCCCCGACCCCTTCCCCCTCCACGCCTGCACCCCACCCGGCGACCCCGGCGACAACGCCGTGACCCGAATCCTGGTCGGCCCCCGCACAGTGCAACGGGTGCTGACTGCCCTGGACCGGCACGGCCTGGCCCGCATCAACGCCGGCACCGTTCAACTGCACCGCCTTACCCAAGCCGTCTTCCGCGACCAGCTCACCCCCGACCAGCACACCCAAGCCGCCGAGGATGCCAGCCGTCTCCTTGCCGCCGCCTACCCCGGCCAGGCCGCCGACCCCAGTACCTGGCCGCGCTGGCCCGACCTACTGCCTCACCTGCTGACCATCGACCCCACCGACCTCACCACCCCCCAAGCACGCTACGCGGCTCGTCAAGCGTGCTGGTACCTGATGGACCGCGGCCAACCTCACAACGTTCTAGAACGCCTCCAGCACCTCCACCAGACATGGACCCGCACCCTCGGCGACGACCACCCCGACACCCTGCGGGCCGCCAACAACTTGGCCCGCGCCCACAGGGACACCGGCGACCACGCCGCCGCCCGCGCCCTCACTGAGGACACTCTGACCTGGCGCCGCCGTGTTCTGGGCGAGGACCACCCCGACACCCTGACCACCGCATCCAACCTCGCTATCTGCCTGGCTGAGCTCGGCGAGACCGAACAGGCCCGCACCCTGAACGAGGACACCCTGACCCGACGCCGCCGTGTTCTGGGCGAGGACCACCCCGACACCCTGACCACCGCATCCAACCTCGCTATCCGGCTGGCTGAGCTCGGCGAGACCGAACAGGCCCGTACTCTCGCCGAGGACACCCTCGCCCGGCGGCGCCGTGTTCTGGGCGAGGACCACCCCGACACCCTGACCACCGCCCACAACCTCGCCATCGACCTGGCCGCGCTCGGCGAGACCGAACAGGCCCGTACTCTCGCCGAGGACACCCTCGCCCGGCGGCGCCGTGTCCTGGGCGACGACCACCCCAACACCCTGATCACCGCCCGTGTGCTGGACGGCCTCGGATAGAGGCACGTCAGGCTCCATTTCTTTGATGGCTCTGAGGTTGCCGCGTCGTCCGCAATCTTGCCGATACGGTGACCGTGAGGAGCGCATCCTTCAGGTTATGGGCGTCGGGAGAGGGAGTGGACGATGGTGCGGGCGCCGAAGAGCGTAGAGGTCAAGCTCAACCTGAAGGTGCTGGAGATCGCCGGCACGTGGGAACCCAATGACACCGAACGGCGCGCGGCCTGGGAGCTGTACGTCGAACTGGTCACCCGCGTCTCAGTGGTGCCGCTCCGCGAGGACGAAGGGCTGCTGCGAGAAGCGCTCAGCAGCCTGTACTCACTGTTCAACACCACCCGCGAGGTCCTGCGCAAGTACGGCCCCGACGTCGCCGAACCCAAGAAGAACGGCCAGTACAACTTCGGCTACCTGGCCGTGGCCATGCTCAACTACGGCCTACGCCCCCTGTTGGCCTCCTGGCACCCCGCCCTGGAGGACTGGGAGACCCGCCGCCCCGCCGACCGCTCCCGCCGCGAACACGAACAGGCCTGGCCCAAGGCCGGAGAGCTCCGCACCGCGTTGCGTGACGCCCGCACCACGCTGACCGCCTACGCGGACCTCCTCGCCACCGCCTGCGGTGTGCCCAACCTCCTCGAAGCCGTCCCCGAAAACTGACGACAGAGAGCTCCGGTCGCTCACCCGAGAGCCCGCCACCAGGGCTAGAGCGGGCCCGCGCTCATGGCGACACCGGTGATCACGCCGGCGCCCGCACCCTCACCGAGGTCACCCTGGCCCCCCGCCGCCGTGTCCTGGGCGAGGACCACCACGACGAGGCCAACGCCGGTTTCGTGGAGGAGACGGGGAGGTGCTGTCGAGTAGCCGGTCGCAGGCCCAACCCGCCGAACGCAGCGCTATGAGTCGCTACTCTAAACGTCTGTGACTGACCGTCAGTGTTGGGTGCCCGGCAATCACGAATCAGGAGGCGGAGCGTGGCAAGCGTCAGGCAAGGCATGCTGAACGATGAGTCGGACGAGGTGTTCTTCAGCTATGCACGGGCGGATCGGGACCGAGTTCTTCCTCTGGTCTTTGCTCTACGTGCAGCCGGACTCTCTGTCTTCCTGGACGATCAACGGATTGATGAGTTCGACGGGATCACGCCAGCGATTCGCAAAGCTCTGTCCAATGCCCGTCTCTTCGTAGCCTACTATTCAAAGACCTATCCGTTGCGCCCTGCTTGTCAATGGGAGCTGTTGACTGCTTTTCGAGTATCCGCAGCTTTAGGGCAGCCAGGTAAACGAATCGCCGTCTTGAATCCGGAACAATCTCCTACTCATATCCAGCCAGTAGAATTGGCCGACGCCCGCTATTTGGATGTCTCCGGTGAGGACGCAGTAGCTACCCTGGTCGAGCGAGTCCGAGAGCGGCTGACTGAGTCTCCTGGGCCGTTCGGCGAAGCCGTTCAGAGTTTGCGACCGGTGTGGCGTCCAAACGAGCATCTTGGGTCCGAACGTTTCGTTGGTCGGGCATCCGAGCTCTGGGATGTGCACAGTAAGCTCCATGCACATGAATACGCTGCTACCCAGAATGAGGCGAGCATGGGGCAAGCCGTCGTCATGGGGCTCGGCGGTGTGGGCAAGACCCTGCTAGCCGAAGAGTATGCGCGCCGATTCTCATCGTTCTACCCAGGAGGAATCTTCTGGTTCACGGCCGCTGCCAGCCATGCCCCCGAGACAACCAGCGCCCAGCCCGCCGGCCGGTCGGCTGCGATTGACGCAGATGCCCTGAACAACGAGGTAATTGCCCAGCACTACCAACAGGTCGCCGGCGCGCTGAGTATTGACCCCGGACAGCACGCGCCCGATGAAATCCGCGAAGCCGCACGCCGACACATCGAGATCGCCGAAGAACCCTGTCTCTGGATTGTCGACGATCTACCTGGCTATCTCACGCCTGCTACCCTGCGGGAACTAGCCGCCCCGCATCCGTTAGGTCGTACGCTTTTCACCACTCGTTGGCGTGGCTACGGTCTGTCTAGGATCGATCTTGATGTTCTCAGTCCGAATGAGGCCTACCAACTCCTGACCAGCGCTCGCCCGGCCGCTGCCCCACAGGAAGAGGATGCCGCCCAGGCGTTGGTTACCCGGCTCGGCGGTCATGCTCTGGCCACCGACTTGGCCCGCGGATGCCTGGAAGACCAGCCAGGATTGACCTACAGCGACCTCCTTAACGAACTCGACGACACCCAACATGGTGACGCCTTTCAGGAACTTGTCGACGACCTTTACCTCCAAGTCCCTACCGACCACACTGCGGACATCGCCGCCACTTTTAGACGAAGCCTGCGTCACCTTGACGCTGAGGCCCTCACTGTACTGCGTGCAGCTGCCACCTTGGCGTCAGCTCCCATCCCAAGCCGCTTGTTGACCGCTATCACCGGCGCCATGTTTGAGACCGACATGCGAACCGCCGAGCGCACCAGCCGTCGTGCATTGAGCCATGCACAACGCCGGTCTCTAATTCGGCAGACCGGTGACCCAGCTGGCGCCTGGCTTCTGCACGCCCTTGTGAGTCGTACCTTGACGTTGCAACCCGACCCACGGGACGAAATTGACACCATTCGCGAGGTAGTCTCCGCTGCCACGCTCGCCCTAATGGAGCCTGGGGACCAGCCTGCTTATCTCGAGCTAGCCGAGATCATTCCACACGCACGTGTGCTGACCGAGCACCTTGGTACCCCCGTGTCGCTGAACCTGCTTGGCCTAGTTGCTGGCTACGACTACGAAACTGGACAACCCGCAAGTGCCGCAAACGCATATTTTCGGCGTGGCCAAAAGCTAGAAGCGCTCTTGGGTACTGACGACGTCGCCGTGCTCTCCAATCGGAACAGCCTTGGCCTGGCTTATAACGCGACAGGTGACTTGAAGCGGGCGATTCCTCTCCTGGAACAGAATCTGGCGGACTCCTATCGAGTTTCAGGTCCAAAGGCCCCAGACACGTTGACTTATCAGAACAGCCTCGCTGTCTCATATCAAGACGCGGGCGATTGGGGGCGCGCGATCAGGCTACTGAAGAAAGCGTTGGTCGTTAGTGAACGAGTACTGGGACCGAACGACTCTCGAACGCTTATGTCCCGGAACAATCTCGGCATGGCCTATAGAAATGTAGGCGACATGAGGCGGGCAATCCCTATTCTTGAGCGGTGCTGGGCCGATCATGAGAAGCTAATGGGGCCTGAGGATCTGCAGACTTTTATGGCGCGGAACAATGTTGCTTACGCGTACGAAGCAGCCGGACGGTCGACCCGGGCTATTCCACTCTTCGAGCAGTCGTTGGCCGACTATGAACGCGTTCTGGGGTCAGATCATCCTTTGACGCTCCTGGCGCGGAATAACATTGCCTACGCCTACCGTCAATCCGGTGATGTAGAGCGCGCGATTCCGCTCTATGAAAAAACTCTGTCGGACCGAGAGCGGATTTCGGGATCAGAGCATCCGGATACACTTACCTCACGCAATAACCTGGGTAATGCCTATGTGGCAGCTGGTGATCCAGAACGGGCAATCCCGGTGCTTGAGCAGACCTTGGCCGATCGCGAACGCGTCCTGGGGCCTGACCACCCCAAGACAATTGCATCCTATAATAATCTGGCCCACGCCTACGGTGAGGCCAGCGATCTGGAGCGCGCCGCCGTCCTTTACGAGAAGGCGCTCAGTGAATTTGAACGCATCGTAGGGACTGATCATCCGGACACCTATGCTGCACGTAGCAACCTAGCCTTGACCTACCAAGAGATGGGTGATCTAGAGCGAGCTATCCCCCTGTTTGAGGTGTCATTGGCTGAACACGCAAGAACGTTGGGGTCCCAACATCCTGTCACCGTTGCCACGCGATATAGCTTGGCCCGGGCCTACCGAGCGATTGGCTCTCCCAAGCAAGCGATCCCGCCGCTGAAGAAAGTCTTGGCTGACTCGGCCAAGATCCTGGGGTCGCATCACCCTATTACTCTCGACTCGCGTAGCGAGTTGATTTCAGCCTACCTAGCGGTGGGCGATCGCAAGCGGGCAATTCCCCTATTGAGACGGAAACTTGCCGACTGTGAGCGAGCGCTTGGTCCGCAGCACCCTCGCACGATGAAAGTCCGGATCGCGCTCGCCAATGCTCACCACGCGGGCAGTGCCCAGTCGACCCCTATCCCCCGTGCGTCCCCCAACGAGGGAGCGGATGGGGAAAGTGCAGGTCGCAGGGGTGAGAAGGGCCCACTGTAAATCCGTCGGCTTAGCCTACCCAGGTTCGAATCCTGGCGCCGCCACACTGGGAGAAACCCCCGTTGACCTGCGGAAACGCAGCGCAACGGGGGTTCTTTTTTGTGGACGAAGGGGTGCCCGACATGCCTGGTTAGTCCCACTTCCCGAAACCGCGTGCTGACCAGCGTTTGTGGGGCATGTGTGGGGCAGGGTTGGCGATCACTCCCAGTTCTTCAGCGCGGCCTCGATCCGGGCGTTGGCCATGGCCGTAGCGCCGTCCAAGCACTTGGCGTATACCTTGAGAAGCACTGCGACCGTGTGGCCGGCGCGTCGGGCGACCTCCACCGGGTCCACCCCCGAGTTCAGCCACAGAGAGACGCAGGCGTGCCGCAGGTCGTACGGGCGGGCGCCCAGAGGTGACGCCTGTTGCTCGGGTGACAGCGCCTGCTTGCGGGCCCGCGCCCAGACCTCCCCGTAGCCGCTCTCCTGCATCAGGCCACCGCGGGCCGTCCGGAACAGGCGGCCGTCGGGGGTGGTGCCGTACGGGTCCAGGTGCTCGCGGAGCATGACCACAAAGCCGGGCGGGATAGGGACGTGCCGCACGTCCTTGCGGGGGCGCCACTTCAGTCCACGCTCGTCATGGGCGGTGCCGGAGTCGGTCCAAGAGCTTCCGACGCGCGGCCGTGAACCATCCAGGTGGAGCGTGCCCCACCCTTCGAGGTCGGTCATGTCCCGTGTAGTGGTGTAGCCGGGTCGGCGAACAGCTGCTGGGGCACCTGCGGGTGGGCGAAACCGTCCGGCACCTCGGCCCGAACGGCTGCCCGGCCCCGCTCAGCTCTTCCGCTCACCCAGGACACAGAATTCGTTGCCCTCCGGGTCGAGGAGGGTCACCCAGTGCTGCTCGGCCTGCACGGTGTCGGCGCGCCGGGCACCGAGGGAGAGCAGCCGGGCGACCTCGGCCTCCTGGTCGTCGGGGCGGAAGTCGGGGTGGAGCCGGTTCTTCGACGTCTTGCCCTCGGGGACAGGAACGAAGAGCAGCCCCGGCATCTGGTCCGGCTCAGGCCGGATCTCGATGATCTCCTCGGATTCGTCGACCACTACCCAGCCGAGAGCCTCGGCCCACCAGCGCCCGAGGGCGATGGGGTCGGAGGAGTCGACGATGATCTGTTCCCATTCGAGTGCCATGGGCGTGAGCATAAACAGGGTCGGCTGGCTGCCAGGGCTGGGGGTGACTGCCGTCGACCGCCGGTCCGGTGTGCGGATCGTGTCCCGCAGAGCGGTGTAGTAGCGCGGTGTGGTAGCAGCAAGTCGCGAGAAGTGATCGCTGCTACACCACTCCAGGGGACACCACCTCACCTGTTCACCTAGTTGATCCAGCTTGGTGACGTCGGCGACGGGTGGCTGTTGCGGCCGGCGCGGCTAGTGCCGCGTGTGTGAGTGACTGTCACCCCAGCTTCTTCAGCTGAGCTTCGATGATGTTCTCGGGGATAACCGGGGGCTGGGTCGGGTTGAGGGACGCAAAGGCGGCGACGGTGGAGCCCTTGCGGACGACGAGAACGGTCAGGGGGATCGTGGGGCCCCCGCCCGCCTCGGCGATGACTTGGGTCGTGTCGAAGGCGATGGAGTCGTCGCCGTAATCGCCGGCGGACCGGCCGCGGGTACCGGAATATCCCAGCCCGGCGCCCGGGTGGGATGCGGACGGGAGCATCGAGGCGGTCGTGCAGAGGGGGAGCGCGGCGCGCAATTCGGCCATGACCTTGAGGGCGTCGGGGCGGGTGTAGGACGTCAGACCGACGCTCGCGTGATGCGCGAGCCCGTCGGAGTCTGACACGACATCCCCCTCTACCTTGGCCGAGAAGTCGTGGAGACTGCCCAAATCGGCAGCTGCGTAGACCGGTCGGCAGGTGGCGGGTGTGACGGCGCGGTACGTCGCGAGCATGTCGTGGTCGACCGGGGCCCCCTTCCCTGTGACGGCCTTGGCCGTGTAGCCCGGGACCTCGTGTGTATTCAGTGCCAGGCGGTCGAGGTCTTGCTGGCTGAGCCTCTTCTCGGCTTCGGCTGATGTCGTCCTGCGACCTGCGGTGTCGCCCTCTCCGCCCCCGCCGCACGCGGTGGTGAGCGTCAGGGCGGCCGTCACGCTCGCGCCAACGATGGTTCGTATTCCGATACTGCGAACGCCCATGCCTGGTCGTACCCCCATGCCCCGTCCCGGGCATCCACATTCGATGGCATCCCTGATCCCGCAATTCGTGCCGAAGCGCCGGCCGGCGGCGTCACCGAGTGGCCAGACCGCCAGTGACCGCCGCACCTCGCCCGCTTTCCCCAGGTGCCGCCAAGAGAGGGGGCAACGTGGAAGACAGCTCACGTAGGACGGGAGAGATCCACACTAAGGCAGTCACCATCGACGTAGAACAGTATTTCTGGGGCTGCTGTGGGACGGCACGGCGGCGTTAGATGAAACGACCAGGTCAGACCCGATGGGCCGCGCGGTCTGTAAAGCCGGCACCACGCTGGAACGGTGTCCATGGCCCGTGACGCCAGACCACCGCTGGCACCATCACCCTGCCGACTGACGCGGAAGAGGGCTTGTGAGCGGACGCCGAACTGGCCGAACCGTCGCTGCTCGTCAGCAAGATCACCGTTGCCCGCGAGTATGGCTGGTCTGAACGTCGGCGTACGGCTGCGGGGGAAGCTGGCGTATGAGGAGCTGCGGGAGGGATTGGCTGCGGGGCGGTGAGCTGGGCGGTCAGGGGCTAGAGGTCATGAACTCGTCAGATAGGCTGCCGCCTCTTGTAATGGCATCCTCCTGAAGAGGTGTAAATGAAGACAGGCAGACGATCCGTCGCGGTGGCCACGCTCGTGGGGGCGCTGGGGCTCTCAGCGCTGAACGCGCCGGCGGCTCAGGCGGCGGACACCGGTATCACCGTGTCGAAGATCGTCATCAACAACGGCAAGCTGATCGTCGTCGGCACGTCGAAGGAGGTGGAGCCGCCCATCAGTTTCAACATCGCGCTGCCTTCCGGGTACAGCACCGCCGACCCCTCCCGCTATGACGCCTACCCTTTCCTCTACCGCGGCAGCATCAAGACGGCGGCCGACACCGGGGAGAACTTCATCCAGCCGGGCAGTTACACCTGCTACGAGATCGACTCCAAGCACGCTCGCTGCGAGGGCAACCTCTACATCGACCCGCACCCGAGCCAGGAGCACGTCGATTCCAACAGCGACGCCACGACCTGGAAGGTCGGCGTCTCGCTGCGGCTGTGGAAGGCTGACGGCGGCCTCAAGACCGGGGAACTGGAGACGCGGTCCACGACCGCCCAGCTCAAGCGCGCGGCCAGGGCCACCACCAACGCCTCGCCGGAGCCGGTCACCAAGGGCAAGTCGATCACGGTCACGGGCAAGGTGACCCGGGCGAACTGGAGCACGAAGAAGTACGACGCCTACAGCGGCCGTACGGTCAGCCTCCAGTTCCGCGCCAAGGGCACCGACACCTTCAAGACGGTCAAGAAGGCCACCACCAGCAGCACCGGGGGTCTGAAGGCCACGGTCACCGCCACGGTCGACGGCTCCTACCGCTGGGTGTACTACGGCAACTCCACGACCGGCGTCGCCACCAGCGCGGCCGACTACGTCGACGTGCGCTGACGTCCTCAGCACAGGGTCGGGATCTCGCCGCCCTCGGCCGTCGTCAGCGTGCCCCCCGTCAGACCGCGTAGCCCGCGTTCCGCCACGGCGGTCAGCTTGGCGGCGGTCGGTGGGGTCGCATCCAGGCCGAGGCGTAGCGGGCGGGGCCGTACGGAACACCAGTGATGATCGCAAGAGGTCACGAGTCACTGCGGAGTCGCTGGTGGGGTGCCGGTGGGGCAGATGGGCAGCAGGCCGAACAAGAACCAGGCCAGGCGGGTTACCTCACGCGGACTGTAAATCCGTCGTCTTAGCCTACCCAGGTTCGAATCCTGGCGCCGCCACAGTGGAAACACAGCCCCTGATCTGCGGAAACGCAGCGCAGGGGCTGTTTTGCTGCGCGCGAACGAATCAGTTCGCCGTCTCGCGCCGTCTCACTCGGACACGCTCTCTACCAGCTTCTCTGGACCACGTGTGGACCAGCATCCCGGCTCTCATCTGCCGCAACGAACCGGGCCTGTGTGCGGGAGACAGTGTCACGGCCGAGAAGGTTGGCCCATGCGTGTTGGCAACGATCCCGTTGGGGTTCAGTGGCCGCCGCTGGTTCCGACATGGAACCGGGTCAGGGCGAACACGATGATGAGGTCGAGGACCATCACGGGGATAGCCCATGCCGGGTAGTACGGAACGAACATGAACTGGGTGATCAGGCTGATCCCCGCCACCGCTGCACCTGCCCCGCGGCCCCAGCTCTGGTTGGTCAGGACTCCCAGGCCGGCGATGACGAGCGCCACTCCGACAACGAGGTGGATCACGCCCCAGGTGGTCAGGTCGAACCGGTAGGCGTACTGGGACGAGGAGGCGAGCACGGTGTCCTGTGCGATGCCGGATGCGCCCATGAGGATGCTGAGTGGGCCGCTGAGCATCAGCAGGGCCCCGGCGGCCAGGGACGCGCCGCTGAGCGTTTTGCCGCTGTCGGGCCCTCCGTGTCCTTGCTGTGCGTTGGGCATCGCTGTCATGGCTGCCGCCTTCCTGTCCGCGCAGTTAACCGACGCACACGCACCTGCGAAGGAGACCACGCCTCCCTGACAGCATCACCACAATCCTTCTGGCCCGCGACTGCAGCCAGCCATAGGGAGGTCCCGGACAGCTACCGCACCAGCGCATGGCGATCACGCGGCAGGCCGCGCCCAGGTGTGCCCCGGCTTCGGCTCAGGCGGACGCTGCAGTGCCCTCGTCGTCATGGGTAGACCCCCGCCACAAGGCTCGGGTCAGCCTGCGGACTGCTTGCCGGCGTGGTTGCACGGCCCGGCGGATGCCTTCTCCCGGCAGGTCCCCGACAGGCCAACCGACCGTTGGTTCACGCGCCTTCCGTGATGCGGCTTGGGGGACAAGCCATGGCCTGGGCCGCAGCTGTGGGCGGCCCAGGCACGGCGGGCTACTTCTCGGCCGTCATCCGGAATGGGGCAAGGTCCGGGCTGGGAGCCGGCTTGTTGCCGTCGGCGGACTGCGGCTGCGCGGTCAGGCTCTGCGGGGCTGCTCCCTTGTAGTACGGGGTGTAGGTGTAGTGGCTGCCGACACTGATCGAGGTACCGATCTTGGCGAGGACGGCCGCGTCGACCGAGCCTGTGCCGCCGAAGACGGCGACGTGGTTCATGCTCGCCGACCTGCGCATCAGGTAGTTCTTGGTGGCGTACGGCAGTGAGGTGACGTCGGTCCACAGCAGCGGCCCGTAGGTGGTCATCGCCGATGCCGCGGAAACCCCGCCGCGCCAGCTGTCCACGGAGGCCACTGCGGCGTTCGACGGCAGCGACCACCACAGTTGGGCGAGCTGACTGGCGTTCGACTCCGGAGTGCTGCCGGCGACCCGGTAGTAGCTGTACTTGCTGGGCCAGCTGGGCATCTTGCCCGCCTTGTAGGCCTTGGACAGCGCGGACTCGGCGTCGACTCCCACGGTGATGATCTTCGTCGTGCTCGGGCGGTACTTGTTGAGGTAGCCGTACACGGACGCGGTCATGGTCGAGCCGTCGGTCACCAGTACGACCGCGGTCCCCGAGGTGCCCATGGAGCCTGCGGCGGCACTGGCCGCGAGGGCGTTGTGGTAGTCGTTTCCGGTGGCCAGGAACACGTACTTCGGCGCGCTGGTGACTGTCTTGGCCACGGCCACCGAGGTGGAGTAGCGCGAGGTGCCGGACAGCCGCTTGGCGACGTAGCCGAGCGAGGTCACCTTGGACGCGACCGAGCTGCCGAGGATGCCGGTGCCGCCGACCAGGTAGACCGTCTTGCCCTTGGGCAGCATGCGCTTCAGCTCGGTCTGCACCGAGGAGTCCAGGGACGTGCCGGAGGTCATCAGCACCGGTCCGCGCTTCTTGCCGGCCAGCGAGGTCGCGGTGGTGGCGTACGACGGGCTCGACTTGCTGATGAGGACGGCAGCGCCCGCGTTGGCCAGGCCGGGCGCGCTCGTGCCGACGGTGTTCCACGTCCACTTGGACGACGCGATGTTGGTGTCGTAGCTGTCGGAGCCGTAGACCCGGGAGATCGCGTTGTCCCTGATCGGCTGCCAGGCCACATTGAGGCCGTCGCCCTGGGAAACCCGCGTGGCCGTGCCTGTGCCGAGGTCGTGGATCCACACCTGGGCGTCCTGCGGGCCGTCCGGGTTGTCGTAGGCGATCCGGTCGCCCTGCGGCGACCAGGCGGGCCGGTTGTGGTCGGTGGCGTCCGTGGTGACCTGGGTCAGCCCGGTGCCGTCGGTCTTGACCGTGAACAGCTGCTCGTACCCGTCCACGGAGCGGGTGAAGGCCACCGACCGGCCGTCCGGGGAGATGCTCGGGTCCTTTGCGTCGTCGGCCAGCTTGGTGAACGCCCCGGTCCGGCCGTTGTGGACCCACACGGCCGGGGCGCCGGCGGTGGCGCAGCTCGTGCCGGTGCGCACGAAGGCCAGCATGCCGTTGACCGCGCCGCTGGGCTTGGAGTCGCAGCCGTCGACGTCGGTGCCGAACAGGGCCTTGGGGGTCCGGGTGCCGTCGGCCGCGGTCACCCGCAGCCGGCCCGCGGCGGTGAAGACGATGTCGCCGCCGCCGTACCAGTACGTCGGATCGGCCGGATGCCAGCCGCTGCCCGCCGGCATGGGGATGCTGGAACCGGTTGCTTCCTGGCCGGCCCATTCCGTGTGCATGTAGTCGCCGTTCACGTAGGCGATCTGGCTGCCGTCGGCGGACCAGGCACCCTGGTTTCCGGTCGGGTAGAACTGGGAGTGTGAGGACCCGTCGGGGTTGACGAGAAACATGTTGCCGCCGACGTCGGTGTACAGCAGCTTGCCTTCCACGGCCGGCCAGCCGGCGGTGTCGGCGGTCGCCTGGCCCGGAAGCCCGGCGACGAGACCGGCCGCGAGCGCGGCAACGGTCGTGAGCGCCGCGAATCCGCGGCGCGTTGATGTGTTCAATGTGCCCCCACATGTCAATGAATGGCCGCCGGACCTCTCCACGAGGTGCACGGACGGCGTCGTGTTCTTCGTCCATACGGCGGCGGCGACACATTAGTGCAGGTCCCGGCGGCTGTGAAGGCGGGGGAACAGGAGCGAAGAGCGTGAGGAGGGCCGGCCCTTTCCGCCTGCCGGCAGTCCGATCTCCCAAGCGCCACGGCGGTTGGGAGCAGTGGCCGGCGTCGAGGACGAGTTCTCATCCGTGGGGTCGGGGCGGCATCGAGACCACGAGGAGTGGATGGCCTGATGAGCGACTTCTGACATTCCACGCCGAACGCCGGCGCGTGACACCATCGCGTCACGGCGCCCGACACGGCGGCGGCCTGCCACGGTGGCGAACAGCCGCCTGCCCCCGTCGGATCCAAGCGCAGGTGTGCTCGGCCGCCTGCATCGCTTCATCGGCCCGCCCCGGCAACTCCGGCAGCCCTTGCCGGGGAAGTTCGCGATCCTGGCCCGGCAAGAGCCGACACGCGTGCTTCGCTGTGAGCGGTGAAGGCGTCATGTGCCGATGGCGCCCGGGTTCTCCAGCCAATGCATGTACCAGTCGTGGAAGTCCGGTCCGGGGAAGAGTCCCTGGTCGGAGTTGAGGTGATCCGACCAGACCTGTCCGCGGGCGTCGCCGGTCACCACGAGGCGGTAGTAGGAGGCACAGCCGATCTCGGCGAGGACGAGTGAGCCGGTGAACCAGCAGGGGTCGTAGTACTCGTCCTCGGGAGCGTGCCGTGGACAGGACGTCACGTCGGGCCACGGCTGGAAGCGGTCGGTGTGGGGGAACGGAGTGGCCAGCAGGTCTGCCCAGCGTTCTCCGAGGTCGGCCTGCTGACGTGCCCATACGTCACTGCCGAACCGGAACAGCCCGTAACAGGGACCCGCGCCCCCGCTGCCTACCGTGGTGATGAAGGCACGGTAGGAAGCCGGGAGGCTTAGAGGGCTCGGCAGTAGGCGGGTGTGGAGTTGATGGCAGGCACCCGGAAGTAGAGCAGGCACGAGCCAAAGTGATCATGGAGTTCTCTACGCT
>NZ_JBEZXR010000034.1:0-92751 GCF_040638135.1 Streptomyces sp. NPDC026673 | reverse complement strand
GCAGATCGGCGTCCTGAGCGCTCACTTCTCGTCGCTTCCGTACTCGGTGGCCAGCAGATGCAAGGCGTCCAACGTTACCCGGCTGCCGCGGGCGACCCCCTCGGCGACCACCGCGCGGTACGGGTCGTAGCCGCCGGTCGCCTCCACGTCGACCAGGTCGTCGGCGTTGGCGCCGTCCACGACGAGCGCCCCGCCGGCCACCAGCCCGCGCGTCGACGCCAGCACGAGCAGGGCCGACAGCTCCATCTCGATCGCGGCGACCCCGGCCGCCGCGTAGGCGGCGCCGGGCAGCGGGAGGAAGCCCGGCTGGAAGGCCGCCCGCGTCCACACCACGCCCCGGTGGTGCGGGGCCCCCGCCGCCCGCGCCGCCCGCTGCAGCGCGAGCACCGCCTCGGGCGTCGCGAACGCCGGGTACTCCGGCGGCAGCAACTGCTGCGTCACCCCGTCGTCCCGTACCGCCGCCTCGGCGATCACCAGGTCGCCGTCCCCTATTCCGGCGCGGATCGCGCCGGCGGTGCCGAGCCGCAGGATCGTGCCGACGCCCGCCTCCGCCAGCTCCTGAAACAGGCACATCGCGCCCGGCCCGCCCACCCCGTGCGAGGACACCACGACCGGGGTGCCCTTCCAGACGCCGGTGAAGGTGCGGTACTCGCGGTGGTGCGAGACCTCCCGGGCGTCCGTGAGCAGGGCGGCGACCTCCGCCGCGCGCGCCGGGTCGCCGACGACGACGGCGTGCGGGGGCAGACCGGTCCGCGGGACGCGGGAGATGGGCAGGTGATCCGTGGTCATCGGGTCTCCGGGGCGGGGCGGGACTGTGTGGATCAGAGTAGGGCCCCGCTTCAGGCGGTCCGACGCCGGAGCAGGGCGAAGCAGGCCCCGCACGCGAGGGCGGCGAGGGTCAGCACGATGCCGGTCTCGACGAGCTGCAACGGCCAGTAGTGCGAGGGGGTGTGGACCAGCGTGCCGTGTGCACCGGAGGGTTCGACGTACCAGTTCCCGGTGCCGGGGTCGTCATGGCCCGTCCACGAGGTCGGCCACAGCTCGGAGCGGTACAGGCCCGCGGAGAGGAGCACGAGGGCGGTCGCGAGGAAGGCCAGCCCCAGTCCGCCGAGCGCGCGCCGCGTCAGCATCCCGGCCAGCGCGCCCAGGGCCAGGGCCAGGAGTGTGTGGGCGACCCCGGTCGGGCCGGTGGCGAGGAAGATGTCGTTCTCGTACCACCCGGGGCGGTCCTCGGGGTGACCCGTGGTCCACACCCACCGGAAGAGCAGGGTCAGGCCGGTGCCGCCCGCGGTCAGCAGCAGGGCGGGTACGGCGAGTCTGGCGGCGAGCCAGCGGGCGGGGGTGACCGACTGGACCCAGGAGAGCGCGGCGGTGCCCCGCTCCAGTTCCCGGCCGATGAGGGCGCCGCCGGCGAACACCGCCACGGCGAGCGGAAGCAGCGCGAAGGCGCGGCCCTGCAGGTGGAGGGGGATGTAGGCGTCGAAGGGCTCCGGGTCCTTGCAGCGCGGAACGCAGCCGGGGTCGTACCGCTCGTCGCCCGCGGTCAGCCACAGGGCGCGCAGCAGCCAGGCGGTCCCGGCCGCGACGAGGGCGATCCACAGCCACAGGGCCGTACGGTGCACGCGCACCACCGACCAGGGCAGACCGCGCAGCAGGGGCGGGCGCGGGGCAGGGGCGACGGCGGTCATGCGGCGGCCTCCTCGCGGGACGCGGGCGTGGCATCGGCGGTGAGCAGGGCGGGTGCCCCGGGGTTGCGCAGATGGGCGAGGACCAGCTCCTCGAGGGTGGGTTCCTCCACCAGCCAGCCGTCTCCGTCCAGCGCCCCGCCGGGACGGACCAGCGCGGTGCGGCCGCGGCCGCTGACGTGTTCCTCCACGACGGTGTGCGGGCCGAGGTCCGCGCCGGTGCCGGTGATCCGGCGGTGCGCGGCCAGCAGTTCGTCGGTGCCGCCGGCCAGCCGGACCCGGCCCTCGCCGAGCAGCAGCAGATGGTCGCAGACGCCGTCCAGTTCGGCGATGACGTGCGAGGAGATCACGATGGTCGTGCCGTGCTCCGCCGCCGAGGCCATGAGGGCGCCGGTCAGCTCGTGCCGGGCGAGCGGGTCGACGTCGGCCATCGGCTCGTCCAGGAGCACCAGTTCGGTCCGCTTGCCCAGGGCCAGGGCGAGCGCCACGCGGGTGCGCTGGCCGCCGGAGAGGGCGCGGACGCGGGCACCGGGTGTCAGCCCGCTGCCGTACGCGACGCGTTCGGCGGCCCCTTGGTCCCAGCGGCCCGGGTTGAGTTCGGCGCCCAGCCGCAGCGTCGCCTCGACGGTGAGCTGCGGATGGAGCGGCTTGTTCTGGGCGACATAGGAGAAGCGGGGGCGGGCCGCGCGCGGGGTCGTGCCGCACACCCGCACCTCTCCCTCCGTGGGCCGCAACAGTCCGGCGGCCAGGGCGAGCAGTGTCGACTTGCCCGCGCCGTTGGGCCCGACGAGCGCGCAGATCCTTCCGGCGGGCAGCCGGAAGGAGCAGTCGCGCAGCACGGGGTTCCGGCCCCACGCGTAGCGCATGCCGAGTCCGGCCGCCTCGACCGCGGCCGCTTCCTGGTTCATCTCTCCCCCTCGGTGAACTCCTGGTCCAGTACGGAGTGGAACAGCGCGGCCGCGTCCTCGCGGTCGAGCCCGGCGACGCGCGCCCGCCGCATCCAGTCGGTCAGTTCCCCCGCGAGCGGTGAGCCGGCCGGATCGGCGCCCAGTGACTTCTGCACGAAGGTCCCCACACCGCGCCGCGCCTCCACCAGGCCCTCCCGCTCCAGCTCCCGGTACGCCTTGAGCACGGTGTTCGGGTTGACGGCGGTCGCCTCGACGACCTCGCGGGCGGTGGGCAGCCGGTCGCCGGGCCGCAGCAGCCCCAGCCGCAGGGCCTGCTTCGTCTGCTGGACGATTTGGAGATAGGTGGCGACACCGCTGCGGCGGTCGATGCGGAACTCGACCATGCACCAAACACCCTTTCACTAAGTAAGTAGTGGAAGATTCCCGCCCGGCGGGTGTCTTGTCAAGCCGTCCGGTCCGATCCGCCACGGGGACGGGCGGTTGCTCCCCGGCGACCGCGGCTGCGGTCGACTCCGCTGTTGCGCCCCGCGGTTGACGCGGCCTCACGCCGCCGCTCCGCGCGACGACTCCGTACGCCCACCCGGCGGGCACCGCCCGGCACGGCGGGGCCGCGACACTTCGGCGCCCGCCGAAACGTCCTAGGCGCATGCTGGGGACATGGTGCGAACCGATCACCGAACCGATCACCGAACCGATCACGCGGGAGACGCTCTCGCCGCCCTCGCGTCCCTGCTCGCCGACGAGACGCGGGCCGCGATCTGCCTGGCGCTGCTCGACGGCCGGGCCTGGACCGCGGGGGAGCTGGCCCGGCACGCGGGCGTGGCCCCGTCCACCGCCAGCGAGCACCTCGGCCGGCTCGTCGCGGGCGGGCTGCTCACCGAGGAACGCCAGGGCCGCCACCGCTATGTGCGCCTCGCCGACGCCCGCACCGCGCAACTCGTCGAGGACCTCGCCGCACACGCCGGACCGCCGCCGACCCGGCCCCGCACACTCCGCGAGGCGAGCGCCCGCAGCGCCATGGCCCGCGCCCGGACCTGCTACGACCACCTCGCAGGACGCCTGGGCATCCTCGTCACGGACGCCATGACCGGGCGCGGACTGCTCTGCGAGGCCGCCGGGTTCACCCTCACCGACGAGGGAGCGGAGTGGTTCACCGGACTCGGCGTCGACCTGGCCGCCGCCCGCACCGGCCGCCGCCCGCTCGCCCGGCCCTGTCTGGACTGGACCGAGCGCCGCCCGCATCTGGCCGGGGTCGCCGGTGCCGCGCTGTGCGCGCACGCCCTCGGCTCCGGCTGGTGCGTGCGCATCGGCGGCGGCCGGGCCCTGAAGCTCACCGGGCCGGGCCGCGAGGCCCTCCGCACCCACCTCGGCATCCCGGCCGACGCCCTGGAGGCACCCGCCGCATGAACCGCTTCGACGCCTTCCGCGCGCTGCACCACGCCGAGCGCCCGCTCTTCCTGCCCAACGCCTGGGACCGCGCCTCGGCGGCCGCCCTCGCCGCCCGCGGATTCCCCGCGATCGGGACCACCAGCCTGGGCGTCGCGGCCGCGGCCGGCCTCCCGGACGCCACCGGCGCGACCCGCGAGACCACCCTCCGGCTCGCCCGCGACCTCGTCCGGTTGCCCGTCCTGGTCAGCGTCGACATCGAAGGCGGCTTCGGGTCCGCGCCCGAGGACGTCGCCGCGTTCGCCGCCGACCTCGAACGGTTCGGCGTCGCGGGCGTCAACATCGAGGACGGCCGCCCCGGGGGAGCGGGGCTGACCGACCCCGCCCTGCAGAGCGAACGCATCGCGGCGATCAAGCGGAGCGCTCCCGGGCTCTTCGTCAACGCCCGCACCGACACGTACTGGCTCGGCACCGCCGAGGAGGACCCGCGGCAGGAGACCCGCCGCCGCGCCGCCGCCTATCTCGCCGCGGGCGCCGACGGGATCTTCGTCCCCGGCCTGGTGGGCGAGGACGCCATCGCCGCGCTCGCGGCGGACGTCGCCGCCCCGCTCAACGTCCTGCTCCCGCCGGACGGTCCCGGCCCGCTGCGGCTCGGCGAGCTCGGGGTCCGCCGGGTCAGCACCGGCTCACTGCTCTTCCGCGCCGCGCTCCACGCCGCCGTGGAGACGGCCGGGCACGCCGCCCGCGGTGAACCGCTCCCGGCGGGACTGCCCTCGTACGCCCGGGCCCAGAGCCTGTCGGAGGCGTACGCACCCCCGGCGGGGTGGGACGGATCGGGGCCGGGCACGGAAACGCGAAGGCCCGGGCGGCCGGGGTGAGCGGGGAGGTCGGTCCGCTCGCCCCGGGCCGCCCGGGCCCGCGGGTCGGGGGTGTCAGTCGCGCCGGCCGGCCAGCAGCGACTCGACCCGCTCCCGGACGTCCGCGGTGTCCAGGCCGCGTACGGTCACGGTGGTACGGCGACGCAGCACGTCGTCCGCGGTCCGCGCCCACTCGTGGTCGCGGGCGTAGACGACCTGGGCCCAGATCTCCGGGCCGTCCGGGTGGATGCGCTCACCGAGCGCGGGGTCCTCGTTGACCAGCCGGGCGATGTCGAAGGACAGCGCGCCGTAGTGGGTGGCGAGATGGCGGGCGGTCAGCGGGTCGATGCGGTGGCCCGGTTCCCGGTCCACCAGCAGCCGGTGGGCGACCGCGTTGGGGTTGGCGACACCGGGAAGCGGGACCCGCCTGGGCAGGCGGTCCAGCGGCTCCATGTCCTCGTTCAGCGGGCCGCCGGGCAGCTTGGCGAGCTTGGCCATGACCGTGCGCCCGATGTGCCGGTACGTGGTCCACTTGCCGCCCGCGACCGACAGCATGCCGCCGCTGCCCTCGGTCACGACCGTCTCGCGCTTGGCCTTCTCCACGCCCCCCGGGCCGCCGGGCAGCACCCGCAGGCCCGCGAAGGCGTAGGTGATCAGGTCCCGGGAGAGGCTCTCGTCCCGCACCGAGTGGGCGGCCTCGTCCAGGATCTGCGTGATGTCGGCCTCGGTCGCCCGTACGTCGGCCGGGTCGCCGGTGTACTCCTCGTCGGTGGTGCCCAGCAGCAGCTGGTCCTCCCACGGCAGGGCGAACGTGATGCGGTACTTGTCGATCGGGGTGGCCATGGCGGCCTTCCACGGCGCCTTGCGCTTCAGGACGATGTGGGCGCCCTTGGACAGCCGGATGCTGGGGGCGGCGCCCTTGTCCTCCATCCGCCGCAGGTGGTCGACCCACGGGCCGGTCGCGTTGAGCACCAGCCGCGCGTCGACGCCGAACTCGGTGCCGTCCAGCCGGTCCTTCAGATCGGCGCCGGTGACCCGGCCGCGGGTGAAGCGCAGGCCGGTGACCTCGGCGTGGTTGAGGACGACGGCGCCCGCCTCCACGGCGGCGCGCACCGTCATGACCGCCATCCGCGAGTCGTTCATCTGGTGGTCGTAGTAGACCGCGACGGCCTTCAGGTTCTCCGTGCGCAGGGCGGGGTTGGCCGCCGCCGCCCTGGCCGGGGAGATCACCCTGCCGACCCCGTCCCCGAAGGCCGACAGCGCCGAGTAGGCGAACACGCCGGCCCCGAGCTTGGCGGCGCCGACCGGGCCGCCCCGGTAGACGGGCAGGTAGAAGGTGAGCGGGTTGACCAGGTGCGGAGCCACGTCCCTGGCCAGGACCCGCCGTTCCATGTGGTTCTCCGCCACCAGCTTGACCGCGCCGGTCTGCAGGTAGCGCAGACCGCCGTGGACGAGCTTGGAGGAGGCGGAGCTGGTGGCGCCGGCGAAGTCGCCGGCGTCCACCATCGCGACCCGCAGCCCCGACTGTGCGGCGTGCCATGCCACGGAGGTGCCCAGGATGCCGCCGCCGATGACCAGCAGGTCGTAGGTGGCGCGGCTCAGCAGTTCCCGGGTCTCGGCGCGGCCCGGGTTACGGCCGGCGGTCGGATGCGTCCCGAGAGCCGGGACGTGCTGCAGGGTGCTCATGATCGGTTCACTTCTCCTCTTCGATCCAGCCCATGGTCCGCTCGACGGCCTTGAGCCAGTTCTTGTACTCGCGGTCGCGGGCGTCCGCGTCCATGCGGGGGGTCCATTCGGCGGCCCGGCGCCAGTTGGCGCGCAGCTCGTCGGTGTCCGACCAGAAGCCCACCGCGAGACCGGCCGCGTAGGCGGCGCCCAGGCAGGTGGTCTCCGCGACCAGCGGGCGCACGACGGGCGCGTCCAGGAAGTCGGCGAGCGTCTGCATCAGCAGGTTGTTCGCCGTCATGCCGCCGTCGACCTTGAGCGCGGTCAGCTCCACGCCCGAGTCCTTGGTCATCGCGTCGACGATCTCGCGGGTCTGCCAGGCGGTCGCCTCCAGCACCGCGCGGGCGATGTGCGCCTTGGTGACGTAGCGGGTGAGGCCGGTCATCACGCCGCGGGCGTCGGAGCGCCAGTACGGGGCGAACAGACCGGAGAAGGCCGGCACGAAGTAGGCGCCGCCGTTGTCCTCGACCGACAGGGCCAGGGTCTCGATCTCGGCCGCGGTCTTGATCAGGCCCATCTGGTCGCGCATCCACTGCACGAGCGAACCGGTGACCGCGATCGAGCCCTCCAGGGCGTAGACCGGCTTCTGGTCGCCGATGCGGTAGCCGACGGTGGTGATCAGGCCGTTGTAGCTGTTGATCGGCTTCTCGCCGGTGTTCATCAGCAGGAAGGTGCCGGTGCCGTAGGTGGACTTGGCCTCGCCCTCGGAGAAGCAGGTCTGGCCGAACAGGGCCGCCTGCTGGTCGCCGAGCGCGGAGGCCACCGGCACGCCGGCCAGGGCGCCCGAGGCGGCCGTGCCGTACACCTCGGCGGAGGAGCGGATCTCCGGCAGCACCGCGGCGGGGACGCCGATCGACTCGAGGATCTTCTGGTCCCAGTCGAGGGTGTGCAGGTTCATCAGCAGCGTGCGCGAGGCGTTGGTCACGTCGGTGACGTGGTGTCCGCCGTCGACACCGCCGGTGAGGTTCCAGATCACCCAGCTGTCCATGGTGCCGAAGAGGATCTCGCCGCGCTCGGCGCGCTCGCGCAGGCCCTCGACGTTGTCGAGCAGCCAGCGGATCTTCGGGCCCGCGAAGTAGGAGGCCAGCGGCAGGCCGGTCTCGCGGCGGAAGCGGTCCTGGCCCACGTTCCGGCCGAGCTCCTTGCACAGGGCGTCGGTCCGGGTGTCCTGCCAGACCAGGGCGTTGTGCACCGGCTCACCGGTGTTCTTGTCCCAGAGCAGGGTGGTCTCGCGCTGGTTGGTGATGCCGATCGCCTTGACGTCGGCGGAGGTGATGCCGGCCTTGGCGACGGCCTCCTCGATGACCTCCTGCACGTTGGTCCAGATCTCGGCGGCGTCGTGCTCGACCCATCCCGGCTTGGGGAAGATCTGCGCGTGCTCCTTCTGGCCGACCGAGACGATGCGGCCGTCCTTGTCGAAGATGATGCAGCGCGAGGACGTGGTGCCCTGGTCGATGGCCGCGATGAACGGTCCTGTGGTGTGGGCGTCGGTCACGGTGTGCTCCTCAGGTCCTTGGGATGTCGGGGGCTGCTGCTCAGAACGCGATCTTGTAGAGGCCGGCCGCGAGGACCGAGCCCACGATCGGGCCGACAACGGGTATCCAGGCGTAGCGCCAGTCGGAGCCGCCCTTGTTGGGGAGCGGCAGGAGGGCGTGCACGATACGCGGACCGAGGTCGCGGGCGGGGTTGATGGCATATCCGGTCGGCCCGCCGAGCGAGAGGCCGATGCCGACCACGACCAGGGCGACCATCAGGGTGCCGGTACCGGAGACCGCGAGGCCCTTGGTGAGGCCCAGGGTCAGGATGAACAGCACCAGGACGAAGGTGCCGATGATCTCCGTCGCGAGGTTCTGCGCCACGTTGCGGATCTCGGGGCCGGTGGAGAATATGCCCAGCACCGGGCCGGGGCCCGTGGTCTGCTTCTCGGCCGCGGCGGTGGCCTGCGCCCCCGGGCCGCCGGTGATCTCGGCGTCGGTCAGGTGCGCCTGGAACTGGCCGTAGTAGGTGATCCACACCAGGGTGGCGCCGATCATCGCGCCCAGCATCTGGCCGGCCAGATAGACCGGGACCTTGCTCCACTCGCCGCTGTCGACCGCGAGGCCGATCGTGACGGCGGGGTTCAGATGGGCTCCGGAGAGGGAACCGGAGATGTAGGCGCCGGCCAGGACCGCGAAGCCCCAACCGAAGGTGATGGCCACCCAGCCGGCGTTCCGGGCCTTGGAGCTCTTGAGGGTGACAGCCGCGCAGACGCCGCCGCCGAGGAGGATCAGAACAGCGGTACCGATGGTCTCGCCGATGAAGATGTGGTCGCTGGACATGCGACTCCTTTGTCCTTCGTCCAGGGGAAGGCGAACCCCGGTCCCGTTCCGGAGTTCGTGGGCCTGTCACCAGGCCCTCGGCGGTCCCACGGTTACGTCCACCTTACCGACTCCGTCGGCTGGTGTTCGACAATGTCGACCGTCGAACGAGAGTGTTCTCCTGCGTGACCACGCGCGTCAAGAGTTCGTCAGGTTGCGGAAAGGTCTCCGCGTCGGGTCCCGGCCAGGGTCAGAAGCGGCCGGCGCCCAGGTCACGGGAGACCGCCCGGGCGCAGTCCCGCACGGCGGCGACCAGCTGCGGCCGGATCTCGCCGTCCGCGCAGACCCGTTCGACCGCCCCGGTGACGGCCACCGCCCCCACGGGCATGCGGTGCCGGTCGTGGATGGGGGCGGCGATGGAGGCCACACCGTCCCAGGTCTCCTCCAGGTCCGAGCCCCAGCCCCGGGCGCGGGTGAGGTCCAGCACGCCCTCGAAGTCCGCGTCCTCGATGATCGTGCGCGCGGTCAGCCGCTCGCGCTTCAGCTCGACCGCCTCGCCGTGCGCGACCGGGTCATAGGCCGAGAGCACCTTGCCCAGCGCGCTGCTGTGGAGCGGGTGCATGGCCCCGACCTCCAGTACCTGCCGGCTGTCGTCCGGGCGGAACACGTGGTGGACGATGAGCACCCCCTGCTGGTGCAGCACCCCCAGGTAGACGGCCTCCCCGCTGGAGCGCGCCAGGTCGTCGGTCCACACCAGGGCCCGGGCCCGCAGCTCGTGCACGTCCAGATAGCTGTTGCCGAGCCGGAGCAGCTCGGCCCCCAGCTGGTAGCGGCCCGAGACCGGATCCTGCTCGACGAAGCCCTCCTGCTGCAGCGTGCGCAGGATGCCGTGCGCGGTGCCCTTGGCCAGGCCCAGGGAGGAGGCCACGTCCGACAGGCCGAGCCTGCGCTCGCCACCGGCCAGCAGGCGCAGGATCGCGGCCGCCCTGCTGAGCGACTGGATGGGACCTGGCATGAACAACCCCTCCGTTAGGAACGACCACGCGTCGATTCGACTCGTTCGACTGGTTGTGCTGGTTCGACAATGCTGAACAACGTCAGACGATGCCGACCGTCATCATCCCAGAGAAGAGTGTGACACCGCCGTCCGCCCCTCGGAATGCCCCGCGGCGGAATCCGGGGTCTTGGCTACGCTGGCCTGGTGTGTACCAGCAGCACCGGCACACACCAAGCCGACAGCCGTCGCACTCCAGGGAGCACACCCATGGCCCAGCCGTCCCTTCCGTCCACAAGCAGTGCCCGAGGCGCAGCACTGCGAGAGGCCCTGGCGACCCGGGTGGTCGTCGCAGACGGGGCGATGGGCACGATGCTCCAGGCGCAGAATCCCACCCTCGACGACTTCCAGGGGCACGAGGGCTGCAACGAGGTCCTCAACGTCTCCCGTCCCGACATCGTCGCCTCCGTCCACCGCGAGTACTTCGCCGTCGGCGTGGACTGCGTGGAGACCAACACCTTCGGCGCCAACTTCTCCGCCCTCGGCGAGTACGACATCGCCGACCGGATCGTCGAGCTGTCCGAGGCGGGCGCCAGGATCGCCCGCGAGGTCGCCGACGAGTTCACCGCGCGGGACGGCCGGCAGCGCTGGGTCATCGGCTCCATCGGGCCCGGCACGAAGCTGCCGACGCTCGGGCACCTCGACTACGCCGTCCTCAAGGAGGGCTTCCGGCAGAACGCCGCCGGCCTCGTCTCCGGCGGCGCCGACGCCCTGCTCGTCGAAACCTGCCAGGACCTGCTGCAGATCAAGGCCGCCGTGCTCGGCACCAAGGAGGCGCTCGCCGAGGCCGGGCTCGACCTGCCGCTCTTCGTCCAGGTCGCCGTCGAGACGACCGGCACGATGCTGCTGGGCTCCGAGATCGGCGCCGCGCTCACCGCGCTGGAGCCGCTCGGCATCGACACCATCGGCCTGAACTGCTCCACCGGCCCCGCCGAGATGAGCGAGCACCTGCGCTACCTCGCCCGCCACGCCCGCGTCGGACTCTCCTGCATGCCGAACGCCGGACTCCCCATCCTCGGCAAGGACGGCGCCCACTTCCCGCTCGACCCCGAGGGCCTGGCCGACGCGCAGGAGGCCTTCGTCCGCGAGTACGGGCTGTCGCTGGTCGGCGGCTGCTGCGGCACCACCCCCGAGCACCTGCGCCAGGTCGTCGAGCGCGTCCGCGGCCACGAGGTCACCGCCAGGACGCCGCGCCCCGAGCCGGGCGCCTCCTCGCTGTACCAGACCGTCCCCTTCCGCCAGGACACCTCGTACCTGGCCATCGGCGAGCGCACCAACGCCAACGGCTCCAAGAAGTTCCGCGAGGCCATGCTGGACGGCCGCTGGGACGACTGCGTGGAGATGGCCCGCGAGCAGATCCGCGAGGGCGCCCACCTGCTCGACCTGTGCGTCGACTACGTCGGCCGCGACGGCGTCGCCGACATGAACGAGATCGCCGGACGCCTGGCCACCGCCTCCACCCTGCCGATCGTGCTGGACTCCACCGAGCCCGAGGTGCTCCGCGCCGGCCTGGAGAAGCTCGGCGGCCGCGCCGTGATCAACTCCGTCAACTACGAGGACGGCGACGGCCCCGACTCGCGTTTCGCCCGCACCACCCGCCTCGCGGTGGAGCACGGTGCCGCCCTGATCGCCCTCACCATCGACGAGGAGGGCCAGGCCCGCACCCCCGAGGCGAAGGTGGCCGTGGCCGAGCGCCTCATCGACGATCTGACCGGAAACTGGGGCATCGCCGAGAGCGACATCATCGTCGACTGCCTGACCTTCACCATCGCCACCGGCCAGGAGGAGTCCCGCAAGGACGGCATCTCCACCATCGAGGCGATCCGCGAGCTCAAGCGCCGCCACCCGGACGTGCAGACCACGCTCGGCCTGTCCAACATCTCCTTCGGCCTCAACCCGGCCGCCCGCATGGTGCTGAACTCGGTCTTCCTCCACGAGTGCGTCGAGGCCGGCCTGGACTCGGCGATCGTGCACGCCTCCAAGATCCTGCCGATCGCCCGCATCCCCGAGGAGCAGCGCGAGGTCGCCCTCGACCTGGTGTACGACCGGCGCCGCGAGGGCTACGACCCGCTGCAGCGCTTCCTGGAGCTCTTCGAGGGCGTCGACACCAAGTCGGTCAAGGCGAGCCGCGCCGAGGAGCTGGCCGCGCTGCCGCTGGAGGAGCGCCTGCAGCGGCGCATCATCGACGGCGAGAAGAACGGCCTGGAGGAGGATCTGGACGAGGCCCTGACGGCCCGCCCCGCCCTCGAGATCGTCAACGACACCCTCCTGGAGGGCATGAAGGTCGTCGGCGAGCTCTTCGGCTCCGGGCAGATGCAGCTGCCGTTCGTCCTGCAGTCGGCCGAGGTGATGAAGACCGCCGTCGCCCACCTCGAACCGCACATGGAGAAGTCCGACGCCTCCGGCAAGGGCACCATCGTGCTGGCCACCGTCCGCGGCGACGTCCACGACATCGGCAAGAACCTCGTGGACATCATCCTGTCCAACAACGGCTACAACGTCGTCAACCTCGGCATCAAGCAGCCCGTCTCGGCGATCCTCGACGCCGCGCACGAGCACTCCGCCGACGTCATCGGCATGTCCGGCCTGCTGGTGAAGTCCACGGTGATCATGAAGGAGAACCTGGAGGAGCTGAACCAGCGCGGCCTCGCCGCCACCTACCCGGTCATCCTCGGCGGCGCCGCCCTCACCCGGGCCTACGTCGAGCAGGACCTCCACGAGCTCTACGAGGGCGAGGTCCGCTACGCCCGCGACGCCTTCGAGGGGCTGCGCCTGATGGACGCCCTCATCGCCGTCAAGCGCGGCGTCCCCGGCGCCGCCCTCCCCGAGCTGAAGCAGCGCCGCGTGGCGGTGCGCGAGGGCGTGGTGCCCGAGCCGGAGGAGAACCGGGGCCAGATCCGCTCCGACGTCGCCGTCGACAACCCGGTGCCCACCCCGCCGTTCTGGGGCTCCCGCGTCGTCAAGGGCATCCCGCTCAAGGACTACGCGTCCTGGCTGGACGAGGGCGCCCTCTTCAAGGGCCAGTGGGGGCTCAAGCAGGCCCGCGCCGGCGGCCCCACCTACGAGGAGCTGGTGGAGACCGAGGGCCGTCCGCGGCTGCGCGGGCTGCTGGACCGCCTGCAGAGCGAGGGGCTGCTCGAAGCCGCGGTCGTCCACGGCTACTTCCCCTGCGTCTCCAAGGGCGACGACCTGATCATCCTGCACGAGGACGGCACCGAGCGGACCCGCTTCACCTTCCCGCGCCAGCGCCGCGGCCGCCGGCTCTGCCTGGCCGACTTCTTCCGCCCGGAGGAGTCCGGCGAGACCGATGTGGTCGGGCTGCAGGTCGTCACGGTCGGCAACCGGATCTCCGAGGCGGCCAACGAGCTCTTCGCCGCCGACGCCTACCGGGACTACCTGGAGCTGCACGGCCTGTCCGTCCAGCTCGCCGAGGCCCTGGCCGAGTACTGGCACGCCCGGGTCCGCGCCGAACTCGGCTTCGCCGGGGAGGACCCGGCCGCCATGGACGACATGTTCGCCCTGAAGTACCGGGGCGCCCGCTTCTCGCTCGGCTACGGCGCCTGCCCCGACCTGGAGGACCGGGCCAAGATCGCCGCGCTGCTGGAACCGGAGCGGATCGGGGTCCTCCTCTCGGAGGAGTTCCAGCTCCATCCGGAGCAGTCCACCGACGCGATCGTCATCCATCATCCGGAGGCCAAGTACTTCAACGCGCGGTAGTCGGACGTACGTCGTACACTGGACGGTCCGATACGGCACCTGGCCGGTCGCACGCCCCCACCACCCGGGCGCGAGGCGACCGGCCTTTGTGCCCCCTGGACACAGAGGAGTGGGGCGCATGACGAGCGGTATTCCCGTCACCGAGATCCGGCCCGCCCGGGAGGCCGGCCTGCAGGCCGTGCTCCTGGACATGGACGGCACGCTGGTCGACACCGAGGGCTTCTGGTGGCACGCGGAGGTCGAGGTCTTCGCGGAACTCGGCCACGTCCTGGACGACACCCACCGCGAGGTCGTCGTCGGCGGTCCCATGGCCCGCAGCCTGGGCCACCTCATCTCGGTCACCGGTACCGACGCCACGCTCGCCGAGCTGTCCACGCTGATCAACCTGCGCTTCGTCGAGCTGATCGGCCGCGGCGTGCCGCTGATGCCGGGCGCCCAGCGGCTGCTCACCGAGCTGGCCGCACACGGTGTGCCCGCCGCCCTCGTGTCCGCCTCCCACCGGCGCATCATCGACACCGTCATGCTCTCCCTCGGCTCCCACCACTTCGCCTTCTCCCTCGCCGGGGACGAGGTCGAGCGGAGCAAGCCGCACCCCGACCCGTACCTGGTCGCCGCCGCCCGCCTCGGCGCGGATCCCGCGCGGTGCGTGGTGGTCGAGGACACCCCCACCGGGGTCGCCGCCGCGGAGGCGGCCGGCTGCCGGGTCGTGGCCGTCCCGTCCATCGCCGCCATCGAGCCGGTCCCGGGCCGGACGGTGGTGAGCTCCCTGGAAGGGGTCGACGTGCCATTTCTGCGCTCTCTGATTACGCCCGTTCACTGAGAGTCGCCGTGAATTGAACGGGAACTCTGGGCGCTTGCCCGGCTATTTTCCGTGACGATTCGGTGTTGCCGAATTGTTTACCGGCCAGTACTCCGGGACGTGATACTTTTCACGTCGACGGAGGTCGACAGCGCGCGCCGAACGTGCTTCGGTCCGTCAAATGAGGGTGCGGTCGGGGTGGTTGTGTCCGTATTGGGAACCTGCGGACCGTTCGTTCCGCTGTCCGGATATCGGTACCGCACCCCCTGTTATCCCCCTGTGACGCGGGCTCAACTTCTCCGTGTTCGGGGGCGGTCCACGGGAATGCCGGGCGCCCGCAATTGCGGGTATCGTCGCCCCGCTCAACACTGCGCGGCCGAGGGCCGGAAGAGGGAGAACAACGAGGATGAATCGCAAGCTACTGGTGCTGCCGGCCCTTCTGGGCCTTGCCGCGCCCGTACTCGCCGGCTGCGGTGATTCGACCGGCGGCGGCGGTGGCGGCGCCATCGTCATCGGCACGACGGACCACATCGAGGCGTCCAAGGACCAGCCCTCGCCCCTGGACCCGGCCACGTCGTACGACAGTGCCTCCTGGAACTTCTTCAACAACACCTTCCAGATGCTGTTGGGCTACCCGCGCAGTTCCACCACCCCGCAGCCGGACGCCGCTCAGTCCTGCGGCTTCTCCGACACCAAGTCCGAGACGTACCGCTGCACCCTGCGCGACGGCCTGAAGTTCTCCAACGGCCACGCGCTGACCGCGGAGGACGTCAAGTACTCCATCGACCGCCTGCTGAAGATCAAGAGCGACTTCGGCCCGGTCAGCCTCCTGTCGAACGTCGACGCCGTCGAGGCGCCGGACGACAAGCAGGTGGTCTTCCACCTCAAGTCGCCGGACGCCACCTTCCCCTTCAAGCTGGCGACCCCGGCCGCGGCCATCGTCGACAGCGAGGTGTACGAGTCGTCCCAGGGCCACCCGGGCCTCGAGATCGTCGGCTCCGGTCCCTACAAGGTCGACTCCTGGGACAAGGACAAGGCCGTCTTCAGCGCCAACCCCAACTACAAGGGGCTGATGAAGCGCAACAACGAGAAGGTCGAGGTCCGTTTCTTCCAGGACTCCGGCGTGATGAAGAAGGCGCTCGCGGACGGCGACGTCGACGTCGTGACGCGTACCTTCAGCCCGGAGCAGATCAACGAGATCGACCAGGGCAAGGTCCCGAACGTCAAGTCGACCGAGGCGGCCGGCGGTGGCGTGCGCTACCTGTTCTTCAACATCAACGACTCGTCGGTGAAGTCGGGGGCGGTCCGCGAGGCCATCGCCCGCGTCGTCGACCGCGACGCCCTGACCCGTGACGTGCTCGGCCGCACCGCCTCGCCGCTGTTCGGCGCCGTGCCCACCGGCATCACCGGCCACAGCAACGCGTTCTTCAACAAGTACGGCGAGCCCGACCGCGAGAAGGCCGCCCAGGTGCTGGCCGACGCCGGCATCAGCACCCCGGTCAAGCTCACGTTCGCGTACCCGACCAACCGGCCCGCCACCCCGAACAAGGCCGAGGCCGAGGACCTGAGCAAGCAGCTCAACAACACCGGCCTGTTCGACGTGACCCTCAAGAGCATGAAGTGGGACGCCTTCATCCAGGGCGCGGTCAAGGGCAAGTGGGCGGCGTACTCGCTCAGCTGGCTCCCCGACTTCCCGGACGCGGACAACTACATCGCGCCGTTCTTCGCCGAGGGCTTCGTCAATCTCAACTACCCGGGCGGTCCCATCAAGTCCTCGCTGCTGCCCGCCACCCGTCAGCTGGCCGACCGCGGCAAGACGGACAAGGACTTCGGGCGGATGCAGGAGATCCTCGCCGACGACATCCCGATGATCCCGCTCTACCAGGACAAGCAGTACGTCGCTTCGCGCGACGACGTCACCGGTGCGGAATGGTGCCTTAATTCCTCGTCCACCACCCAGTTCTGGGAACTGGGGAAGGGCGTGGCAGGATAAGCCACCGGCTCGCACGGATCCGGGCATTCCACCCGGGTCCGTGCGAGTCGGGGCCAGCAGGTACAACGAAGCTGTGAGGGAACTCTCGTGAGGAATCGAGTCCAGCGACTGGCGATCCCGCTCTCCGCGACCGTGACCGCCGTCGTGGTCGCCGGCTGCGGCACGGGAGGACCAGAAGGGGAGTCCGGCGGGGATCCCCTCACCATGGGCATCACCGACAAGGTGACCGCCGTCGATCCCGCCTCCGGCTACGACGTCGGCTCCTGGATCGTCTTCAACAACGTCTTCCAGTCGTTGCTCAGCTTCCCCAAGGGCGCCACCAAGCCCGAACCCGAGGTCGCCGAGAGCTGCCGGTTCACCGATCCGCAGAGCCGGACCTTCGACTGCACCCTGCGACAGGGTCTGAAGTTCAGCAACGGCGAGGCGCTCACCTCCGAGGACGTCAAGTTCTCCTTCGAGCGCACCATCAAGATCAACGACGAGAACGGCCCCGCCGTCCTCCTCGACTCGATCAAGACGATCGAGACCCCCACGCCGGAACGCGTCGTCTTCCACCTGAAGTACTCCGACGCGACCTTCCCCATGAAGATCGCCTCCGGTGCCGGGTCGATCGTCGACCACACGCAGTACCCGGCGGACAAGCTCCGCACGGACAACAAGGCGATGGGCTCCGGCCCCTACAAGCTCGAGTCGTACGACGCCGGCAAGCAGGCCGTCTTCTCCGTCAACGGGGACTACAAGGGCACCGCCGAGATCCGCAACTCCGGCATGACGATGAAGTTCTTCGCCGACGAGCCCACCCTGAAGAAGGCCGTCGAGGACGGCAGCGTCGACCTCGCCTACCGTGGTCTGGCCTCCGCCGACATCGCCGCGCTCCAGCGGAGCTCCATAGCCGGCGACACCGGCATCCAGGTCGTCGAGGGCACCGGCGCCGAAGTCCAGCACCTGGTGTTCAACCTCAAGGACCCCGTCGTGGGCAGCGAGGCCGTCCGCCGCGCCGTGGCCTACCTGGTGGACCGCAAGGCCTTCATCCGCGACGTCTACCAGCGCACCGCCACCCCGCTCTACTCGATCGTCCCGCAGGGCATCACCGGCCACAACACCGCCTTCTTCGACCGCTACGGCGAGGGCGGCGACAAGGCCAAGGCCGCCGCGGCGCTCAGCGAGGCCGGCATCACCGGCAAGGTCAAGTTCACCCTGTGGGCGACCCCCGTCCGCTTCGGCCCCGGCACCGTCGCCGAGCTCAAGGCGATCGCCAAGCAGCTCAACGCCAGCGGCCTGTTCGAGGTGAACGTCAAGACCACCGACGCCGACCAGTACGCCAAGGACATCGCGGACGGCAAGTACGCCGTCTACGTCCGCGGCTGGGTCCCCGACTACCCGGACCCCGACAACTTCACCGCCCCGTTCTTCGGCGAGGGCAACGTGCTGTCCAACAACTACGTCAACAAGCGGATCACCGGCGACCTGCTCCCGCGGGCCGCCGCCGAGGACGCCCGCGCGTCGACCACCAGTGACTTCGAAGAGCTGCAGAACATGGTCGCCGAGGACGTCCCGATCATCCCGCTGTGGCAGGGCAAGCAGTACGTGGTCGCCAAGGACAACATCAACGGCCTCGAGTGGACCCTGGACGCCTCCACCGTCTTCCGCTTCTGGGAGATCCACAAGGGCGCCTCGACCTCGTAACCGGCACGATCCGGCCGGCGACGGCACCGGAGCACCGCGGGACGAACGCCCCGGGACGCTACTGCGCCCCGGGGCGTACCAGTCCGCTCTCGTAGGCGTAGACCGCGGCCTGCACCCGGTCGCGCAGCGCCAGCTTCGTCAGTACATGGCCCACATGGGTCTTCACCGTCGTCTCGCTCACGAACAGCTCCGCGGCGATCTCGGCGTTGGACAGGCCCCGCGCCACCAGCTTCAGCACCTCGACCTCCCGGTCGGTCAGGGTGTGCAGCGCCTGCGGCACCGGCTCCTCGCCCGACGGCAGCCGGCCGGCGTACTTGTCCAGCAGACGCCGCGTGATGCTCGGCGCGAGCATCGCCTCACCCGCCGCGACCACCCGGATCGCCTGCACGAGCTCGTGTGCCGGGGCGTCCTTCAGCAGGAAACCGCTCGCGCCCGCGCGCAGCGCCTCCACCACGTACTCGTCGAGATCGAACGTGGTCAGCACCAGCACCTTCGCCGGACCGTCCCGGTCGGGCCCGGTGATCTGCCGGGTGGCCTCCACGCCGTCCATCCGCGGCATGCGGATGTCCATCAGCACCACATCGGGCTGCAGCACCCGCACCTGCTCCAGGGCCTGCTGACCGTCCCCCGCCTCGCCGACCACCGCCAGATCGCCCTCGGCCTCCAGGATCATCCGGAAGCCTGTGCGCAGCAGCGGCTGGTCGTCCACCAACAGGACGCGAATAGCCACGAGATCTCCTTCGCCCTCAGGACTCCCCATTCTTCCCCACGACGGGCAGCGGATAGGGCGGGGGAGTTCCCCCGAACGACGGGCACACCGCCTGGTGGTCGCACCAGTCGCACAGCCTGCTCGGCCTCGGCCGCCAGTCGCCCGACTCCGTCGCCCGCGTGATCGCCTGCCACAGCGCCTCCAGCTTCCGGCCGACCGCCCGCAGCTCCCCCTCCGACGGGTCGTACGTCAGCACCTCGCCGCTGCCCAGGTAGACCAGCTGCAGCCGGCGCGGCACCACGCCCCGCAGCCGCCACAACACCAGCGCGTAGAACTTCATCTGGAACAGCGCCTCGTCCGCGTACTCGGGGCGCGGGGCCCGGCCGGTCTTGTAGTCGACCACCCGCAGGTCGCCCGAGGCCGCGGCCACGTCGAGGCGGTCGATGTAACCGCGCAACGTGAGCCCGGACTCCAGCTCGGTCTCCACATACAGCTCGCGCTCGGCCGGCTCCAGCCGCGTCGGGTCCTCCAGCGAGAACCAGCGCTCCACCAGCCGGGCGGCCTCCTCCAGCCACTCCGCCAGCCCCTGCCCCTCACCCGGGGCGAACAGCTCCGACAGCTCGGGACGCTGCTCCAGCAGGCGCTCCCACTGGGCCGGCACCATCGCCCGGGCCCGGTCCGCCGTCCGCTCCGACGCGGGGACGTCGAAGAGCCGCTCCAGCACCGCGTGCACCACCGTGCCCCGCGTCGCCGCCTGGCTCGGCTTCTCCGGCAGCTTGTCGATCACCCGCAGCCGGTACAGCAGCGGGCACCGCATGAAGTCGGCGGCGCGCGACGGCGACAGGGAGGACGGCGGCCTCGGTGGAATGGCTTCGGTACTGGTGCCCATGGCAGGACCCTACGGGGTGGCACCGACAGCCGGTGTCGGCTCCCGGCAACCGGGCAATACCATCGACGTCGGAGCGTCGGCACAACGAGGGGAACCAGTGAACGAGAGCCAGCAGCCGCCGCCGGGCGGCGAGCAGACTCCCGGACCCGACGGCGGGCCCGCCAAACGACCCGCGGGACCCGGCGGCGGCATCCTCATGGGCCGCTTCTTCGGCGTGCCCGTCTACGTAGCGCCCAGCTGGTTCCTCGTCGCCGCCCTCATCACCTGGGTGTTCGGCGGCCAGCTCGACCGGGTCCTGCCCGAGCTCGGCGGCATCCGCTATCTCGTCTCGCTCTTCTTCGCGGTCGCCTTCTACGCCTCCGTCCTCGTCCACGAACTCGCGCACACGCTGGCGGCGATCCGCTTCGAACTCCCCGTGCGCCGTATCCAGCTGCAGTTCTTCGGGGGCGTCTCCGAGATCGAGAAGGAGTCCGAGACCCCCGGCCGCGAATTCGTCCTCGCCTTCGTCGGCCCGCTGCTCTCGCTCGCCCTCGCGGGCGTGTTCTACCTCGGCATGCTCGGCGTCGACCCCGACACCGTCCCCGGCGTCCTGCTCGCCGGGCTCATGATCAGCAACCTGCTCGTGGCCGCCTTCAATCTGCTGCCCGGACTCCCGCTCGACGGCGGCCGCATGCTCCGCGCCGTCATCTGGAAGATCAGCGGCAGGGCCATGACCGGCACCGTCGCCGCCGCCTGGACCGGCCGCGCGCTCGCCATCGCCGTCCTCGTCGGCCTGCCCCTGCTGTCGTACGCGGGCGGCATGAGCGAGGAGGGCGCCACCGGCTTCGACTCCCTCACCGACGCCCTGCTCGCGGCCATCCTCGCCGCCATCATCTGGACCGGCGCCGGCAACAGCCTCCGCATGGCCCGGCTCCGCGAGCACCTGCCCGAGCTCCAGGCCCGCACCCTCACCCGGCGCGCCCTGCCCGTCGCCTCCGACACCCCGCTGTCCGAGGCCCTGCGCCGGGCCAACGAGGCGGGCGCCCGCGCCCTCGTCGTCGTCGACGGCCAGGGCACCCCCACCGCCGTCGTCCGCGAGGCCGCCATCGTCGGCGTCCCCGAGCACCGCCGGCCCTGGGTCGCCGTCTCCGGGCTCGCCCAGGACCTCAAGCCCGGCATGAAGGTCTCCGCGGAACTCGCCGGCGAGGACCTCCTGGACACCCTGCGTGCCACCCCCGCCACGGAGTACCTCGTCGTCGAGAACTCCGGCGAGGTCTACGGCGTCCTGTCCACCGCCGACGTGGAGAAGGCCTTCCTCGCCGCGATGGCTCGCCCCTCTTAAGAGGCTCGGTTCGCCTCCGGGGGCGCCCTCTGCACCTGTGGGGGTACCTCCCAGCCGCCAGGCTGGGGTGGGGGTACCTCCCAGCCGCCAGGCTGGGGGAGGTCGACCGTTCTCGACTCCTCGTTCCTCGGAGCCTCCGTTCCCCCGGCTACCGCCGGGAGGCGCCCCCACTCCCTTTCGACAGGCGCGTGCCCCTTCGGCCCACTCGCCGTGCGCAGGTGTGCGCGCCGTCCAGGCCACCGCGGACGCCTCGGCGGTTCGCGCGGTGCACCTCTCACTGTTGCCTCGGCGAGTGAGCCGAAGGGCGCGGCCAGTGCCGAAAGGGAGAGCACGCGGAGGTCGCGAGGAACGAGTGACCGAGCATGGTCGACTGTCGGCACTGGCACAGAGCGCCCGGAGGCGAACCGAGCCCTTAAAAATGAACGGTAGGCTAGTCCGCATGTCCGAACCGACCGGTGCCGCCCGCCGTCGCGGGCCCTTCAAGGTCGGGGACCAGGTCCAGCTCACCGATCCCAAGGGACGCCACTACACGTTCACGCTCGAAGCCGGGAAGAACTTCCACACCCACAAGGGTTCCTTCCCCCACGACGAGCTGATCGGCGCCCCCGAGGGCAGTGTGGTCCGTACCACGGGAAACGTCGCCTACCTCGCGCTGCGCCCCCTGCTCCCCGACTACGTCCTGTCCATGCCCCGCGGCGCCGCCGTGGTCTACCCCAAGGACGCGGGGCAGATCCTGTCGATGGCCGACATCTTCCCCGGCGCACGCGTCGTGGAGGCGGGCGTCGGCTCCGGCTCGCTCAGCATGTTCCTGCTGCGCGCCGTCGGCGACCAGGGGATGCTGCACTCCTACGAGCGCCGCGCCGACTTCGCCGAGATCGCCACCCAGAACGTCGAGCGCTACTTCGGCGGTCCGCACCCCGCCTGGCAGCTCACCGTCGGCGACCTCCAGGACAACCTCAGCGACACCGAGGTCGACCGCGTCATCCTCGACATGCTCGCCCCCTGGGAGTGCCTGGAGGCCGTCTCCAAGGCCCTGGTTCCCGGCGGCATCCTCTGCGCCTACGTCGCCACCACGACCCAGCTCGCCCGCACCGTCGAGGCGATCCGCGAGCACGGCACGTTCAACGAGCCGTCCGCCTGGGAGACGATGGTGCGCACCTGGCACATCGAGGGCCTGGCCGTCCGCCCCGACCACCGCATGATCGGGCACACCGGCTTCCTGCTGACCGCCCGCCGTCTCGCCGACGGCGTGGAGCCGCCGCTGCGGCGCCGGCGCCCCGCCCCCGGCGCGTACGGCGAGGACTACAGCGGCCCGGGCGGCGGCAAGTCGGCCGCCACCGGAGCGTAACCACCCGACCCCGAAGCGCCGTCGCCGGAGATCCGGCGACGGCGCTTTCTCACACCCCGGCGAACATCTGCCGAAACACGGGCCCCGGTCGTACCACCCGACTGTGACGTGTGGCACCATGCTGGCCACCCCGCTCGACCAACTCCACAGGAGACAGGCGCGTGCAGCCATCCGCAGGGCCGGCCCTTCCCCACACCCGAGCCCGCTCGGTGCACTGGATCACGACCGCCGCGGTGATCGCCGCCGTCATAGGCAGCGCCGCCCTCGTCCAGCCCGCCGGCGCCTCCACCGGCGCACCGGCCCCCGGAGCCGAGGCCGGCGCCAAGGCGGGTACGCCCGCGGACGTGCCGCCCCCGGACCCCAAGGCCGTCCACTTCCCGCTGGAGTGCGCCGGGGCCCCCGTGGACGTCGTCGACAAGGCCTCCGGGGACCTCGACGGGGACGGCCGCCCGGAGACCGTCGCCGTCGTCCGCTGCCACTCCGAGACGGGCACCCCGCCCAGTGGCCTGTTCGTGCTGTCGACGGATCCCGCCGCCGGCACCGCCCCGCGCATCGTCGAGACGCTCGTGGACCCCAAGGAGCAGCGCAGCTTCAAGGGCCTGAGGATCGACGGCCGCACGGTGCGGGCCACGGTGCTCGGCTACTCCACCGACGACGTGCCCCGGTGCTGCCCGGACCAGCAGCGCGACTACGGCTGGGAATGGCGGTCGGGGACCTACTACGAGATCCCGGGACCGCTCGCGAACAGCGTGTGACAGATCACTCCGCGTCGGGTCCGTACAGTTCTACACTGTCCGAAACCCGACGCACATGAATACAGTCGCCAGGGCAGTCCCTGGCCGATTCCACCACATCGGTCAACAACGGCAGGGGAACCGGGACCGTGGCCCCGGGTGCCTGACGGAGTTCGTCGTCGTCGCCCTTGACGTACGCGAGCCCGTCGATGTCCAGCTCGAAGACCTCGGGCGCGTACTGCACACAGATGCCGTCCCCGGTGCACAGGTCCTGATCGATCCAGACCTCAAGTGCCTCGACGACTTCCTCGCTCACCGGTACCTCGCCTGCCGTTCATCGTTCGGGAAGGGACAGCCCTTGACGGGCGTTGACCGAACCGACGATACAACCGGCCGCTTTCGGATGGTGATGGCTGGGTATCTCCCTGGCGGGAGGACGTGCGCAAGGGTGAAGATCGGACACACCCAGGACGTCTTTGTGATCTAGGGGTTTCAACCCCTACTGGCCCAGGTAGGGTCTGGAAGCGTCCAGCTCCCCTTGGAGGAGGTGAGGACCGTGGCGGCCCACGACGACGACATCAACCGTGGCGGCCGACCCGCTCGTGGATCGGAAGACCCCATGAGCCAGGTCGCCTTTCTTGAGCAGGAGATCGCCGTCCTGCGACGTAAGCTCGCCGACTCTCCGCGGCACACGAGGATTCTCGAGGAGCGGATCGTCGAGCTGCAGACCAACCTGGCAGGCGTGTCCGCTCAGAACGAGCGGCTGGCGAACACCCTCCGCGAGGCCCGCGACCAGATCGTGGCCCTCAAGGAGGAAGTGGACCGGCTGGCACAGCCCCCTGCCGGATTCGGTGTGTTCCTGCAGGCGAACGACGACGGCACGGCGGACATCTTCACCGGCGGCCGCAAGCTGCGCGTGAACGTCAGCCCGTCCGTCGAGCTGGACGACCTCCGGCGCGGCCAGGAAGTCATGCTCAACGAGGCGCTCAACGTGGTCGAGGCCATGGAGTTCGAGCGCATCGGAGACATCGTCACCCTCAAGGAGATCCTCGAGGACGGCGAGCGGGCCCTGGTCATCGGGCACACGGACGAGGAGCGGGTGGTGCGGCTCGCCGAGCCGCTGCTGGACGGCACCCTCCGCGCCGGCGACGCGCTGCTGCTCGAACCGCGCTCCGGGTACGTCTACGAGCGGGTCCCCAAGAGCGAGGTCGAAGAGCTCGTCCTCGAAGAGGTCCCGGACATCGACTACCGCCAGATCGGCGGCCTCGGCAACCAGATCGAGCAGATCCGCGACGCCGTCGAACTGCCCTATCTGCACGCCGAGCTGTTCAAGGAGTACGAGCTCCGCCCGCCCAAGGGCGTGCTCCTCTACGGCCCCCCCGGCTGCGGCAAGACGCTCATCGCCAAGGCGGTCGCCAACTCCCTTGCGAAGAAGGTCGCCGAAGTCACCGGGCAGCCCCAGGGCAAGAGCTACTTCCTGAACATCAAGGGCCCCGAGCTGCTCAACAAGTACGTCGGCGAGACCGAGCGGCAGATCCGGCTGGTCTTCCAGCGCGCACGTGAGAAGGCCGGCGAGGGCACCCCCGTCATCGTCTTCTTCGACGAGATGGAATCGCTCTTCCGGACCCGCGGCTCCGGCGTCAGCTCCGACGTCGAGAACACCATCGTCCCCCAGCTGCTCGCCGAGATCGACGGCGTCGAGGGGCTGGAGAACGTCATCGTCATCGGCGCCTCCAACCGCGAGGACATGATCGACCCCGCGATCCTGCGGCCCGGCCGCCTGGACGTGAAGATCAAGATCGAGCGGCCGGACGCCGAGGCGGCCAAGGACATCTTCTCCAAGTACCTGGTGGCCACCCTGCCGCTGCACGGCGAGGACCTCTCCGAGCACGGCGGATCGGCGGCGGCGACCGTCGACGCCATGATCCAGTCGGTCGTGGAGCGGATGTACTCGGAGTCCGAGGAGAACCGCTTCCTGGAGGTCACCTACGCCAACGGCGACAAGGAAGTCCTCTACTTCAAGGACTTCAACTCCGGCGCCATGATCCAGAACATCGTGGACCGGGCCAAGAAGATGGCGATCAAGGCCTTCCTCGACCACAACCAGCGCGGTCTGCGCGTCTCCCACCTGCTCGCCGCCTGCGTGGACGAGTTCAAGGAGAACGAGGACCTGCCCAACACCACCAACCCGGACGACTGGGCCCGCATCTCCGGAAAGAAGGGCGAGCGGATCGTCTTCATCCGCACCCTCGTCACCGGCAAGCAGGGCGCCGACACCGGTCGCTCCATCGACACCGTCGCCAACACGGGCCAGTACCTGTAACACGCGACCACCCTCCGGCTGCGGGTGCCCACGCAGGGGCACCCGCAGCCGGAGCGTTTCACCCCGGCACCACCCAGGAAAGCGCGTAATGATCTCCCCACCACCGCCATCGCGTTCTAGGCTCAGCGGTACCGCACGAGGGCCATATGCGAAGCGGTACTTGAGCGACCGGCCCAGCACGGGCCGCAGCCGGGCAAGGAGGGCCGCATGACCGTACGGCGAGTAATGGGCATCGAGACGGAGTACGGGATCTCCGTCCCGGGCCACCCGAACGCCAATGCCATGCTCACCTCGTCCCAGGTCGTCAACGCCTACGCGGCGGCGATGCACCGGGCGCGCCGCGCCCGCTGGGACTTCGAGGAGGAGAACCCACTGCGGGACGCCCGCGGCTTCGACCTCGCCCGAGAGGCCGCGGACTCCAGCCAGCTCACCGACGAGGACATCGGCCTGGCCAATGTCATCCTCACCAACGGAGCCCGGCTCTACGTCGACCACGCCCACCCCGAGTACAGCGCCCCGGAGGTCACCAACCCCCGCGACGCCGTCCTGTGGGACAAGGCCGGCGAGCGCATCATGGCGGAGGCCGCCGAGCGCGCCGCCCAGCTGCCCGGAGCCCAGCCGATCCACCTGTACAAGAACAACACCGACAACAAGGGCGCGTCCTACGGCACCCACGAGAACTACCTGATGAAGCGGGAGACCCCCTTCTCGGACATCGTGCGCCACCTGACGCCCTTCTTCGTCTGCCGCCAGGTGGTCACCGGCGCCGGACGCGTCGGAATCGGCCAGGACGGCCACGAGCACGGCTTCCAGATCAGCCAGCGCGCCGACTACTTCGAAGTCGAGGTCGGGCTCGAGACCACCCTCAAACGGCCCATCATCAACACCCGCGACGAGCCGCACGCCGACGCCGAGAAGTACCGCCGGCTGCACGTCATCATCGGCGACGCCAACCTCTCCGAGATCTCCACCTACCTCAAGCTCGGCACCACCGCACTGGTCCTGTCGATGATCGAGGACGGCTTCGTCAACGTCGACCTCGCCGTCGACCAGCCCGTGCGCACCCTCCACCAGGTCAGCCACGACCCCACGCTGCGCCGGCTGATCACCCTGCGCAGCGGCCGCACGCTCACCGCCGTCCAGCTGCAGATGGAGTACTGCGAGCTGGCCCGCAAGTACGTCGAGGACCGCTTCGGCACCGACGCCGACGAGCAGACCAAGGACGTCCTCGGACGGTGGGAGGACGTGCTCAACCGGCTCGAGAGCGACCCCATGAGCCTCGCCGGCGAACTCGACTGGATCGCCAAGCGTGAACTCCTCGAGGGGTACCGGCGCCGCGACACCCTCGAGTGGGACGCCGCCCGGCTCCACCTCGTCGACCTCCAGTACGCCGACGTGCGCCCCGAGAAGGGCCTCTACAACCGCCTGGTGGCCCGCGGCCGCATCCAGCGGCTGCTGACCGAGGACGAGGTCGTACGGGCCATGAGCAAGCCCCCGGAGGACACCCGCGCCTACTTCCGCGGCCGCTGCCTGGAGCAGTACGCGGACGACGTCGCGGCGGCCTCCTGGGACTCCGTGATCTTCGACCTCCCCGGCCGGGACTCCCTGCAGCGCGTGCCCACGCTGGAACCGCTGCGCGGCACCCGGAACCACGTCAAGGAGCTGCTGGACCGCTGCCGCACGGCGGAGGAGCTGGTGCGGATCCTGTCGGGCGGCTGATCAGGGCTGAAATCCGTCCGAACCGGGAATCATCGGGGTGGCCCCCGGACGTTGGGCAATACCGGGGGCCGAAGTCAGACCCTCCTTGTAGGGTCTGATCTTGTAGGACATGGACACCGAGCGGGGTGAGGGACACATGGCTACCAAGGACACCGGCGGCGGGCAGCAGAAGGCCACGCGTTCGACCGAGGAGGTCGAGGAGACCGCGCAGGACGCGCAGGCCGCCTCCGACCTCAAGGAGCGGCAGGAGAAGCTGTCGGACGACGTGGACTCCGTGCTGGACGAGATCGATGACGTCCTCGAAGAGAACGCGGAGGATTTCGTACGTTCGTTCGTACAGAAGGGCGGAGAGTAGATCAACTTGGACGCGCCGGACAAGCAGTGCCGCGACTGCGGCCAGGTGAAAGCGGCATCGGAATTCTGGCGGTCCAAGTCTTCGCCCGACGGACTGGCGTACTACTGCAGACCGTGCGCGAGCCGGCGCAACGCGGAGTCGGCGCGGCGGCGCGCAGAACGGGAGGGGCGTACGATGCGCCCCTCCCGCGGTCCACGCGAATCCCTGCCCGAAGGGCATCGGCGTTGCCCGGACTGTGAGCAGGCTCTGCCGCTCACGGCATTCCCCCGCAACCGGAGCGCGAAGTCCGGCTTCGCCAGCTACTGCAAGCCCTGTCAGAACGCGAGATCCCGGGAGTCCAGGGACCGGCTGCACGGTGGGAGCCGTCACTACCACCTGAAGCGCCGGTACGGCCTCGGGGCCGAAGAAGTCGAGGCGAAGATCAAGGAGCAGTTCGGCATCTGTCCGATCTGCCTAACTCCCGGCCCTCAGCATGTGGATCACGATCATCTCACGGGTAAGGTGCGATCAGTGCTCTGCTTCAACTGCAACGGCGGTCTGGGGCAGTTTAAGGACAACCCAGAACTGCTGCGCCGCGCAGCGGACTACGTGGAAGGAAACGTGTGGAAGCCAACACTCGTAGCACCGGGCGTCTACCAGCTGCCTTCCTGACGCCTGGCTCGTCCTCGTTCGTGGACTTCCTGGGGGCGCACGCGCCGGACATGCTCCCGGGCAACCGCACCCTGCCCGCCGTGAAGGGCGCCGTCGAGCTGCCGCACGGTACGACGATCGTGGCGGCGGCCTTCCCCGGCGGCGTGGTGCTCGCCGGTGACCGGCGCGCGACGATGGGCAACATCATCGCCCAGCGGGACATCGAGAAGGTGTTCCCGGCCGACGAGTACTCGGCGGTCGGCATCGCGGGCACGGCGGGCCTGGCCGTGGAGATGGTCAAGCTGTTCCAGCTGGAGCTGGAGCACTACGAGAAGATCGAGGGCGCCACGCTCTCCCTGGAGGGCAAGGCGAACCGCCTGTCGACCATGATCCGGGGGAACCTGGGGATGGCGCTGCAGGGGCTGGCGGTGGTGCCGCTGTTCGCCGGCTACGACACGGACCGCGAGAAGGGGCGGATCTTCTCGTACGACGTGACGGGCGGACGTTCCGAGGAGCACGGGTACGCCGCGACCGGTTCGGGCTCGGTGTTCGCGCGGGGCTCGCTGAAGAAGCTCTACAAGCCGGACCTCACCGAGTCGCAGACGGCGACGCTGGTGATCCAGGCGCTGTACGACGCTGCGGACGACGACTCGGCGACCGGTGGCCCGGACCTGGGGCGGCGGATCTACCCGATCGTCACGGTCATCACCGACGAGGGTTTCCGGAAGCTGACCGAGGCCGAGACGTCGGAGATCGTCCGGGCCATCCACGAGCGGCGGCTGGAGCTGCCGGACGGCCCGCGGGCCGAGCTGCTCTGACCCGGTCGTCCGAGATGCACTCGCTACTGACAGAAAGGGACGGATAGCCGGTGTCGACGCCGTTCTATGTCTCACCCCAGCAGGCCATGGCCGACCGCGCGGAGTTCGCCCGCAAGGGCATCGCGCGCGGGCGCAGCGTCGTCGTGCTGCAGTACACCGACGGCATCGTCTTCATCGCCGAGAACCCGTCCCGTGCCCTGCACAAGGTCAGTGAGATCTACGACCGGATCGCCTTCGCGGCGGTGGGCAAGTACAACGAGTTCGAGAACCTGCGGATCGGCGGGGTGCGCTACGCCGACCTGCGGGGTTACACCTACGACCGGGACGACGTGACCGCGCGCGGCCTGGCGAACGTCTACGCGCAGACGCTCGGCACGATCTTCTCGAGCGTGGGCGAGAAGCCCTACGAGGTGGAGCTGATCGTCGCGGAGGTGGGCGCGGACTCCTCGGAGGACCAGATCTACCGGCTGCCGCACGACGGTTCGATCGTCGACGAGCACGGCGCGGTGGCGGTCGGCGGCAACTCCGACCAGATCGGCAGCTATCTGGACCAGCGGCACCGCGACGACATGACGCTGGCGGAGGCCCTCAAGCTGGCGGTGGAGTCGCTGAGCCGGGACACCAACGGCAGCGACCGGCAGCTCACGGCGGAGCAGCTGGAGGTCGCGGTGCTGGACCGCACGCGGCCGCAGCAGCGCAAGTTCAAGCGGATCCTGGGCCGGCAGCTGTCGCGGCTGCTGGAGGGGGAGGCGGCGCCGCCGTCGGAGGAGAAGGCGGAGCAGCCCGCGCCTCCCGCCGCCCCGGCCGAGGGGGACGACGATCTTCCGGAGCTGGACGAGGACGTGTGACGGGCCGCTGCCCCGTTCCGACGCCCCGGTCGCCGTCATATGGCGGCCGGGGCGTCGCGCGTCCTGGGCTCAGGCGCGGCGCGGCGGGGCCGTGGAGCCGCGTACGACGAGCCGGACGGGGAGTTCGGTGCCGATGGCGGGGCGGCCGGCGAGGGTGTCCAGGAGGGCGGTCATGCCGCCGGCGCCGACGGCGTCGGCGGGGAGGGCGACGGTGGTGAGTTCGGGTTCGACGGCGGTGGCGAGTGCGGAGTCGTCGTAGCCCGTGACGGAGACGTCGTCGGGGACGCGCAGGCCGTGGTGGCGCAGGGCCTTGCAGGCGCCGACGGCGAGGACGTCGTCGTCGCAGATCAGGGCGGTGGGCGCGGGGCCGGGGCGGGCCAGGAGGCGTTCGGTGGCCTGGCGGGCGTCCTGGTAGGTGAGCGGGGAGCGTTCGGTGGGCGGGGCGGTGCCGAGGGTGCGGGCGAGGGCCTGGGCGCGTTCGCGGAAGGTCCAGGTGTCGATGTCGGCGGCGAGGTGGGCGATGTCCCGGGGCCGGTGGCCGAGGTCGAGGACGTGCCGGGCGAGGCGGCGCATGCCGTCGGCGATGGCGAGGTTGACGGTGGCGGCGGGGCCGGTTTCGGCGGGGTCGGCGTCGAGCATGACGAGGGGGAGCCCGCCCTCGCCGATGGCGACCAGGGCGTCGGCCGCCATGGAGGACGCGATGATGCCGTCGAGGGCCGCGCGGGCGGAGCCGAAGGGGTCGCGGGCGGGGCCGACGCCTTCCGGGGAGGGGTAGAGGACGACACCGAAGCCGTGGGCGTCGGCGACGCGGGCGGCGCCGGTGTAGACGCGGGCGAAGTACTCGTTGGTGATGGTCGGGACGACCAGGAGCGCGGTGCGGGTGCGGCCGAGGCGGAGGTTGCGGGCGGCCAGGTTGGGCCGGTATCCGAGGTCGCGGGCCGCGGTGCGGACGGTGTCGGCGGTGCGCTCGGAGACGCGTCCGCGCCACTTGTCGCCGAGGACGAGGGAGACGGTGGCCTGGGAGACGCCGGCGGCGCGTGCGACGTCCCGTGAGGTCGGGCGCGCTGTTTCGGTCACCGTGGGGGCCCCTTTCGGGTGGTCGGCGGGTGTGGCGCCGGCGTCGTGCGGCTGGACCGGTCGGCTGGGCTCATGGTACGTATGACCCGCGACGTTATACGTACAACTGATGGAAGAGGCGGGCATGGGGACCGGTTATGCGGACCTGCTGCGGGCGCGGTACGCGGTGCGGCTGCTCGCCGGCACCCTGATCGGCCGGCTGCCGAACGCGACGGCGGCCCTGGGCATCGTGCTGCTGACCCGCGCGCAGGGCGGCGACTTCGCCCTCGCGGGGGCGCTCTCGGCCGCCTACGGGCTCGCCAACGCCGTGGGGCAGCCGCTGCTGGGCCGGGCGGTGGACCGCCTGGGGCAGCCCCGGGTGATGTTCCCGGCCGCGGTGGTCTCGGCCGCGGGCATGGCCGTCTTCGCGCTGGCCGGGCCGCGTCCGCTGCCCCTCGCGTACGCCGCGATGGCCGTGGCCGGATTCTTCACCCCGCCCCTGGAGGGCGGCCTGCGGGCGCTGTGGCCGGGCGTGCTGAAACGCGAGGACCGGATCCACGCGGCCTACGCGCTGGACGCCGCGGCGCAGGAGGTCATGTTCGCCGTCGGGCCGGTACTGGTCACCCTGCTCGTCGCGGCCTTCTCGGAGTCGGCCGCCCTGCTGTGGATCGCGGCGGTCGGGGTGGCGGGGGCGCTCAGCGTCGTCACCTCCCCGCCGTCGCGGGCGTGGCGGACGCAGCCGCGGACCCCGGACTGGCTGGGGCCGCTGCGCGCGCCGGGTATGCGGGCGCTGGTCGGCTCGTTCTTCTTCGTCGGGCTGGCGCTCGGTTCGATCGCCGTCGCGTCGGTCGCGTACGCCGACGACCACGGCGGCGGCATGGTCTCCAGCTACGTGCTGTCGGGGATCGGCGCCGGGGCGCTCGTGGGCGGCGTGGTGTACGGGGCGCGGCACTGGTCCGGGGTCCCGGAGCGGCGGCTGCGGCTGCTGATGGCGGGGCTGGCCGTGTGCTACCTGCCGCTGGCGCTGGTGCCGGGTGTCCCGCTGATGACCGGTCTCGCCGTGCTGGCGGGCCTGTTCCTCGCGCCGTCGCTCGCCTGTGCGTTCGTGGTGGTCGACCGGCACGCCCCGGCGGGCACGGTGACCGAGGCGTTCTCATGGATCGTCACGGCTTTCGGGGTGGGCGCGGCGGTCGGCACGGCGGCCGCGGGACCGGCCGCGCAGTACGGCGCAGCGGCGGCCGCCTTCGGTGTGGCGGGTGCCGGCGGCGCGGTGGCGCTCGCGGTTCTGCTGGCCAGCGGGAGGTACCTCACGCTTCCAAACCCGGCAAGCGGGACAGAAAAAGATCGAATCGCCGCGGTCGAACCCGGTTTGAGGTCCACGCATCAGGCGTAAGGTCTCATCATGGACCGCCGCATTTTCGGGCTGGAGAACGAGTACGGCGTCACGTGCACGTTCCGGGGACAGCGGCGTCTGTCCCCGGACGAGGTGGCGCGGTACCTCTTCCGCCGTGTCGTGTCATGGGGTCGTAGCAGCAACGTCTTTCTCCGCAACGGCGCCCGCCTGTATCTCGATGTGGGCTCGCACCCGGAGTACGCCACTCCGGAGTGCGACAACGTGACAGAACTGGTCACCCACGACAAGGCGGGAGAACGCATCCTCGAGGGCCTTCTGGTGGACGCCGAACGGCGCCTGCACGAGGAGGGCATCGCGGGTGACGTCTACCTCTTCAAGAACAACACCGACTCCGCCGGAAACTCCTACGGGTGCCATGAGAACTACCTGGTCGCCCGGCACGGGGAGTTCTCCCGGCTCGCGGACATCCTGATCCCCTTCCTGGTCACCCGGCAGCTGCTGTGCGGCGCGGGCAAGGTGCTGCAGACCCCGCGCGGCGCGGTCTACTGCGTCAGCCAGCGCGCGGAGCACATCTGGGAGGGCGTCAGCTCCGCCACCACCCGTTCCCGGCCCATCATCAACACCCGCGACGAGCCGCACGCCGACGCCGAGCGCTACCGGCGCCTGCACGTCATCGTGGGCGACTCCAACATGTCCGAGACGACCATGCTGCTGAAGGTCGGCGCGACCGACCTGGTGCTGCGCATGATCGAGGCGGGCACGGTCATGCGGGACCTGACGCTGGAGAACCCGATCCGGGCGATCCGCGAGGTCTCCCACGACATAACGGGCCAGCGCAAGGTCCGCCTCGCCTCGGGCCGGGAGGCCTCGGCCCTGGAGATCCAGGAGGAGTACTACTCCAAGGCGGTGGACTTCTGCGAGCGGCGGGGCATCCGCAGCGGTGTCATCGAGCAGGTCCTCGAACTGTGGGGCCGGACCCTGGAGTCGATCGCCAGCGGTGACCTGGACAAGATCGGCACCGAGATCGACTGGGTGATGAAGTACCGCCTGATCGAGCGTTACCGGGCGCGGGACAACATCACGATGTCGCACCCGCGCATCGCGCAGATAGACCTCGCGTACCACGACATCCACCGTCGGCGCGGTCTGTACTACCTGCTGGAGAAGCGGGGCCAGGCCAAGCGGATCTGCAACGACCTCAAGATCTTCGAGGCCAAGTCCGTGCCCCCGCAGACCACGCGGGCACGGCTGCGCGGCGACTTCATCCGCCGCGCCCAGGAGCAGCGGCGCGACTTCACGGTCGACTGGGTGCATCTGAAGCTCAACGACCAGGCGCAGCGCACCGTGCTGTGCAAGGACCCCTTCCGGTCGGTGGACGACCGGGTGGAGAAGCTCATCGCCGGCATGTGACGGCGGTGGCGGAGGCGACGCGGGGCCCCGTACGTGTTCGTACGGGGCCCCGCGCACGCCGTAGAGTGGCGCGCACGCCAGACAACGCTAGATCGACCTGATGGGGTTTCCCGTGCGCCGACGCTCCCTTCTCCTCGCCGTCCCGGCCGGCCTGCTCACCCTCGCCGGCTGCGGTGACGACACGTCAGGCAAGCCCGCGGCCAGTGCCAGCCCATCGGGTTCCGCGTCCGAGCCGGCGCCGGTGAAGATCGTGAACGGTCCGCTGCCGGGGATCACGGCCGGCACGAAGTTCGGGGAGAAGCCGACGGTCGCCAAGGGCCCGGGCGAGCCCAGCAAGGACCTGGCGGTGAACACCCTGATCCAGGGCGGCGGCGCCACCGTCGCGGCGGGCGACTACCTGCAGGCGAACTACCTCGGCCAGATCTGGAGCACGGCGAAGGTCTTCGACAACTCCTGGGACCGCGGGGCGCCGGCCATCTTCCCGATCGGTGTCGGGCGGGTCATTCCGGGCTGGGACAAGGCCCTGGTGGGCAAGAAGGTCGGAGACCGCGTCGAGCTGGCCATCCCGCCGGACCTGGGCTACGGCGCGCAGGGCCAGCCGGACGCCGGCATCAAGGGCACGGACACCCTGGTCTTCGTGGTCGACGTGGTGAACACCTTCAGCGGCAAGAGCTCGGCCAAGGGCAGTGCCGTCCCCCAGAACGACGCCAAGCTCCCCAAGGTCGGCACCAACACCGACGGCAAGGCCCCCTCGATCGAGGTCCCCAAGACGGCCGCGCCGACGAAGCTGGTCGCCAACTACGTGCTGGAGGGGAACGGGCCGGCGGTCAAGCCCACCGACACCCTGCTCCTGCAGTACAAGGGTGTCCTGTGGAACGGCGGCAAGGAGTTCGACTCCAGCTACAAGAACGGCCAGTTGGCGCAGTTCCCGCTGCAGCAGCTGATCAAGGGCTGGCAGGAGGGCCTCGCGGGCAAGAAGGTCGGCAGCCGCGTGATGCTCGTCGTGCCGCCGGACCTGGGCTACGGCGACAAGGAGCAGCCGGGCATTCCGGCCAAGTCCACGCTGGTGTTCAGCCTCGACATCCTCGCGGTGATGTAAGACTGTGCAGGTTGTCCGCACCCTCTAGAGGAGCACGTACGTGAGCATCGAAAAGCCCGAGATCGACTTCCCGGGCGGCGAGCCCCCGGCCGACCTGGTGATCAGGGACATCTGGGAGGGCGAGGGCGCCGAGGCCAAGGCGGGCCAGAACGTCACCGTCCACTACGTCGGTGTGGCCTTCAGCACCGGCGAGGAGTTCGACGCCAGCTGGAACCGCAACTCGCCCTTCACCTTCCCGCTGGGCGGCGGCCGGGTCATCAAGGGCTGGGACCAGGGCGTGCAGGGCATGAAGGTCGGCGGCCGCCGCGAGCTGACCATCCCCGCGCACCTCGCCTACGGCAACCAGAGCCCGACCCCGCTGATCAAGCCGGGCGAGACGCTGATCTTCGTGGTGGACCTGCTGTCCGTCTGACCGGCCCGTCCGGAGCGATCACGCCGAGGAGCCCCCGCCATCCGGCACCGCCGGCCCGGCGGGGGCTCCCGCGTACGCCCGGCCGTACGGGCCCGCCGCCGGAACCGGCCTTCGCTTCAGCCGCGCGGCCCGGTCGCGATAGGGTCTGGACGCAGAGCTGAACAAGGAAGAAGGTTGCGTCGAGTGGCGATTGCCAAGGCCGAGCGGCTGATGAACCTGGCGCTGTGCCTGATGAACACCCGCCGCCCGGTCAGCAAGCGGGAGCTGCGCGCGTCCATCGAGGCCTACCACGAGATCGGCTCCGACGAGGCGTTCAACCGCATGTTCGAGCGGGACAAGGACGATCTGCGCGAGCTCGGCATGGTCATCGAGACCGTGGAGAGCCTCGACGGCGAGATCGGCTACCTGGCCCGCCGCGACCGCAACCGCCTCCCCGAGATCGCCCTGGACGCCGAGGAGGCCGCCGCACTGAGCCTGGCCGCCAAGGTCTGGCAGCAGGCGCGCCTGGCCGAGGCCGCCAGCGGCGCCCTGCAGAAGCTGCGGGCCGCGGGTGTGCCCTTCGACGACGAGCGCGACGGCGACGGGCCGCGGGACGCGGCGGGACACAGCGCCCTCGAGCCGCGGATCCCCACGCCCGAGCCGGCGTTCGAGCCGCTCATGGTCGCCACCCGCGAGCGCCGCCCGGTCGCCTTCGACTACCGCAAGGCCAACGCCGTTCGCCCCGAACCCCGCCAGGTCGAGCCCTGGGCACTGGAGTGCTGGCGCGGCCACTGGTACCTGGCCGGCTGGGACCGCGACCGGGGCGCGGTGCGCGTCTTCCGGCTCTCCCGGATCACCGGCCGGGTCCGCACCCGCGGCGGCGCCTTCACCGCCGAGGTGCCCGACCACGTCGACGTACGCGCCGCCGTCGCCAGCTGGGCCGGGGAGGGCGCGACCGCGACCGCGCGGATCCGGCTGCGCCGCGACTCCGGGTACCCGCTGCGGGCCCGCGCGGTGGAGACGCTGCCGGTCGACGCCGACTGGGACGAGCTGGAGATCCCGTACGGGCACGGACTCGACGCCTGGCTGGTGGAGTTCGGCCCGGACGTGGTCGTACTGGGGCCCGACGAGCTGCGGGCCGACGTGGTGGACCGGCTGCGCGCCGTCGCCAAGGGCTGAGCGGGGGAGTAGGACGAGATGGCGAACGCGATCGACCAGACGCGCAGGATGCTGTCCCTGGTCACCTATCTGCGCGAGCGCCCCGGCGCCCGGGTGAGCGACGTGGCCCGCGCGTTCGGGGTGACCGAGGCCGAGCTGATCGGCGACCTGAACGTGCTGCCGCTGTGCGGCACGAGCTTCCGGGGCGGCGACCTGCTCGACATCGACACCGACGGCGAGCGGATCTGGTGGCACAACGTCGACGACGTCGCGCAGCCGCTCCGGCTGGCCGCCGACGAGGCGGCCGCGCTGCTGGTCGCCGCCCGTGCCGTCGCCAACCTGCCGGGGCTGCGGGAGAGCGACCGGCAGGCGCTGCTGCGCGCCACCGCCAAGATCGAGGGCGCGGCGGGCGAGGCCGCCGGCGCGTCCTCGCGGCTGTCGGTCACCTTCGAGTCCGAGGGCAGCGTCTTCGCCGACGTCGACCGCGCCATCGCCGAGCGGCGCCGGCTGTGGATCCGCTACTACTCGCCCTCCCGGGACGAGCTCACCGAGCGCGAGGTCGACCCGATCCGGCTGTTCGCGGTCGGGCACACCTACTTCGAGGGCTGGTGCTACCTGTCGGAGGACCGGCGCACCTTCCGGCTCGACCGGGTCGCCGAGATCCGGCTGCTGGACCAGCCCAGCGACCCGCCCCGCATCGAGCCGCGCGACCTGTCCCAGGGGCTGGTGCAACCGGCCGGCGACGACCCGGAAGTGGTGATCGAGGTCGGCCCCGGCGGCCGCTGGGTCGCCGAGTACTACCCGCACGACCTCGCCGAGGAGCTCCCCGACGGCGGCCTGCGGATCACCCTGCGCACCCCCGACCCCGGCTCGCTGCGCCGCCTCGCGCTGCGGCTGGGCCGCGACGGGCGGATCGTCTCCCCGGCCGACCTGGCCGGCAGCGCCCGCGACGCCGCCGCCCGGGCCCTCGCGGCCTACGGCGACTGAGGGGAACCGCTCCATGGACGACCTCGACGCCCTGGACACCGTCGGCGACCCCGCGATCACCCTTCCCGAGGTGATCTACCGGGCCTCCTGCCCCGAGTGCCGCACCAGCTTCGAGCTCTCGGCCGACGCCCTGCGGCTGGCCATCGGCGGCAGCCACCGCACCACCTTCTACTCCTTCACCTGCCCGGACTGCGGTTCCTCCGTCCGCAAGCCGGCGGGCGACCGCATCGTGGAACTCCTCACCGACGGCGGCGTCCGCACGATGCGGCTGCACACCGGCTGAACCGCTACGCTCGGCTGCCATGTGGTGGCTCTACCTCTATGTCGGCCTGGCGACCGCCGGTCTGCTCGTGCTCGGTGTCCTCGCCCTCCGCGTGTACGCCGAGGTGCGCGGCCTCGCCCGGCAGGTGGGGCGCAGCGGCGACCGGCTGCGGCAGGCGTCCGAGGACCTGCGGCGCGCCGCCGAACCGCTGGCGCGCGGTGCCGGCGAACTGTCCCGCTGACGGAGCCGGAAGCGACGCGGAAAGCGCTCTCTGACGCACTCTCGTCCTCCCTGACCGGGGAAGGTAGGCTTCTGGAGCGGCCCCGGGAGAGCGCGGCGGGGGCGGCAACCGCACGGATGCCGGGGGATTGCCAGACGTTTACCCCCGCACGTTACGATCGCTGGCAGAGCGGACACCGTGTCCACGGACGCGGGGGCCGCTGCTCAAGAACCCATGCCGCCTCGGTGAGAAGGTAAAGCTTATGTTCGGCAGGCTCGGCGCCCCTGAGATCATCCTCATCCTTGTCGTCGTTCTGCTGCTGTTCGGGGCCAAGCGTCTCCCGGACATGGCCCGCGGCCTGGGGAAGTCGATGCGCATCCTCAAGAGCGAGGCGAAGGCGATGAAGACGGACGACACGGCGGCCCCGCAGGCCGACGCGCCCGCCGACGCCCCCGCCGCGCCGAAGACCATCCAGGCCGCGCCCGGTGACGTCACCAGCGCCCGCCCGGTCTCCGAGACCCAGCAGCCCCGCCAGACGCAGAGCTGACACGACGGCACAGGTACGGGAAGCCGGCGGGGACGCCGGCCACCGCGTGAGATGAGGACCTGGGTTGCTGAAGTCTGCCCGCAGTAAGCCGGTGAAGGACCCCGAGGGGCGCATGCCTCTCGTGGAGCACCTGCGCGAGCTGCGCAACCGGCTCACCAAGAGCGTGCTCGCGATCGTCGCCGTGGCGGTCGTCGCCGCCTTCTACAGCCAGCAGCTCCTGGAGTTCCTGGCCTCTCCGGTACCCAAGTGCGGCCCCGGGGTCGTCAGCAGCGGTGGCAACTGCGCCATCGTCACCTTCGACTCGCTGACGGCGCCGTTCGCGCTGACGATGCAGGTCTGCCTCATGGCCGGCGTCATCGGCGCCAGCCCGATCTGGCTGTACCAGCTCTGGGCGTTCATCGCCCCGGGCCTGCACCGGCACGAGCGCAAGTACACCTACATGTTCGTGGGCGCGGCGCTCCCGCTCTTCCTCGGCGGCGCCCTCCTCGCGTACAAGATCATGCCGGTCAGCATCAAGGTGCTGATCAGCTTCACGCCCGAGGGCTCGTCCAACCTCCTGAAGCTGGATGGCGTGCTGGACTTCACCATCCGCATGGTGCTGGTCTTCGGTCTCGCCTTCGAACTTCCCCTGCTCCTGGTCATGCTGAACATGGTCGGCATGGTGACCGGCCGCCGCATGGCCGGCTGGTGGCGGGGCGTGGTCATGGGCGTGTTCGTCTTCGGTGCCGTCGCGACGCCGACCACCGACCCCGTGAGCATGATCGCCCTGTCCGGTCCGATCGTCGTCCTCTACTTCGGCGCGGTCGCCTTCTCGCTGATCAACGACCGGCGCCGGCGCTGGCGCAACCCCGACGCCGACCTCTCCGACGACGAGGCCTCCGAGCTCGACCTCACCCCGGAGCCGATCGGCCCCGGCGAGCGCGTCACGGCCTCCGTGCCCGAGCAGGCCGGATCCGTCGAGGACGGGCGCCGCTCCGACGACTTCGACGACGCGACCTGACACCGCGGTCCCCCGACGGGGCCTCGTCCGGATCCTCCGGGCGGGGCCCCGTCGTCGTGGTACGGCCCTCGTGGTGGCGGCCTCCGTCGGCGGCCGTGACGGCGCACCGGGCGGCGCACCGGGCGACGCACGGCGGGCGATGGGGGTGCCGGTGATCTCGACGTGCCCGCTACCGCGCGGTAGGGTCCGCGCGTGACCAGCGAGATCACCCTCATCGCCAACCCCACCGCGGGCCGCGGACGGGGCGCCCGTGCCGCCGAGCCGGCCGCGGACGCGCTGCGCCGGGCGGGCTTCGGCGTGCGCAGTGTCGTCGGCGCCGACGCGGCCGACGCCCTCGGGCAGGCCCGGAAGGCCGTCGCCGAAGGGACCGGGGCGCTGGTCGCGGTGGGCGGCGACGGCATGGTGTCGCTGGCCCTGCAGGCCGTCGCCGGGACCGGGACACCGCTCGGCGTCGTCGCCGTCGGCACCGGCAACGACTTCGCCCGGGCGACGGGACTGCCGATACGCGAGCCCGCCGCGGCCGGGGAGGCGATCGCGCGGGCGCTCACGGAGGACTCGGTCCGCGAGATCGATCTGGGCCGGGTCGGCGACCGGTGGTTCGGCACCGTCCTCGCCTCCGGGTTCGACTCCCGGGTCAACGACCGCGGCAACCGCCTGAGGTGGCCCACCGGGCGGCTCCGCTACGACGTGGCGATGCTGGCGGAACTCGCCGCCCTGCGGCCCATCCCGTACCGGATCAGCCTCGACGGGGGCCCCGAGACGGAGATCGAGGCGACCCTGGTCGCCGTCGGCAACGGCACCTCGTACGGGGGCGGCATGCGGATCTGCGCCGACGCCGACCTCGACGACGGGCGCTTCGACGTCTGCGTGGTCGGCCCGTGCAGCCGCACCACGCTGCTGCGGGTCTTCCCGCGGGTCTACCGCGGCAGCCACACCGGCCACCCCGTGGTGACGGTGCACCGCGCCGCCTCGATCACGCTGGCCGCCGACGGCATCACCGGCTACGCCGACGGCGAGCCCCTCGGCCCGCTGCCGCTGACGGCCCGTACCGAGCGGCGGGCGCTGCGGCTGCTTTCGCCGCGCTAGAGCCGGTCGTCACATTGGCTCCCCCAGCCGGCGCTGGGAGGTGCCCCCAGGTGCGGTGCATCGCACACGGCGGAGAGTCGTCCTCGTAGCGGGCTACTCGGACGATTCGACAACTCCCCCGGGCCGAAGGCCGGAGGAGCGCCGTGCCTGGGGGTACCTCCCAGCGATGCTGGGGGAGCGTCGCGGGGTGGGGGCACCCCCGGCCGAAGGTTGGGGGAGGGAATGTGACGACAGGCTCCAGGGTCCGCCGGCATCGCCGCGCGCCCGCCGCGGCGGGCGTCCCCGAGACGGCGGGCAACGGGACGCGGGGACGCGGCGGGGCCGCTCAGGCGGCGTCGGCCGTCCGCAGCACGTCCAGGGCCAGCGTGAGGTCGACCAGTTCACGGGGATGGCCGAGCCGCCGGCCGGTGAGCACCTCGAGCCGGCGCAACCGGTTCAGCACCGTGTTGCGGTGGCAGTCCATGCGCTCGGCGACCGCCCGGGGGGAGCCGTCGCACTCCATCCACGTCGCGAAGGTCCCGAGCAGGGACTGCCTTTCCTCGTCGGGCAGTTCCCGCAGCGGGCCGAGGACCCGGTCGGCCAGTTCCCCGGCGAGGCGCCGGTCGGAGGCGGCCACGACCGTCGGCATCCGCTCCTCCCACAGCGCCACCTCGCCGTCCGAGGCGCAGGTGGGCAGCGCGAGTTCGGCGAGCGTCAGCGCCCGGCGCAGTCCGGCGAGGCCGCGCACCACCGGGCTGACCCCGGCGCGCAGCCCGGGAACCGCGACCAGCAGCGTGGCGAGCGCCTCCGGCGACCGGTCGCCGCCCAGCAGCACGACCAGGACCTCGCCCGCGCCCCGCGGCAGCCTCAGCACCCGGCCGCCGGCGCCCACCGGGAAGGCGTCGTCACCGGGCGTACCGGACGCCGAGGCCCGCACGCTCGTCACGGCGACCACGAAGCGGCCGTCGCCCGGCACCCCCAGCGCCTGCGCGGCGGCGCGCACGCCCAGGGTGTCGGTGCGCCCGTCGAGCAGTGCCCCGAGCACGCGCGCGGCCCGCCTGCCGTCACCGGCCACGCCCTCGCCCTCTCCCTCGCCCAGGGTCTCGCGGTAGGCGTCGGCCAGGATCGCCGCCGTGCGCTCCCGGAACCCCCACATCCGCGGGGCGATGCGCACCATGTGCGCGATGTCGCCGGGGTGGTGGGCGGCGACGGTGTCGACGAGTTCCTGCCACACCACGGCGCCGCCCACCGCGAAGACGTGCGTCAGCAGTTCCAGCGGCATGCCCCGACCGGCCTGGCGGCGACCGGCCTCCCTCATGGAGCGGGCGGCGTCCGCGTCGCGCTCCGGGTCGGCCAGCCGGTCCAGATGCATGGTGATCATCGTCGCGAAGCCCTCGAGGGAGCAGTCCGGGTCGTCGACGTGGTCCACAAAGCCGGGCACCTCGGTGTGCAGCCGGGACATGACCCGCTCCGAGAGTTCGCCCACCCGCTCCCTCATCCGCAGCGCCGCCGTGCGCAGCAGTTCGCGGGCGGCCTCGTCCGGCCCTCCCGGACCGCCGGTACGCGCCGTCACCGGGACACCCCGCGGCCCCGCGCCGCGGTGATCCGCTCGGCGTCCAGGGCGAGCGCCAGATGGACCACGTCCCGGGGCCGGGACACCGAGCGGCCCGTGAGCTCCTCCAGCCGCCGCAGGCGCCTGCGGACGGTGTTGGCGTGGCAGAACAGGGTGGCGGAAGCCCGTTCGACGGAGCCGTCCGCGTCCAGCCACGCCGCCAGGGTCTCCAGCAGCACCGCTGCCTCGGCGGCCTCCGCGTCCCGCAGCCCGCCCAGCACACCGGCGGCGATCTCGGTGGCGACCTCCGGACGACGGGCGAGCAGCCCAGCCGGGTAGCGGCGCTCGAGGAGGGCCACCTCGCCGTCCCGGGTGCAGGTGCGCAGCGCGAGTTCGGCCAGCTCCCGGGCGTGGCCGACCGCCGCGAGCCGGTCCACCTCGGGGCTCAGCCCCGCCCGCGACCCGGCCGGCATCTCCAGCGCCGCCGCGAAGTCGTCCAGCGCCAGGCCGCCCAGCTCGGCGAGGAGCACCTCCCCGCCGACCGGGAACGCCCGGTGCACCCGCGCCCCGTCCGGCACCCCGGCCCGCTGCCGTGCCCGGTGCGGGACCCCCGCGGGGCCCCGGAGGACGGCGACCGCGAAGCGGCCCGACTCGGGCAGGGCGAGCGCGTCGGCCGCCTCCGCCAGGCCGGGCCCGTCCACCCGGCCGGCCAGCAGCCCCTCCAGCGCCCTCCGGTCGCGCTGCCGGTGGAACGTCACCTCGCCGCGGGCCCGCAGATAGGCGTCCGCCATCAGCCGGCTGTCCCGCTCGAACAGGTCCCAGACCTCCGCTGCGGCACGGGCGATCAGCCGGGTCCCCGCGGGCCCCTGGCTCTCCCCGGCCCGGACCAGCGACAGCCACAGGGCGTCGCCCGCCGTCCGGCAGGCGCCCATCATCGGCTCCAGCGGGAACCCCTGCCACGCCCGGCGTTCCCCCACCCACGACAGGTACTCGGCGGAGACCGCCGAGCGGCCGGGGTCGGCGAGCGAGTCCAGGACGGCGGCGACCGAGCCCTCGGTCTCCTCCAGCAGGCCGGACGGCGCCAGCGCGGACTCCCGGTAGGCCGGGTGCCGGTCCCGGATCCGCTCGACGATGTGCGCCGCCACCGGCCCGACCTGCCCGCGCACCTGCAGCGCCGCGGCCCGCAGCACCTCGGTGTGCTCCCGCCCGGCGTCCGCGGCGGCTTCCACGGAGGCGTCCGCGGCGCACGCGCGGCGCGTGGTGACAGGGGTGGCCATCCGATCCTCCTCTCGGGTCTCCGGGTGCGGAGCCCGGGGTGCGTCGCCGTCGGCATGTGCGCCCGGCGGCGGTGCGGGACCGGCCGCCGGCACAGGCCGGGCACCGGTACGGGCATTCCTACCCGCTGGTAGTACGGGCCCGGAAGACGGGTGACGCAAACGTGACCGACATCCGGACAGAACCCACACACCACCGAACACCTGCCCGTACGGGCCGGGGCGGGCGGTGCCGCTGCACAGCCGGGGGCGGCGGCCGTTGGGAAGGCCGACCAGAAACGCGCCCACCCCTCGCCGAACCGCCCCTGATCTCTTCCCATGGAGCTCCCGCACCACCGGCCCCGGGCGCCGGGCCTCACAGCCGCGCCCGCGGCGGCTCCCGCGGTCCCATCCCTCCAGGAGCGAGCACACCGTGACCCGGAAACACCGCCTCAGGTCCACCGCCGTCCTCACCTCCGTCCTCGCCTGCGTCCTCACGGGCTGCGGCGCGGACGCGGGCACCGACGCGAACGACGGTCCGGTCGACGCGAAGGGCGTGAAGACCGGGCCCGGCGTGACCGACACCACCATCAGCCTGGGCGTCCTCACGGACCTGTCCGGGCCCTACGGCCCCCTGGGCCGCTCCGTGCTGCAGGCCGAGAAGCTCTACGTGGACCAGGTCAACGCCAAGGGAGGCGTCTGCGGCCGCAAGCTCAAGCTGGTCGTCCGCGACCACGGCTACGACGTGGAGACGGCTGTCGTGCAGTACCGCGAGATGGAGCCGAAGATCGCCGCGATGCCCGGGCTCCTCGGCTCGACGATCATCAACGCCTTGCTCGACCGCATCGAGATCGACGACGTGATGACGACGTCCCTGGGCTACTCCTCGACGCTGCTCGGCCAGCCCACCCTGACGACGATCAACGCCACCTACGACATCGACATGATCAACGGCTTCGAGTACCTGGCCGACACCCAGGGCCTCGGACCGGGCGACAAGGTCGGCTACATCTACCTCGACGGCGACTACGGGAACAACGCGCGGCGCGGTGCCGGGTTCCTCGCCGGCGAGCGCGGCATCACCCTCGTCGAGAAGAAGGTCGGCCCGGCCCGCAAGGACCTGTCCGAGCAGGTGCGCGAGCTCGGCCAGGCCGGTGTGAAGGCCGTCCTGATCAGCACCAGCCCCGCGCAGACCGCCTCGGCGGTCGGTGCCGCCGCGGCGATCGGCCTCGACGTGCCCTTCCTCGGCAGCGCCGTCGGCTACGACCCGCAGCTGCTCAAGACCCCCGCCGCCCCGGCCCTGGTCCAGATGCTGCAGCTCGTCGCCCCCACCCCGGCGATGACCAGCGACACCCCCGAGGTGCGCAAGCTGGTCGCGGACTACCAGCGCCGCTACCCGGGGGACCCGCTGGACCAGGGCCTGGAGACCGGCCACAACACCATGGCCGTCGCCGTCCAGGACCTGAAGGCGGCCTGTGCCGCCAAGGACCTCAGCCGGGTGGGCATCATCGCGGCGCACCGCACACAGAAGGCGTTCGACCCCGGGCTCGGCCCGGTCCTGGACTTCTCCAACCCGTGGCGGCCCAGCGCCACCCAGAGCTACATCGTCAAACCGAAGAAGGGCGTGCCCGGCGGTCTGGCCGGTGTGAAGGACGCCTTCAAGGTCCCCGCCGTCGAGGAGTACCTCTCCACCATGATCTGACCCGGAACGGCCGCGGAGGCCGGGCGCGAAAGCCGCCGGGAGGGGCGCGACGCGCCCGGCCTCCATGCCATGGGTCTTGCTTCGGTAAAAAGATCATGTCGGCTGTCAGTGCCGCCCGGTAGTCTCGTTTTCAAGATGAACGACGAGATGTCTCCCGCCGAGCGCTATGCCGCGTCCAGGCTCCGCGCCGCAGAGCAGGCCACCGCACTCGCGGGCTTCCGCGAGCTGTACGACTTCGATCTGGACCCCTTCCAGATCGAGTCCTGCAAGGCCCTCGAGGCCGGCAAGGGCGTGCTGGTGGCCGCGCCCACCGGATCCGGCAAGACCATCGTGGGCGAGTTCGCGGTCCACCTGGCCCTGGGCGAGGGCCGCAAGTGCTTCTACACCACGCCCATCAAGGCCCTGTCGAACCAGAAGTTCACCGATCTCGTCAAGCGCTACGGCGCCGAGCGGGTCGGTCTGCTGACCGGCGACAACAGCGTCAACGGGGACGCGCCCATCGTGGTCATGACCACAGAGGTGCTCCGCAACATGCTGTACGCGGGCTCCCAGGCCCTCGACGGCCTCGGCTACGTGGTCATGGACGAGGTGCACTACCTCTCCGACCGCTTCCGCGGCGCGGTCTGGGAGGAGGTCATCATCCACCTCCCGCAGTCCGTCACGCTGGTGTCGCTGTCCGCGACGGTGTCCAACGCCGAGGAGTTCGGCGACTGGCTCGACACCGTACGCGGCGACACCGAGGTCATCGTCTCCGAGCACCGCCCCGTGCCGCTGTGGCAGCACGTCCTGGCCGGCCGCCGGATGTACGACCTCTTCGAGGAGAAGCGGGGAGCGGGGCCCGGCGCGCAGCGCGCGGTCAACCCCGACCTCGTACGGCTGGCCCGCATGGAGAACCAGCGCTCCTTCAACGGCCGCGACCGCCGCGGGAAGGTCCGCGAGGCCGACCGCGAGCGGGACCGCCGCCAGCAGCGCAGGATCTGGACGCCCAGCCGCGCCGAGGTCATCGAGCGGCTGGACGCGGAAGGGCTGCTGCCCGCCATCACGTTCATCTTCAGCCGCGCCGGCTGCGAGTCCGCCGTCCAGCAGTGCCTCTACGCGGGCCTGCGGCTGAACAGCGACGAGAACCGGGCCAAGGTCCGCGCCATCGTCGAGGAGCGCACCAGGTCCATCCCCGACGAGGACCTGAACGTGCTCGGCTACTTCGAGTGGCTGGAGGGCCTGGAGCGGGGCATCGCCGCGCACCACGCCGGCATGCTGCCGACCTTCAAGGAGGTCGTCGAGGAGCTCTTCGTGAAGGGCCTGGTCAAGGCGGTCTTCGCCACCGAGACGCTGGCGCTGGGCATCAACATGCCCGCTCGCTCCGTGGTCCTGGAGAAGCTCGTCAAGTGGAACGGCGAGACCCACGCCGACGTCACACCGGGCGAGTACACCCAGCTCACCGGCCGTGCCGGGCGCCGGGGCATCGATGTCGAGGGCCACGCCGTCGTGCTCTGGCAGCGCGCCTTCGACCCGGTCCACCTGGCGGGGCTCGCCGGCACGCGCACCTATCCGCTGCGGTCCTCGTTCAAGCCCTCGTACAACATGGCGGTCAACCTGGTCGGCCAGTTCGGGCGGCACCGCTCCCGGGAGCTGCTGGAGACCTCGTTCGCCCAGTTCCAGGCCGACCGCTCGGTGGTCGGCATCTCGCGCCAGGTGCAGCGCAACGAGGAGGGCCTGGAGGGCTACCGGTCCTCCATGACCTGCCACCTCGGTGACTTCGACGAGTACATGTCGCTGCGCCGGCAGCTCAAGGACCGCGAGGCCGACCTCTCCCGGCAGGGCGCCAACCAGCGCCGGGCGGCCGCCGCCGACGCGCTGGAGAAGCTCCGCCCGGGCGACATCATCCACGTCCCGGCCGGCAAGTTCGCGGGCCTGGCCCTGGTCCTCGACCCGGGTGTGCCCGCCGGCCGCAGCCCAGGCCACCACAACCGGCACGACCAGTTCCACCACGACGGCCCCCGCCCGCTGGTGCTCACCGCGGAGCGGCAGGTCAAGCGGCTCGCGCAGATCGACTTCCCGGTGCCGGTCGAGGCGCTGGACCGGATGCGCATCCCCAAGTCCTTCAACCCGCGCAGCCCGCAGTCCCGGCGCGACCTGGCCTCCGCCATGCGCTCCAAGGCCGGCACGGCGGGCATAGCACCGCAGCGGCAGCGCCGCCCGCGCTCGGCCGCCGCGGACGACACCGAGATCGCCCGGCTGCGCACCGAGATCCGCGCGCACCCCTGCCACGGCTGCGACGAGCGCGAGGACCACGCCCGCTGGGCCGAGCGCTACCAGCGGCTGCAGCGCGACACCAAGCAGCTCGAGCGCCGGATCGAAGGCCGCACCAACACCATCGCCCGCACCTTCGACCGCATCTGTGCCCTGCTCACCGACCTCGGCTACCTCGAGGGCGACAGGGTCACCGCGGACGGCCGCCGGCTGGCCCGGCTCTACGGCGAACTCGACCTGCTGGCCAGCGAGTGCCTGCGCGACGGCGTGTGGGACGGCCTCGGCCCGGCGGATCTCGCCGCCTGTGCCTCCGCCCTGGTCTACGAGTCCCGCTCCGCGGACGACGCACTGCCGCCGCGGCTGCCCTCCGGCAACGCCAAGCAGGCCCTGGGCGAGATGGTCCGCATCTGGGGCCGCCTCGACGCCCTGGAGGAGGAGCACCGCATCAACCAGGCCGAGGGCGTCGGCCAGCGCGAACCCGACCTCGGCTTCGCCTGGGCCGCCCACGGCTGGGCCTCCGGGCAGGGCCTCGACGCGGTGCTGCGCGACGCCGACATGCCGGCGGGCGACTTCGTGCGCTGGACGAAGCAGCTCATCGACGTCCTCGGGCAGATCGCCGACGCGGCCCCCGAGGGCAGCCCGGTGCGGCGCAACGCCCGCAAGGCCGTCGACGGGCTGCTGCGGGGCGTCGTGGCCTACTCGTCGGTGGGCTGACGGTCCGGGCGGGTCGCCTCGGTGCGGCACGCCCGGCCGGACCGGCGTCCTCGCGTGCCGGCGTCCTCGCGTGCGGGCGTCCTCGCATGCCGGGGGCCCGCGCTCCCCGGCCACCGCGCCGTGGCAGAATCCGCCCGGTATCCGCGGTGCGACTGGAGTGCGATGAACCCCCCTACGTCTCCCGGCCGGCGGCGGTCCTCCGCCGCGGCCGAGTGGTCGCTCGCCGTCGCCATGACGGCCGTCGCGTGGTCGCCGTCGATCGGTGCGGCTCTCGTGTGGGGGTCCGTGGCGGTGTTCCTGTCGTGGGGCCTGTGGACGGGGGTCGGGCTGCCGGCGCTCTGGGCGCTGTCCGGCCTGATGCGAGCGGTCGGCCGGGCGCGGGAGCCGCTGCCGGGCCGTGCGGTGCGGCCCGGCGATCAGCCCGAGTTGACGGCGCTCGTCAAGGAGGTCGTCGAGCGGATCGGATTCCGTGCGCCCCTTCTGGTCAGGATCGTCCCGGAGCCGAACGCGGCGCTGGGACCGGCGAGGGTCTCCGGCGTCCGCAGCCACGTGCTGCTGCTCGGGCTTCCCCTGCTGCGGACGATGACCAGCGCGCAGCTGGCGGCCGTCGTCGCCCACGAGCTGGCGCACGAGCGGGAGGTGAGCGACCGGCGCACCGTGTGGCTGACGCGGGCGCGGGCGGCCCTGCAGGAGCGGCTCGACGGCCGGCTCGGTCTGCTGACCCCCCTGGTGGCGCCCCTGCTGCGGGCCTCCGGGCAACGGGCCTGGGAGACGGAACTCGCCGCCGACGCCATATCCGTCCGGGTCGCGGGTGTGGTGGCGGTCCGCGGTGCGCTGGAGCGTACGAGCCTGCTCGACGAGGCGTTCCACGGGCTCGGCGAGCGGTGGCTCGCGGAACTCGCGGAGGAGGACACCTACCCCGAGGACTTCTACGCCGCCTTCGATGCCGCCCTGCGCGACCCGTATGTGGCGCGGCGCTCCGCCCAACTGGCGGCCGAGACCACCGACCCGTACGGCCTGGCGAGCCATCCCCCGATCGCGCGGCGGCTGGCCGCGCTGCCGGACGCCGGCGACGAGGGGCAGGACGGGACGGAGCCGGTGACGCTGCGCGGTGCCGATGCGCTGGAGCGGTGGTGCGTACGCGAGCTGGCCGGGCTGCGGGGACACGACGGCGCCGGCGATCCGCCGGGAGCGCCGCGCCCGGTGCGCCTGCTCGGACCCGATGGCCGCCGGGTCCCCGGTACGGCGGGTGACGGCGGCGCGCTCCGCGAGGCGACCGGTGCCGGCTCGGCGGCCGAGGCGGTCCTGGTGGCGCTGGACGCCGTGGCCGAGGGCGACGGGCCCCGCCTGGCCCGCCGCATCGAGCCGCGACTGCGGTGGGTACCGCGCGCCGAACGTCCCTCCGCCGTGCGCGCCGTGCTCGTCGGATCCGTGGCGGAGGCCCTGTCCGCGGCCCTGCGCGGGTCCGGTTGGCGGTCCGCGGGACGCTGGATGGGCACCGTGGTCACCGCGCCGGACGGAACGGTCCTGGACCTCCACGATGTGCTGGCCGCCACGGTGGACGGCGGCGACCCCGGCGCCGTACGGGTACTGCTGCGGTCCGCGGTGCCCACCGGGGTGGCGGCGTGAGGCGCCCCGGGCCCGCACTGCGCGTCGCCCTGCTGGGCACGGCCGCCGCCGTGGTGGGGTTCCTGCTGCTCGGTGCCTGGCTCGGCCTCCACGCCCGTGCGTACACCCACGCCCGCGACCGGGCCACCGCCGTCGCCGACGGACTTGTGATCGAGGACGGCATCGGCGAGTCGGAGGACATCCGCGTGCGGTGGACCGACCGCGACGGGCGCGAGCACGTACAGCGCTTCGAGGTCTACGCCACCGGTCGCTACGCCCGCGGACACCGCTTTCCCGTCGCGTACGCCCCCGGACAGGCGGACCCGCGCGGCTTCCCGGCCGACCCGGACGAGACGGCGACCGAGGACGACCTCCTGGTACCGGTCGCCTTCGCGGGCCTGGTCGCCGCCTTCTTCTGCGGTGCCTGGGCCGTACGGGGGCTGCGCTTCCGCCGGGCGGCCCGGTCTCCGGGCCGGCCGATGACCGCCACCGTGCTCCACGGCACGCGGTCGCGCGCCGTGGCCTGGCAGTCGGACACCACCTGGCTCGCCCTGGCGGACGCCGGTTCCGCGGAACCGGCGGTGCTGTGGCAGCGGGTCATGTGGCATCCGGCCCTCGGCGATCTGCCGGGTCCCGTCGGGGTGACCCTCCGCGGCGGCGGCCGCCGCCCGGCTGTGGCCGAACTGCCGGACGGCACGCGCCCTGTGCCGCTGGGCCGGCCGCGCCGCCGGGCGCCGCGCCATGTGCTCCTCGACGAGCACATGACCGTCCGCGCCGATCTGCGGGACGCGTTCGTCCTCCCGCCAGGTGCCGAGGCGCCGCCCGGCCGCCGCTGGTGGCGGCCGGGCGCGGCGGCCGCGCTGGTGGGCGCGGGTGCGGGCGCCGCGGCGAGCCTTCCGCTGGCCGGTGGCACCCCCGTCGCGGCGGTCGGGTTCGCGCTGAGCGGGGCGGCCCTCGTCCTCGCCTCCTGGGCCCTGTTCGCCCCGCAGCCCTGAGGGGCGGGCACCGCGCGGTGGTCAGGAGGCGAGGTACGCGCGCCAGCCGCCGTGCTCCGTGATGTCCCGGGCGCCCGCCAGCGCGGCCGGCTCGCACAGGAACCCCGGTACGGTCGTGCCGTCCGCGAGCCGGACCGCGCCCAGCGCCATCGGCCGGGGCAGCGCGGCCAGCAGCCTGCCCAGCCCCTCGGCGGGAAGCTCCCACACCTCGGCCTCGACGGCCGCGCCGCCGCCCTCCTCCGGCACGCGTACCAGGCCGGGCTTGGGCGGCGTGGTCGGCAGGGCGTACAGCCGGTACTCCGGGGCGGTTCTGGTCGGGCGGAGCAAGTGCCCCCCGAGGGAGAGTAGTTCGCCGTTCAGGGGCTGCCCCGACAGATGCGCGCCGACGACCGCGAAGGAGACCGTGGGGCGCAGTCGGCCCGCGATCGCGGTCAGGCGCTCCTCGGTGCGGGCGCGGCCCAGCAACATCACCCCGAAGGGCAGGCCGGCCACGTCTCCGGCGGGAACCGCCAACCCGCACATGTCCAGCAGGTTGGTGGAGTTGGTGAACCGGCCGAGGCGCGCGTTCGCCCCCACCGGGTCCGCGGCCACCTCCTCGAGCGTGGGATGCCCGGGAGCCGTCGGCAGCAGCAGCGCGTCGGCGTCGCCGAGGGCGGCCATGGCGCGGGTCGTGAGCGCGGCCAGCCGCTCGCGGTCCGCGAAGAGGCGGTGGGCGGGGATGTCGCGGGCGGCGGCGATGATGGCGGCCACCGTCGGGTCCAGGGCGGGGCTGCCCCGGTGTTTGTCGATAAAGCCACCCACGGCCGTGTAGCGCTCGGCCACGAACGCGCCCTCGTAGAGCAGCGCGGCGACGGCGGAGAACGGCGCCAGATCGACGGGCCGCAGCTCCACACCCGCGACGGCCAGCCGCCGGGCCGCCCCCGAGAACGCCTCCGCCCAGCCCGGGTCGAGCTCGCCGAGCTGCTCCACGGACGGCACCGCCACCCGCCACGCCCCCGGGCGGCGCGCGGGCGGCGGCGCGTCCGGCTCGTCCGCGATGACGCCCAGCGCCCGCTCCGCCTCGGCGAGCGTACGGGCGAACACCGTGACGCAGTCCAGGCTCGCGCAGGCGGGCACCACGCCCCGCGTCGGCACCAGCCCCCGGGTCGGCTTGATCCCCACGATCCCGTTGAACGCCGCCGGGACGCGTCCGGAGCCCGCGGTGTCCGTGCCGAGGGCGACGTCCACGATTCCGAGCGCCACGGCGACCGCCGAGCCCGAACTGGACCCGCCGCTGACCCGCGCCGGGTCGTACGCGTTGCGCACCGCCCCGTACGGACTCCTGGTGCCCACCAGCCCCGTGGCGAACTGGTCCAGGTTCGTCGTCCCGATGACCACCGCCCCGGCGGCGCGCAGGCGCGCCACTGCGGGCGCGTCGGCGTCCGGCTCGTACGCGTACGCCGGGCAGCCGGCGGTGGTGGGCAGCCCCGCGACGTCGATGTTGCCCTTGACGGCGACCACCGTCCCGGCGAGCGGCAGCGGGTCCGCGGCGTCGAGGGCGGCGGCCTCCGCCTCCACGTCCGCCTGCGGCCGCAGCGTGATCCACACCTCGGGGCGGTCCACCTCGGCGATGCGCGCGTAGGCGGCCCGGACCCGGTCGAGGGCGGGAGTGCCGGAGGAGGTCGGAGTCGGCATGTCGGATTCTCCTTTACGGGTGTCTTCCCGCCCGGCCACCGGCTACCCGGGGTGGCGCCGCGACCAGGGGCGGGTGTCCGGGGCGAGGCGGATGCGGCGGATGCGGTGGGGCGGATGGCGGCGGGGCGGTGTCCGGACCGCCCGGGCGGGCGCCGCCCGGGCGGGCTACACGGGGCGCAGCGTGAGCAGCACCGTGCCGGCGTCGACCTGGTCACCCGGGGCGACCAGGATCGCGTCGACCACCCCGTCCACGGCGGCCTCGACCGGGGACTCCATCTTCATCGCCTCCAGCGCCAGCAGCCGCTGCCCCGCCCGTACCCGGTCACCGGGACGGACCGCCACCTGCCAGACCGACGCCGCGAACTCCGCCTCCACCGCGCTCCCGCCCTCGGGCACCGCGACCCCCGCGGCGCCCGGGCCGGCCGCCGGGGACGCGGCAGCCTCCGCGCGGGCGAACTCGCCCGCCGCCTCCCAGGCGTCCCGCTCGGCCGCGAACGCGGCCGCCTGCCGGTCCCGGAACGCCGCGATGGACGCGGCGTTGGCGTCGAGGAAGCGCTGGTGCTCCGAGAGCGCGAACTCGCCCTCCTCGAACCGTAGTTCGAGCCGCCCTGCGGCCATGTCGGCCCGCAGATCCAGCAGTTCGCCGGCGCTGACGGGATACCACTTGATCCGGTCGAAGAACCGCAGCAGCCACGGCCGCGGCCCGGCCGTCGCGCCCCGTCCCCAGACCTGGACGGTGCGGCCCACGAACTGGTAGCCGCCGGGCCCCTCCATGCCGTAGACGCACAGATACGCGCCGCCGATGCCGACGGAGTTCTCGGCGGTCCAGGTCCGCGCCGGGTTGTACTTCGTGGTCACCAGCCGGTGCCGCGGATCGAGCGGGGTCGCGACGGGCGCGCCCAGATAGACGTCGCCGAGCCCCAGCACGAGGTACTCGGCGTCGAAGACGGTGCGATGGACGTCGTCCACCGAGTCCAGGCCGTTGACGCGGCGGATGAACTCGATGTTCCAGGGGCACCAGGGCGCGTCGTCCCTGACCCCGGCCATGTAGCGGGAGATGGCCTCCCGCGTGGCCGGGTCGTCCCAGGACAGCGGCAGGTGGACGGTGCGGCTGGGGACCACGAGCCGGTCGGTGGACGGCAGTTGGCCCTCCGCCTCGCGCACGCAGTCCAGCAGCTTGGCCGTGGACAGCACATCCGGGTCGACGTGCACCTGGAGCGAGCGGATGCCCGGGGTGAGGTCGACGACCCCCGGCAGTCCGGCGGCGGCCAGGTGCTCCGCGAGGGCGTGGACGCGCATCCGCAGGGCGAGGTCGAGTTGCATCGGCCCGTACTCCACCAGCAGGTTGTCGTCGCCGCTGCGTCGGTACGTCACCGAAGGACGGCCCTCGCCCTCCGGAAGGCGTCCGAGGACACCGCCGTCGCCGAGCACGGGCCGGCAGGCGCGCGGCGCGGCGGCGGGACCGCGCCGCAGCGCGGCCGCCGCGTCGTCGCTGACCGGCACAAAGCGCACGGAATCCCCGGGACGGAGCTGCCCCAGCTTCCAGCGCTGGCCGGTGACGACGGTCGCCGGGCACACGAAGCCGCCCAGCGAGGGCCCGTCCGGGCCGAGGAGGACCGGCATGTCGCCCGTGTAGTCGACGGCGCCCACCGAGTACGGCGTGTCGTGGATGTTGGAGGGGTGCAGCCCGGCCTCGCCGCCGTCCGTGCGGGCCCAGCGCGGCTTGGGACCGACCAGGCGGACACCGGTCCGCGCCGAGTTGAAGTGCACCTTCCACTCGGCCGCGTAGAAGTCGCGGATGTCGTCCTCGGTGAAGAACTCGGGCGCGGCGTGCGGCCCTTCGACCGCTCCGAGCTGCCATCCGGTGGTGAACTCCGGCCGCCGCTCCACCATCACGGCGCTGCCGTCGCAGACCCCGCCCCCGTGCAGCACGTCGCCGGGACGCAGCGCCCGGCCGCCGTGCCCGCCGAACCGCCCCAGGGTGAAGGTGGCCGCGCTGCCCAGGTACGCGGGCACGTCGAGGCCGCCGGCCCCGAACAGCACGTACGTCCGCAGGCCCGGGCCCTCCGGCGCGGGGACGTCCAGTTCGCCGCCCGCCGGTACGGTGACCGGCTCCCACTGCGGCACCGGCCGGCCGTCCACGGTCACGGCGACCGGCGCGCCGGTGACGCAGACGGTGGTGGGGTGCGTGAAGCGCAGCCGCGGACCGAGCAGGGTGCACTCCAGGCCGGGGGCGCCCTCGTCGTTGCCCAGTGCCTCGTTGCCGAGCCGGAAGGACAGGTCGTCCATCGGACCGCAGGGCGGTACGCCGACGTGCCACAGCCCGGTGCGGCCCGGCCAGTCCTGGACGGTGGTCAGGGTGCCGGGCCGCAGCACCTCGACGCGCGGCGTCGGGTCGGGGACGTCGTCCAGGGTCGCCGTGGTGTGCGCCACCGCGCGCAGCGCGGGCTCGGCGACGGCGGCGCGCAGCAGGCCGAGGTTGGTCTCGATGCCGGCGACCCGGGTCGCCGCGAGCGCGTGGGCGAGCCGGTCGAGGGCGTCTCGCCGGTCCGCGCCGTGGGCGATGACCTTGGCGAGCATCGGGTCGTACGCCGTGGTCACCTCGGTGCCGGTCTCCACCCAGGCGTCCACGCGGACGTCCCCGGGGAACGCGACCTCGGTCAGCACCCCCGCGCTCGGCCGGTGCCCGCGGCCGGGGTCCTCGGCGTAGACCCTGGCCTCCACGGCGTGGCCGCGCGGCGCGCCCGGCTCCGTCACCACCGCGGTGTCGCCCTGCGCGAGGCGCAGCATCCACTCGACGAGGTCGACGCCGTAGATCTCCTCGGTCACCGGGTGCTCCACCTGCAGGCGCGTGTTGACCTCCAGGAAGTACGCCTCGCCGCGGGCGGCGTCGTAGACGTACTCCACCGTCCCCGCCGAGCGGTAGCCGACCGAGGCACACAGGGCGCGGGCGCTGTCGGCCAGATCGCGGCGCAGCGCGTCCGGCAGGCCGGGGGCCGGGGCCTCCTCCACCACCTTCTGGTTCCGGCGCTGCAGCGAGCAGTCGCGGTCGCCGAAGGTGACAACCCGGCCCCGCCCGTCGCCGAAGACCTGCACCTCGACATGGCGCGCCCGCTCCACCAGCCGTTCCAGGAACACGCCTGCGGAGGAGAAGGACGCGGCGGCGACCCGCTGCACGCTCTCCCACGCCTCGGCCAGTTCGCCGGGGGAGTGGCAGGCCCGCATGCCGATGCCGCCGCCACCACCGGTGGCCTTGAGCATCACCGGGTAGCCGAGGACGTCCGCCGCGCCGAGGGCCGCGTCGAGACCGGGCAGCAGTCCGGTGCCGGGCAGCAGCGGCACCCCGGCCGCCTCGGCGGCGGCGCGCGCGGTGTGCTTGGCGCCGAACAGCTCCAGCTGCTCGGGCGTCGGGCCGACGAAGACCAGCCCGGCGGCCTCGCAGCGGCGCGCGAAGTCCGCGTCCTCGGACAGGAATCCGTAACCGGGGTGCACCGCGCCCGCGCCGGTGGCGCGGGCGGCCTCCAGGACGGCGTCGACATCGAGGTAGCTGGCCTTGGCGGGGGCCGGTCCGAGCCGTACGGCCCGGTCGGCCAGGCGTACGTGCGGGGCGGAGCGGTCGGGGTCGGAGAAGACGGCGACCGTGCGCAGGCCCATGCGGCGGGCGGTGCGGATGACGCGGGCGGCGATCTCGCCGCGGTTGGCTATGAGCAGGGTGTCGAAGGCGGTGTGCGTCATGCGCGGCCGCCGGAGATCGTCATCTCGACCGGGGTCGGGTCGAAGCCGTTGCAGGGGTTGTTGATCTGCGGGCAGTTGGAGACCAGGACGATGACGTCGGTCTCCGCGCGCAGCACGACGCGCAGACCGGGGGCGGAGATGCCGTCGACGATGCCGAGGGTGCCGTCGGGCTCGACGGGCACGTTCATGTACCAGTTGACGTTGCCCACCAGGTCGCGCTTGCCGAGGCCGTACCTGGCGCCCTCGGCGAGGAAGTTCTCCACGCAGGCGTGCTGCGACCAGGTGTGGTGGCCGTAGCGCAGGGTGTTGGACTCCTTGGAACAGGCGCCGCCGATGGTGTCGTGCCGGCCGCAGGTGTCCTCGACGACGGTCATCAGCGGGGTGTGTTCGTTGGAGAGCAGCACACTGCCCGTGGTGAGGAAGATGCCGCCCTGGGCCTGGAGGGTGTCGGGCGCGCTGTAGCGGACGGCCGTGTCGTGCGCGTCGTAGACGAGGAAGTCCACGGCCTGGTTGCCGCCGAGATCGGTGACGGTCAGCTGCTCCCCGGCGTGGACGACCGCGGACCAGGGCGCGCGGGCGGGGACGACGGTGGTCCGGGTGGTCACTGCAGCCCCCTTGCGGCGAGGTGGTCGGCGGTGTTGAGGAAGGCGCGGCGGCCCTCGGGAGTGGCGTCCCACAACGGGTCCCCGGGCGCGGTCGGCGCGGCGCGCCAGGCCAGCACCTCCAGGGGCGTGCAGACGTACCCCGGCCGCGGGTCCAGCGGATGCGGCACGTTGGCGATCAGCACGGTCAGCGGCTGCTCGGCGCGCAGGGTGACGGACGCGCCGGGGCCCGCGGAGCCGGTGAACTCCAGCTTCCCGTCGGCGACGACGCGGACGCCCTGGAAGAAGGAGACCGAGGCCGGCAGGTCGCGCGGCTCCAGGCCGTTCTTCAGCGCGGCCAGCTTCAGCAGCTCACGCCCGGCGGGGGAGGGGCCGTGCGCCGAACCGTCCCCGTACAGGGCGGTGTTGCGGACGGCGGTCGAGGTGCCGCAGAGCGCGTCGTGGCGGGCGCCGGTGTCGGCCACGACGGAGGCGAGCACCCGGCCCTGGTCGGACAGGAGCAGATGGCCCGCGCCGAGGTAGGCGTTCCAGAGCACCTTCACCGTGTCGGCGGTGTTGAGGCGTTCCCAGGGGCGGTCGGCGACGTGCAGCAGCAGATGCGCGCAGGCGTCCCCCGCCAGGTCGGTGAGCCGCAGCTCGGTGCCGCGGGCCAGCACCTTGTGCGTGTAGCCGCCGCCCGCCACGGTCTCCGCCCACACCAGGTCCCGCGGCGCGATTCCGGGCGGCGGCGGCTTCGGCCAGTCGGCGGCGGGCAGTACGGGCATCGCGTCCGCCCGCGTGCCCTCCTGTGCGCGGGCGTGGTCCCGGGCCCCGTGAGGCGTCCCTGTCGGCACGGCGTTCCACCTCCAATTTCTGTCGTGTGACAGAAATTAGGCCCCGGCGGCTTCGGTGCCATTGCCCGTGGGTTTCCCGGCGGTTACCGGGTGCTCACGCCCGCGCGGCGCGTGATCCCGGCGGCGCGGGCCGTAACGGGGGCTGGGCGCGGGGGCTTGGTGCGGGGGCGAGCAGCGGGCAGGCGCTCCCGTGCGGGGCAGGCGCTCCCGTGCGGGGCAGGCGCTCCCGTGCGGGGCAGGCGCTCCCGGGTACCCGTGCGGGGCGGGGCAGGCGTGCTCGGGCCACGGCCGCCTCGGCGGGGCGGGGCAGGTGTGCTTGGGCAGTCGTGCGGGGCGGGGTGGGTGCTCCCGGGCAGTCGTGCCGGCGGGGCAGGCGTGCTCGGGCCACGGCCGCCTCGGCGGGGCGGCTGTGCGAGGATCGAGGCGTGAGCACCACGGGACGCCGCGTCGGCCGGCCGCGCGCGCAGGCACGGCCGGACAGCGGTCTGACCGCCCGGGAGGAACTCCTCGCCGCCGCGGCCGAACTGTTCAGCACGCGGGGCTACGCGGCCACGACCACCCGGGCCGTCGCGGAGCGCGCCGGGATGCGCCAGGCCTCGATGTACCACTACTTCGGCGGCAAGGAGGATCTCCTCGCCGCCCTTCTGGAGGGCACCGTCCGGCCGTCCCTGGACCTCGCCCATGCGCTCGTCACCCGCGCCGACGCCCCCGCCGAGGCCCGGCTGTGGGCGCTCTGCCGGGCGGACGTCGCCCTGCTGTGCGGGGGCCCGTACAACCTGGGCGCGCTCTATCTGCTCCCCGAGGTCCGCGCCGACCGTTTCGCGGGTTTCCGCGCCGCCCGGGACGAGTTGAAGGCCGCGTACACCGCGCTGCTGGCCGCCACGACGCCGGGCGCCGCGCTCCCGACCGCCGACCTCGCGGTCCGCGCCGACCTCGTCTTCGGCCTCATCGAGGGCGTCATCCTCATCCGACGCGACAGCCCCATCCCCGACTCCGCCGCCTTCGCCTCCGCGACCGCCGACGCGGCCCTGCGCGTCGCCGGCTGCCCGGACGGCGGCCTCGCCGCCCTGCACCGCGAGGGCGAGGCCCTTTTGGCGGCGTGACGCGCCGCCGCCTCAGACCTCGGTGAGCCGGGCCGCCAGCGCGGTCAGTTCCGGCAGGCGCAGGACGCGGCCGGGCCAACCGGGCACGGGCACGTGCAGGGGAGCGGTCCAGCGGGCGGGGACGGCCGCGAGGCCGTACGCCGCGCCGGCGAGGGCGCCCGTGACCGCCGCGACGGTGTCGGTGTCGCCGCCCAGGTCGACCGCGGCGCGCAGCGCGGCCTCGAAGCCGCCGGTGGTGCGCACGGCCCACACCGCGGAGCCGAGGCAGGGCCAGACCGCGCCGTTGAACTCCGTGGCCAGGCCCGGGTGCCAGCCGGGGGCGAGGACGGCGGCCCACCGTTCACGGAAGGGTTCGGGTACCTGGGCCAGGGCGTCGGCCACCGCCCCGGGGGCGACGGGATCGCCGCCGTCGAGGGCGACGCGTATCAGGTCGTGGAAGATCGCGCTGCCCTCCCAGGCCGCGCGGTCGCCATGGGTGAGGGCGGCGATCCGCCGGGCGGCGTCGAGGGAGGCCGCCCGGCCGCGCCCGGCGAAGTGGACCGCGGCGGGGGCGGCCCGCATCAGGGCACCGTTGCCGGCCGCCCGATGGTGCGTCTGGAAGTGCACCGCGGCGGCCAGGTCCCAGGGGTCTCCGGAGGTGAGAACGGCCTCGGTCTGCAGGCCGATGTCCTTGGGCTCCGAGGCCGCCCAGCGCAGGAAGCGCGCGAAGACGTCGGGCAGGTCCAGCGCGCCCCGCTCCAGCAGGGAGTCGGCGATCAGGACCGCCATCTGCGTGTCGTCGGTGGCCTCGCCGGGGTCCCAGCCGCCGCCCCCGCACATCTCGCCGCCCGCGCCCGGCTGCGGGAAGCGGGCGCTGAAGGCGCCCTCCGGGCCGAACTCGAAGGGCGCGCCGAGCGCGTCGCCCACCGCCGATCCGACGACCGCGCCCGCGGCGCGGTCCCCACGGTCCGTCACTTCTCTCCTCCGCCGGCCCTTCCGCCCCGCGTGGCGAGCACCGAGGCCGAGCCCGAGGACGCGGCGACGGCGATCCGGTTCCGGTACGGGGACGCCACGGCTGAAGCGTAGGCGTTCCCCCGGCCCGCGGTGCGGCGGCGGTCCCGGATCTCGGGCGCCGGCCTCCGGAACGGCGTCAGGGTGGCCGACGACCGGGCGCCAGGCGCCCGTTGTGCCCGGAGCGGCCGCCGCACGAGCCCCGGTCCGGCGCGGGTCTACGTCCCCGGCAGCCGGTCCTGCTCGACGTCGAAGCGCCCGATCCGCGGCGCCGCCCCGAGCCCGTGTTTGCGCCGGCAGCCGGGCCCGCGGCCCCACAGCCGCGCGTCGTGCGCGGTGAGGGGCCGGTGGCAGTCGGCGCAGAGGACCCGCGGACGCCGCTCGGCCGGCTGCTCGTCGGGCGACAGACCGGGCAGGGGGAACGGCTCGGGTGCGGGTGCGGGTTCGGCCATGCGGTCAGTGTGTCAGCGCGGACCGTCGGACGTGGCCGGTGGCCGCTGCCGGTGGCCGGGGCCGTACCGGTACGTCCGCCCCTCCCCGAGGCCGGGACGCGGAGGGGCGGGCGTACCGGGCGGGCGGCGGGGCCCTTCCGCCCGCGGACGCTAACGCGTCGGTTCCGGGAGCGCCTCCGCCGGGCGCGCGTTTCGCGCCGGGTGCCCGGGACGCGCCCTCAGGAGCCGCCAAGCGGCGCCCGCCCCCACGCTGACCAGGAGGAACAGCACGGTGAACCACTGGAAGTACCAGTGGCCGCCCGCCGGGTCGTAGACCGCGGCCCGCGGCCAGGCGAGGTTGACCGTCATGGCCAGCCCGTAGAGCAGGGCCAGCGCGTTGACGGGCAGCCCCCAGCGGCCCAGGGAGAACAGCGGGCGGCCCTCCTCGTCCGTGCCGCCGGAGCCGAAGCGCTCCCCGCGCAGGCGGCGCAGCAGCATCGGGCCGGTGACCATGGCGTAGGCGAGGTAGAGCATGGCGATGCACGTGGTGCCGATGGCCAGAAAGGCGTCCGGGGAGAGCAGGTTGAGCAGGCAGAGCGCCGCCGCGGCGACGCCCACGACCAAGGCGGGGGCGGCGGGCATGCCGCTGCGGGCCGAGACCCGGGACAGGCGGGCGGAGCAGGGGAGGACGCCGTCGCGGGCCATGGAGAAGAGCATGCGGGTGCCGGCGGTCTGGATGGCGAGCGTGGCGACGGCGATGGCGACGACGACGTCGACGAGCAGGGCCTTGCCGACGCCCGGGCCGAGGCTGCTGGTGAGGACGTAGCTCAGCCCCTCCGTCGCGAGCCGCCCGTCGGTGAGGCTCGGGGCGGCGAGCAGTCCGCCGAGGAGCAGCAGCCCGCCGAGGGCGCCGGCCGCGGCGAGGGCGGTCAGGATGGTGCGCGGCGCGGTGCGCCGCGGCGAGCGGGTCTCCTCGCTCATCTCGCCGGCGCTGTCGAAGCCGATGAGGACGTACGCGGCGGTGAAGGAGCCGACGAGGAGCGCGCCGACGGCGCCGCCCTGGCCGCCGGTGTGGAGGGTGACGCCGGGGCCGCGCTCGGCGTGCGTGAACAGCAGGACGACGATGAGGCCCGCGCCGATAATCTCCGCGGTGACGCCGACGCGGTTGACGGCCGACATGACGCGGTTGTCGAGGGTGTTGACCACCGTGGTCAGCGCCAGCAGCACCACGCCGAGCAGTGCCGCGTTGGCCGCGCCCGTCGCGGTGGTGGGCGCCGGGTCGCCGCCGACGAGCTGGAAGCCCGACCAGATCGCGGGCAGGACGACCTGCAGCGCGAGCGCGGCGGCCGCCACGACCACCACCTGCCCGATCACCATGATCCATCCGGCGAACCAGCCCCACGACGGTGTGCTGAGCCGGGTCGCCCACTGGTAGATCGCCCCGGAGAGCGGGTATCGGGCGGCGAGTTCGGCGAAACAGGCGGCGACCAGCAACTGCCCGACGAGCACCGCGGGCCAGGTCCAGAAGAAGGCGGCGCCGCCGAAGGAGAAGCCGAAGGCGAAGAACTGGAAGACCGTCGTCAGGACGGAGATGAAGGAGAAGCCCGCGGCGAACGAGGCGTAGCGCCCCATGCTGCGGTGCAGTTCCTGGCGGTAGCCGAAGCCCGCGAGGGTGCCGTCGTCGGAGGCCGGAGGGGGCGGGGAGGGCGCTGAGGGCGCTGACGGTGCGGTGGCGGTCATGGCGGACCCCTGTCGCTGGATTCCTGTCGGGTGACAGAAATTAGGGGCCGTTGATTTCGCGAGCGTGTCGCGTCCATGTCGGCGGTGCTCCGAAGTGCTCACCGGGGCGGCACGGCCGTCGTCGCGGGCCACCACGCGCTGTGCCACCCCGACCCGGTGCGCCGCGCCATCGGCGTCGTCGCCCCGACGTCCGCCGCGGACCCCGCGGCCACCGGTGCGGAGCACCTCCGGCTGCGGGCACGGCTGTGGGGCGGCGCCACGCTCGGCCGGTGCGTCGAGGAGTTCCTCGCCAGGTTCGGCCCGGCCGACGCCGCAACGCTCCGGACCGGGGTGATGTGCGCACGCGAGGCGGTGCGCTGCCGGCGGTCGCGGTCGCCGCGCTCCGGCTGCCGACCGGCACCTTCCGCTCGTACCGGAAGCCGGCCCGAGGGCACGACGGCGCCGGTACGACGACGAGGCGTGACCCCGCCGGGGGTCACGCCTCGTGCGTACGCGAACTCAGGAGGCCAGCGCCCGCGGCGCCTCCTGCTCCTCCTCGATACGGCGGTTCCACTCGGGCTTCGAGGCCTGCCAGCCGTCCTCGTCGTGACCGGCGCGCCAGTAGCCGGAGATCGACAGGCGCTCGCGCGGGACGCCGTGCTCGACGCGCAGCAGGCGGCGGAGCTGCTTGACGAAGCCCGCCTCTCCGTGGACGAACGCCTGCACGTCGCCCGGCGGGAACTCCATCTCGGTCACGGCGCGGACCAGGGCCTCGCCCACCCGGCCGGAGCCGCGGTGCAGCCAGGTGACCTCGGCGTCGCCGGGCGTGGGGAGCTTCTGCTCCTCGCTGGGGCCCGAGACCTCGAGGAACACCCGGGCGCGGGAGCCCTCGGGCAGCCGCTCCAGGGACGCGGCGATCGCCGGCAGCGCGCTCTCGTCGCCGACGAGCAGATGCCAGTCGGCCTCGGTGGCGGGCGCATAGGCGCCGCCGGGACCGAGGAAGAGGATCTCCTCGCCGGGCCGGACGCGCGCGGCCCACGGGCCCGCCAGGCCCTCGTCGCCGTGGTAGACGAAGTCGACGGTCAGCTCGCGCGCCTGCGCGTTCCACCGGCGCACGGTGTACGTCCGGGTGCGGGGCCACTGGTCCCGGGGGAACTCGGCGCGGATCCGCTGGATGTCGAAGGGCTCCGGATAGCGCACGCCCTCGGCCGGGAAGAGCAGCTTGATGTAGTGGTCGCTGTACTCGCCGACGGGGAAGCCCGCGAGTCCGTCACCGCCGAGCACCACGCGGATCATGTGCGGGGACAGCCGTTCCACGTGCTGCACCCGCGCGCGGTTGAGCTGCGGCTTCCTGCGCACCGGACGGTCTGCCATGAGCACACTCCTCGCGTTTAGTTAGGCAAGCCTAACCCATCTTCCCCGTCAAGTGGAGCCCGGTCTCGGAAAGATCACGAGATCTTCGAACGCCGGTTCCGATCCGCCGTTCTCCGTTTTTGATGGGACCGATGCGATCAGACGCTACCCGGGAGGCCGGCGCAGATGGGTTCCGACACCGTCACCGCGATCACCGCAGGACCGCGCGGGCTGCCGCTGCTGGGGAACCTCCCGCAGTTCGCCAGGGACCCGCTCGCCTTCTTCACCATGCTCCGCGAGTGCGGGGCCGCGCAGGTCACCTGGGCCATGGGCCGCACCCCCGCCCGCTTCCTCAATGATCCCGCCCTCATCGGGGAACTGCTCTCCGCCCGCGAGTCCACCTTCTCGCTGCCCGATCTCGGCTGGTCCTTCCGCTACCTCATGGGCGAGGGCGTCGTGGTGGCCAAGGGCGCCGACTGGCGCCGCAAGAGGTCGCTCGTCCAGCCGTCGGTCCGTCCCCGGCAGGTCCGCGCCTACGCGGCCACGATGGCCGACTGCGCTCGGGAGCTCGCCGAGCGCTGGACGGCCGGCGAACGTCTCGACGTCCGCCGCGAGATGACCGGCCTGACCCAGCGCATCGCCGTACGCACCGTGTTCGGCACCGACGCGGCCGTCCGCGAGGAGGTCATCGGCCGCTGCATGGACATCGCGCAGCAGCAGATGGGCGCCGAGTTCCGCGGACTCGGCGCGATGCTGCCCGACTGGGCGCGCACCCCGGGGAGGATCCGCTTCAAGGCCGCCGTCGACACCCTCGACGCCGAGGTCGCCCGGATCGTCGCCGCCCGCCGCGAGGCCGGCGGCGAACGCGACGACCTGCTGAGCCGGCTGCTGGCCGCCGTCGACGAGCACGGTGTCGCGCTCACCGACAGGGAGATCCGGGACGAGACCGTCACCCTCTACAACGCCGGGCACGAGACCACCGCCACCACCCTGACCTGGGCCTGGTACCTGCTGTCCCGCAACCCGAAGGCGCGCGAGACGCTCACCGAGGAACTGGACCGGGTGCTCGGCGGCCGCACGCCCGGCTTCGACGACTACGCGGAACTGCGCTGGACCGAGGCCGTCGTGAAGGAGACCCTGCGCGTGCGGCCCACGGTCTGGCTCAACCTCGCCGTCGCCGAGGAGGGCGCCACGCTCGGCGGCGAGCCCGTCCCGGCCGGCACCCAGGTCTGGATCAGCCCGTGGGCCACCCATCGCGACCCGCGCTGGTGGACCTCGCCCGAGGAGTTCCGGCCCGAGCGCTGGCTGGACGGGGCGCCCGACCCGGTCACCGACCACACCTGGTTCCCCTTCGGCGGGGGCACCCGGGCCTGCCTCGGCGCGCGCTTCGCGATGGTCGAGGCGGTGATCGTGCTGGCCACCCTCGGCAGCCGCTTCCACCTGGACACCGGCGACGAGGAGATCCGCCCCACCGTCGGCCTCACCCTCCAGCCCGACCGGGACGTCCTCGCCGTCACCCGGCCCGTTCCGGCCCCAGCACGCTGAGCAGCCGCTGCAGCGAGCCGCCCAGCCCCCAGCGCTCGGCCAGCGCGGCCAGCTCCCCGGGCCGGCGCGGCTCGCCCGGCAGCTCCGGCGTGAACTCCGGCAGCGGTACGTCGGAGGCCACCCGCACGACCTTCGGCGCGACCGCCACGTAGTCCCCCGCCTCCTGCAGCCGCTTGCGCTGCGCCGGGGTGACCTTGGAGGCGGGGTCGTGGGCGGCGGCCATGATCCCGGCCAGGTCGCCGTACGCCTCCAGCAGCTTGGCCGCGGTCTTCTCGCCGATGCCGGGCACGCCCGGCAGGCCGTCGCTCGGATCGCCGCGCAGCAGCGCCAGATCCGCGTAACCGGGGCCGTCCACACCGTACTTGGCGCGCAGCCAGGCCTCGTCCACCACGTCGAGCGAGCCGACGCCCTTGAGCGGGTACAGCACCCGCACGCCGCGGGCGTCGTCCACCAGCTGGAACAGATCGCGGTCGCCCGTCACGATGTCCACCGGACCGGGCGCCCGGCCCGTCAGGGTGCCGATCACGTCGTCCGCCTCGTACCCGGGGACGCCGATCCGGGCGATGCCCAGTGCGTCCAGCACCGCCTCGATCACCGGGACCTGCGGCGACAGGGTGTCCGGGACCTCCTCGACGTCCGAGCCGCCGGGGACCTCCTCCGCGACCCGGTGGGCCTTGTACGAGGGGATCAGGTCCACCCGCCACTGCGGCCGCCAGTCCGCGTCCATGCAGGCCACCAGGTCGTCGGGGGAGTGGTCGGCGACCAGCCGGGCGATGAAGTCCAGCAGCCCGCGTACGGCGTTGACCGGCGTGCCGTCCGGAGCGCGCACCGAGTCGGGCACCCCGAAGTACGCGCGGAAGTAGAGGCTGGCGGTGTCCAGGAGCATCAGGCGTCGAGTCACAAGCCGATGATGCCGCACACCGCCGACACCGTGACCTCCGTCACGGAACGGTTTGCTCCGCTTGGGTCGGGGCAGCCGCCGTCCCGGAGCGGGACAGGAGCGCTCCACGACCTGCTTGCGGGGGCAGCCGGTCGTCCTCCCTACGACACGTGAGGTGTATGTGTACAGGCTGCAGGCAGAGCATCTGTACAAGGTGTTCGGTACCGACCCCGAGGACGGCGTCCGCCGTCTGGAGGCCGGAGCCGGACGCGACGAGCTGCGCGAGAGCGGTACGACCGCCGCGGTGATCGACGCGAGTTTCGACGTCCGCGAGGGCGAGATCTTCGTCGTCATGGGCCTGTCCGGATCGGGCAAGTCCACGCTGCTGCGCACACTCAACGGGCTCAATCCCCCCACCGCGGGGCGGGTGCTCTTCGACGGCCGCGACCTCACCGCACTCAGCCCGCGCGAACTGCGCCGGGTGCGCTCGCACGGCATCAGCATGGTCTTCCAGCACTTCGCGCTCTTCCCGCACCGCAGCGTCCTCCAGAACGCCGCCTACGGCCTGGAGGTGCAGGGCGTCGCCCGCAAGGAGCGCGAGGAACGGGCCGCGCGGGCCCTGGAACTCACCGGACTGTCCGGCTGGGGCGACTCCTGGCCCGACGAGCTCTCCGGCGGCATGCAGCAGCGCGTCGGCCTGGCCCGCGCCCTGGCCACCGACGCCGACGTGCTGCTCATGGACGAGTCCTTCAGCGCGCTCGACCCGCTGATCCGCCGCGACATGCAGGACCAGTTGCTGGAACTCCAGCGCACCCTGAAGAAGACCATCGTCTTCATCACCCACGACCTCAACGAGGCCATGCGCCTCGGCGACCGCGTCGCCGTCATGCGCGACGGGCGCATCGTCCAGACCGGGACCCCCGAGGACATCCTGCTGCGTCCCGCCGACGACTACGTCAGCTCCTTCGTCCACGACGTCGACCGCTCCCGCGTGCTGTCCGCCGGCACCGTCATGGAGCCGGCGCGGCGCCCCGACGCGGGCGACTGCCGCTGCGAGACGGTCACCCCGGTCACCGCGCTCGCCGACGTCCTGCCGGTCAGCGCCCGCGTCCCGCACCCCGTCGCCGTCCGCGACGAGGCCGGCCACGTGGTCGGTGTCATCGCCCGGGAGCGGCTGCTGGCCGCGCTCGGCGACTACGACGGACCGGCGGCGCCCTGTACCGACGAGGCGGCCCGCACGGGCACCGCCGCGGCCGAGGAGGCGGCCCGCCCCGGGGTGCCCGCCCGGCAGCGGAAGGAGGCGGCGCGTGCCTAGGCTGCCCCTCGGCGACTGGACCGACAGCGCCGTCACCTACCTGCGCGACCACTTCGGCCCGCTCTTCGACGTCATCAGCGCCGTCGTCTCCGGCATGTACGACGGCCTGGACGCGGTCCTGCGGGCCCCCGCGCCGCTGCTGCTCGCCGGCATCCTCGCGGTCCTGGCACTGTGGCTGCGCGGCCTGACCGCGGGCGTGCTCGCCTTCGCGGGCCTGGCCGTCGTCGTCTCCGTCCAGCAGTGGGACGAGGCCATGGACACCCTGTCCCTGGTGCTGGTCGCCACCGTGATCACCATCGTGCTCGCCGTGCCGCTGGGCATCTGGTCGGCGCGCAACCGCACCGTCTCCGCCGCCCTGCGGCCGGTGCTCGACTTCATGCAGACGATGCCCGCCTTCGTCTATCTGATCCCCGGCATCTTCTTCTTCGGCGTCGGCCAGGTGCCCGGCATCATCGCCACCATCGTCTTCTCCCTGCCCCCGGGCGTGCGCATGACCGAGCTCGGCATCCGGCAGGTCGACGGCGAACTGGTGGAGGCCGCGGAGGCCTTCGGCACCGCCCCGCGCAGCACCCTGCTGCGGGTGCAGCTGCCGCTCGCGCTGCCCACGATCATGGCGGGCGTCAACCAGGTCATCATGCTGGCGCTGTCCATGGTCGTCATCTCCGGCATGGTCGGCGGCGGCGGCCTCGGCGCCTCCGTCTTCACCGCCATCAGCCAGGTCGACATCGGCCTCGGCTTCGAGGCGGGCCTGTCCGTCGTCATCCTCGCCATGTACCTCGACCGCGTCACCGGCGCCCTCGGCACCCGCGTCTCCCCGCTCGGCCGGCGCGCGATGGCCGCGGCGGCCGCCCCGAGCGGCTTCCGGCTGTGGAAGTACCGTCCGCAGACCTCCGTCGCCGTCGTCGGCATCGCCGCCCTGGCGCTCGTCGCGGGCGGGATGAACGTCCTCGGCGGCACCGGCGACGGACCGGCCGTCTCCGGCGTCGACAACGTCGGCAAGGGCCGCCAGGTCGACATCGGCTACATCCCCTGGGACGAGGGCATCGCCTCCACCTACCTGTGGAAGGAACTGCTCGAGCGGCGCGGCTACCGGCCGAAGGTCACCCAGTACGACGTCGGCGCCCTCTACACGGGCATGTCCGCCGGCCGGATCGACTTCGAGACCGACTCCTGGCTGCCCGTCACCCACCGGTCGTACTGGGAGAAGTACAAGAACGAGCTGGACGACTACGGCTCCTGGTACGGCCCCACCTCGCTCGAACTGACGGTGCCCTCCTACGTCAAGGGCATCGACTCCCTGGCCGACCTCAAGGGCGAGGGCAAGCGGTTCGGCGGCCGGATCATCGGCATCGAGCCCGGCGCCGGGATGATGAAGATGCTCAACGACACGGTCCTGAAGAAGTACGGGCTGCAGGGCGAGTACCAGGTCACCACCGGCTCGACCGCGAGCATGCTCGCCCAGCTCGACCGCTCCATCAAGGCGAAGGAGCCCGTCGTCGTCACCCTGTGGTCCCCGCACTGGGCCTACAGCGAGCACGGCCTGAAGAAGCTGAAGGACCCGCTTGGCGCCTGGGGCAAGGGCGACGGCATCCACACCCTCGCCCGTGACGGCTTCGCCGCCGACGAGCCCGAGGTCGCGAAGTGGCTGAAGGACTTCCGGCTGAGCGAGAAGGAGCTGACCGGCCTGGAGGGCGCCGTCCACAAGGCCGGCCAGGGCCGTGAGCAGGACGGCGTCCGCGACTGGCTCGACGCCCACCCCGGCGTCGCGGACCGGCTCGCGCCGGTGAGCACCGGATGAGCTGACCCCCCACCCCGTCCCCATGACCCCGGACGGCGCGGCACCGGCTCTCCCCCCTCCCTGGAGCCGGAGCCGCGCCGTCCGGCCCTCCCCGCCCCGCGGGGATGGATACGGTGGGGGGATGACCCGTCGCGACTCCGGCCCCGCACGGCGTGTGGTCTCCCTCGTCCCCTCGCTCACCGAGGCGGTGGCGACCACGGCGCCCGCCCTGCTCGTGGGCGCGACCGACTGGTGCAATCAGCCGGCCGACCTGCGCGTCACGCGCGTGCGGGGCACGAAGAACCCCGACATCGCGGAGATCGTCCGGCTCGCGCCGGACCTGGTGATCGCCAACGAGGAGGAGAACCGCGAGCCGGACCTCGCGGCGCTGCGCGCCGCGGGGCTGACGGTCCTGGTCACGGAAGTGCGCAGCCTCCCGCAGGCCTTCCGGGAGCTGCACCGCGTGGTCGTCGAGGCCTGCGGCCTGCCCCGACCCGCCTGGCTCGACGCCGCGGAGAAGACCTGGGGCTCACTGCGGCCCGTCCCCCGCCCCCGCAAGGCCGTCGTGCCCGTCTGGCGCCGCCCCTGGATGGTGCTCGGCCGCGACACCTTCGCGGGGGACCTGCTGGCGCGGCTCGGCGTCGAGAACGTTTACGGAGACCACGAGGAGCGGTATCCGCGGGTGCCGATCGACGAGCTCAACGCGAGCGGGGCCGAGCTTGTCGTGCTGCCCGACGAGCCGTACGCCTTCGCGGCGGGCGACGGCCCCGAGGCGTTCCCGGGCATACCCGCGGCCCTGGTGAGCGGGCGTCATCTCACCTGGTACGGGCCCTCGTTGGCGGAGGCGGCGGCCGTGCTTGGCGCTGCGCTGGCGCCGGTTCCGGTTCGGAGGGCCCCCTGAGGTGGTGTGTGGCCCGGTGTTTGTCTGCGGCGCCGTTGTGGTTGCGGTGGGGTTTTTCCCCGCCCTCCCGCCCGATTGCCCGGCGCGGTCAGGTACCGCCTCGCGCGTGTGTGGGTGGGCCGGGTGCGGGGCCTCCGGGGCTGGCCATTCTGGACGCATATTTACGTGCGTGGCGGGCACCTTCTTTTGTCGTCCCGGGTGCCGCACACAAATACGCCCAGTGTCCAGAACGCCCACCCCTCCGACCCCGCCCCCTCCCTCTCGTAGCGCGCCTGATCCCCGGAGGGGGGTAACTGGGCGGTCCGGGGGTGCGCCGGTTGCCTTACTCACCCCGACCGGGTCAGGCGCCCCATGAGGGCACCGCCCAGTGGCAGCTCGGGCTGGAGGGGGCTGAGGAGGCGGTCCGGGGTCACCGCGCATGCTTCCTGAACCCCACCGGGTCGGGCGCCCCATGGGGGCACCCCCAGCGGTAGCTCGGGGATGCAGGGGGTGAGGAAGCGGTTCCGGGTCGCCGCAAGTGCCCAACCGAACCCCCTCCGGCCGTCGTGCGCCCATACGACCGGAGGGGGTGTGGCGGGGTGCCCCCATGGGGGTCCCCCCGGCCGAAGGCTGGGGGAGACGAGCGGTGCGCGCGGTGCCGAATGATGTGGGGCAGCGCCGCGAGCGCCGAGGTGGGGGTACCCCCGGCCGGAGGCTGGGGGCGTACCCCGGCGCGGCACCGACCCCAGACGAACACAGCGCAGGCCCGCACCGACCGCGCCGGATGGGGGTCCCCCCGGCCGAAGGCTGGGGGAGGGCGGGCGGGCGGGGATACCCCCCACATCAACCACGACGCACCCGCACACGACAACGCACCCCGCACACCACAAACGCGCCACACACGACGACGCGCCCGCATAAAATGCTTGGCCCCCGCGGGCCCCGCCCGCAACGATCGGGGGATGACAGAGCCCCTCACCCGGATGCCCTGGACCGCGCTGCCCCGCGATCTCACCGCCGCCGTGGAGGCACGCCTGGGCGCCCCCGTGGCCGCCGCCGACGACCAGTCGGGCGGCTTCTCCCCCGGCGTGGCGGCCCGCCTCACCCTCACCGACGGCCGCCGCGCCTTCGTGAAGGCCGTGAGCCCGGCGCAGAACCCGGATTCCCCGCACATCCACCGGGCCGAGGTCCGGATCGCCGCCGGGCTGCCCGAGGACGTTCCGGCGCCGCGTCTCCTGCACTCCTTCGAGCGGGACGGCTGGGTCGTGCTGGCCTTCGAGGACGTGCCCGGCCGGACCCCGGCGCAGCCCTGGGACCCGGAAGAGCTGCGCCGGGTGCTGGACGCGATGACCGGCCTCGCCGCCCGCCTGACCCCGAGTCCGGTGCGGGCGCCCTCCGCGGCGGAGCGCCTCGCGGAGAGCTTCGGCTGCTGGGCGCGGCTGGCCGCCGACCGGGACGCCGGGACGGACGACCTGCGCGGCCTCGACCCGTGGGCGGCGGAGCATCTGGACGAACTCGCCGCCCTGGAGTCGCGCTGGCCCGAGGCGCTGACCGGCGGCACGCTGGCCCACTGCGATCTGCGCGCCGACAACGTCCTGCTCACCGGCGACGGCGGGGTCGTCTTCGTGGACTGGCCGTGGGCCTGTACGTCCACCCCGTGGTTCGACCTGCTGTGCATGCTGCCCAGCGTCACGATGCAGGGCGGGCCCGAGCCGGAGGGGCTCTTCGCCGGCCACCCCGTGGCGCGTGACGCGGATCCGGCCGCGGTGGACGCGGCGCTGGCGGCGCTCACCGGGATGTTCCTGACGCAGGCGCGCCACCCGGCGCCGCCGGGGCTGCCGACCCTGCGGGCCTTCCAGCGGGCGCAGGGGGAGGCGGCCCTGGCATGGCTGCGCTCTAGGCTGCGGGCATGAGCGATCTTCACTTCCGGCCCGTGACCCGCGACGACATCCCCGGCGTCGTGGCGATGTTCGCCGACGACGGCCTCGGGCGGGGCCGCGAGACCCCGGACGACCTGGAGCCCTACTACGCGGCGTACGAGCGCGTCGCCGCCGATCCGGGGCAGCACGTGGTCGTCGCGGAGCGGGACGGCGCGCTCGTCGGGGTGCTGCAGCTGTCCGTGATCCCGGGGCTGTCGCGGCGCGGCACGACGCGGTCGGTCATCGAGGCGGTACGGGTGCACCGCGACGCCCGCGGCGACGGCCTGGGGACGCAGCTGATCGAGTGGGCGGTCGAGGAGTCCCGCCGCCTGGGGTGCACGCTGGTGCAGCTCACCTCGGACCGGGCGCGCACCGACGCGCACCGCTTCTACGAGCGCCTCGGCTTCACCGCCTCGCACGTCGGCTTCAAGATGCAGCTCTGATCAGGGCCCGCATCACCCGTTCGTCCTCGTCCATCTCCGGGTGCCACTGCACCCCCAGCACGAAGCGGTCGCCCGGCAGTTCGACCGCCTCGGCGGTGCCGTCCTCGGCGTGGGCGCTCGCCAGCAGCCCGCGGCCGAGGACGTCGACCGCCTGGTGGTGGTACGTGGGCACCGTCACGGCCTCCGGCACCGCCTCGGCGTAACGCGTACCGGGGACCGGCTTGACGGTGTGGCCGCCGAAGACCCCGGTCGCGGGGCCGCGGTGGCCGTCGATGTGCTGGGCGAGGGTGCCGCCGAGGGCGACGTTGAGGAGCTGCATGCCCCGGCAGATGCCCAGCAGGGGCACCCCGGAGGTGAGGGCAGCGTCGATGAGGGCGAGTTCCCAGGCGTCGCGCTCCCGCGCGGGCGGGTCCGTGCGGGGGTCGGCCGCGGCGCCGTACCGGGCGGGCTCGACATCCGGGCCGCCGGAGATCACCAGGCCGTCGAGCCGGGCCACGGCCTCCGCGGCGTGTGCGGGGTCGTCGGGCGGCAGCAGTGCCGCGAGGCCGCCGGAGCGCCGTACGAGCAGGGGATATCCGGCGGGCAGCAGGGCGGCGGGCAGGTCCCAGCCGCCCCAGCGGGCCGAATCGACCCAGTAGGTGCTGACACCGATCAGCGGACGGGCCACGGGAGCCTCCCTGCGACGCGCGGATTTCTCCTTGCACCGTACCCAACTGGGCCCCGGGCCCGTACTTTTGGATCACCTGTCGGCCGGTAGGAGAGGTGATCACCCGTGGTGCACCCAACAGCCCCGCTCAGCACCGACGACCTGCGACGACATGTCGACTCCGGGGAGATCGACACCGTGGTCGTCGCCTTCACCGACATGCAGGGGCGCCTCCAGGGCAAGCGCTTCGCCGCCCGGCACTTCCTCGACGACGTCCTGGAGCACGGCACCGAGGGCTGCAACTACCTGCTCGCCGTGGACGCCGACATGAACACCGTGGACGGCTACGCCCTGTCCTCCTGGGAGCGCGGTTACGGCGACTTCGCGATGCACCCGGACCTCGGCACTCTGCGGATCACCCCCTGGGACGCCGCCACCGCGCTGGTCATCGCCGACCTGCGGCTGCTGGACCACGGTTCCGCCCCCGTCGCCCCCTCGCCCCGGCAGATACTGCGCCGCCAGACAGAGCGGCTCGCCGAGCGCGGCTGGTCGGCGTACGCGGGCACCGAGCTGGAGTTCATCGTCTTCAAGGACACCTACGAGCAGGCGTGGACGAACGGCTACCGCGGCCTGACCCCCGCCAACCAGTACAACGTCGACTACTCCCTGCTCGGCACCGGCCGGATCGAGCCGCTGCTGCGCCGCATCCGCAACGAGATGGGCGCCGCCGGCATGCGCGTGGAGTCCGCCAAGGGCGAGTGCAACCTCGGCCAGCACGAGATCGCCTTCCGCTACGACGAGGCCCTGGTCACCTGCGACCAGCACAGCGTCTACAAGACCGGCGCCAAGTCGATCGCCGCGCAGGAGGGCTACTCGCTGACCTTCATGGCGAAGTACAACGAACGCGAGGGCAACTCCTGCCACATCCACCTCTCGCTGCGCGACGAGGACGGGCAGCCGGTCTTCGCGGGCGACGAGCCGGGCGGCATGTCGGAGACGATGCGGCACTTCCTGGCCGGGCAGCTCGCCGCGCTGCGCGACTTCTCCCTGCTGTACGCGCCCAACATCAACTCCTACAAGCGCTTCCGGCCCGGCTCCTTCGCCCCCACCGCCGTCGCCTGGGGCCCGGACAACCGCACCTGCGCCCTGCGCGTGGTCGGGCACTCCCCGTCCGCGCTGCGCCTGGAGAACCGGGTGCCCGGGGGCGACGTGAACCCCTATCTCGCCGTCGCCGGGATGATCGCCGCCGGGCTGTACGGCGTCGAGCAGAAGCTCACCCTCCCCGAGCCCGTCACGGGCAACGCCTACGTCAGCGACGGTGTGGCGCACGTGCCGGCCACGCTGCGCGAGGCCGCCGAGCTGTGGGAGGCCAGCCCGATCGCCCGCGCCGCCTTCGGCGACGAGGTCGTCGAGCACTACCTGAACATGGCCCGCGTCGAACAGGACGCGTACGACACCGCCGTGACCGACTGGGAGCGCTACCGCTCCTTCGAACGCATGTGAGGCAGCGAGTGCCCGAAGCACCCGAACCGCTCCAAGCGCTGGACGTGCTCGACCCGGCCACCGAGGAGGTGATCGCCACCGTCCCCGCGGCCGGCCGGGAGGACGTCGACGCCGCCGTCGCCCGCGCGGCCCGCGCCCAGACCGCCTGGGCGGCGCTGGCCCCGGCCGACCGCGCGCGGCTGCTGCGGCGCTTCGCCTCCGCGGTCGACGCGCACGTGGAGGAACTGGCCGCCCTGGAGGTACGCGAGGCCGGCCACACCGCCGGCAACGCCCGCTGGGAGGCCGGCAACGTCCGCGACCTGCTCGACTACGCCGCGGGCGGCGTCGAACGGCTCAGCGGCCGGCAGATCCCGGTGCCCGGCGGCATCGACGTCACCTTCCTCGAACCGCTCGGGGTCGTCGGCGTCATCGCTCCCTGGAACTTCCCCATGCCCATCGCCGCCTGGGGGACCGCACCGGCGCTCGCGGCGGGCAACGCGGTGATCCTCAAGCCCGCCGAGACCACCCCGCTGACCGCGCTGCGCCTGGCCGACCTGGCACGGGAGGCGGGACTGCCCGAGCACCTCTTCCAGGTGCTGCCCGGCGAGGGCCCGGTCGCCGGGGCGGCCCTGGTCGAGCACCCGGGCGTCGCGAAGATCGTCTTCACCGGGTCGACCCGCGTCGGCAAGCAGATCATGGCCACCTGCGCCGGCACGCTCAAGCGGGTCACCCTGGAGCTCGGCGGTAAGTCGCCCAACATCGTCTTCGCCGACGCGGACCTGGAGAGGGCCGCGGCGACGGCGCCGATGGCCTTCCTCGACAACGCCGGGCAGGACTGCTGCGCCCGCACCCGGATCCTGGTCCAGCGGCAGGCGTACGACCGCTTCATGGAGCTGCTGGAGCCCGCCGTCCTGGCCGTCGGCGTCGGCGACCCCGCCGATCCGGCCACCGACATGGGACCGCTGATCTCCGCCGCGCAGCGCGACCGCGTCCGCTCGTACGTGGCCCCCGACGCGCCCGTCGCGATCCGCGGCACGGCCCCTGAGGGCAAGGGCTTCTGGTATCCGCCGACCGTGCTGACCCCCGCCGACCCGGGGGAGCGCGTCGCGGTGGAGGAGGTCTTCGGCCCGGTCGCCGTCGTGCTGCCCTTCGAGGACGAGGCCGACGCGCTGCGTCTGGCCAACGCCACCCCGTACGGCCTGTCGGGCTCGATCTGGACCCGGGACGTCGGCCGCGCCCTGCGGCTGGCCCGGGGCACCGCCGCCGGCAATCTGTCGGTCAACTCCCACAGCTCGGTGCGCTACTGGACACCGTTCGGCGGGTTCAAGCAGTCGGGGCTCGGGCGCGAGCTCGGCCCGGACGCGCTGGCCGCCTTCACCGAGACCAAGAACGTCTTCATCAGCACGGAGGAGTGATCCCGGCAATGACGCAAGCAGAAGCAGTGGTGTGCCGCCGCCTGGTGGGCCGGACGGCGGTGGTCACCGGGGCCGGCAGCGGCATCGGGCTCGCCGCGGCGCGCCGGCTCGCCTCCGAGGGCGCCCACGTCGTGTGCGGCGACATCGACGAGGCGGCGGGCAAGGCGGCCGCCGAGGAGGTCGGCGGGCTGTACGTCAAGGTGGACGTGACCGACGCCGAGCAGGTGGAGGCGCTGTTCAAGGCCGCGTACGACACCTACGGCTCGGTCGACGTCGCCTTCAACAACGCGGGCATCTCGCCCCCCGACGACGACTCGATCCTCACCACCGGCATCGACGCCTGGCGCCGTGTCCAGGAGGTCAACCTGACGTCGGTGTACCTGTGCTGCAAGGCGGCGCTGCCGTACATGCAGCGCCAGGGCAAGGGATCCATCATCAACACCGCGAGCTTCGTGGCGGTGATGGGCGCGGCGACCTCGCAGATCTCGTACACCGCCTCCAAGGGCGGCGTGCTGGCCATGTCCCGCGAACTGGGCGTGCAGTTCGCCCGGGAGGGCATCCGGGTCAACGCGCTGTGCCCGGGCCCGGTCAACACCCCGCTGCTGCGGGAGCTGTTCGCCAAGGACCCGGAGCGGGCCGCCCGCCGCCTGGTGCACATCCCGGTGGGGCGCTTCGCGGAGGCCGAGGAGATCGCCGCCGCCGTGGCCTTCCTCGCCAGCGACGACGCGTCCTTCGTCACGGGAGCGGAGTTCCTGGTGGACGGGGGTATCGCGGGGGCGTACGTGACCCCTCTGTAACCGGTCGACTGACGGGAATCTTAAGGTCCGGGCCTTAGGGTGACGCCGTGACCATGACGACCCCGCCCGGCTGGTACCCAGAACCCGGGCAGACAGGTAACGGGCCCGCTCTGGAGCGCTGGTGGGACGGGACCGAGTGGACCGAGTACACCCGCAGCGCCCCGCCCCCCGCGCCGGCCTTCGGTGCGCCCGGAGTACCGGGCCATCCGCCGTACCCCGCCGACGTCGTGTCGGGCGGGGGCGGCGGCAGGCGCGGCGGTGTGATCGCGATAGCCGTCGTCGCCGCCCTCGTGGTGGTGGGCGCGGTGATCGGAGGCGTCGTCGCGCTCAACCGCGGCGGCGACGCCCCGGCCGCGGCCCCCGGCCCCTCCGCCTCCGCGCCCCACCCCGACTCGGGCGACGGCGGCCTGGACGGCGGGCCCGGCGGCGACGGGCCCTCGGCGGCCCCCGACAGGGAGCCCGGCTTCGCCGTGGACGCGCTCGACGGCATCAGCATCCCGGTGCCGGACGGATGGGACGGCACGACGGACCGCTACGGCCGCGCCTCCCTGACCGTCGGCCGCTACGCGTGCCCCGGCGACTCCTCGCGCACCTGCGTGCGCGGCGGCGTCACCTCGGAGCCCGCCTACGCCGCGGGCGTCAAGGCGACCACGCCGAAGGCCGCCGCGACCGAGGACATCGCGAAGAACGCCGAGGAGTCCTACGGCGACGAGATCTACGGGGACATCACCTCGCACGAGGTGACCGGTTCCGGGGCGGTCACGGTCGCCGGCCAGAAGGGCTACTACGTCCGCTGGAAGGTCGTGACGAAGAACGGCGACGACGGCCATGTGCAGTCGCTGGTCTTCCCGTCGCCCAAGGACCCCGACAAGCTCGTGCTGGTCCGCTCCGGCTTCGACATCAATCCCAAGGCGCCCGACCTCGACGTGATGGACGAGATCACCAAGGGGATCAAGGTCTCGGGTGCGGCGGGCGGCACGGGCGTCTGACCGCCGTCCCCGCGCAGCGCCCCGCCGGGCGGACCCGGCCGGGGCGCTCGCGTCACAGGTACGCCCGGGCCTGATGCGCCGGATGCGTCAGAGGAACGTCCTGCCCTCGCCGCGGTACGTCGGCACCGCCCGCACCACCCGGTCGTCCTCGACCAGCTGGAGCGTGTCGAACCGCTCGCACAGCTCACCCGCCTTCGCGTGGCGGAACCACACCTTGTCGCCGATCAGCAGATCGTCGGCGGCCGTCCCGACCAGCGGCGTCTGCACCTCGCCCGGCCCCTCCTGGGGGTCGTAGCGCAGCCCCTCCGGCAGATACGGCACCGGCAGCCGGTCCCGGCCCGCCGCCCCCGAGGCCGGGTAGCCGCCGCCCAGTACGGTGACGACGCCGACGCCCGGGCGGCGCACCACGGGCTGCGCGAACAGCGCCGCCGGACGGCCCCGGAAGGACGTGTAGTTGTCGAACAGCCGGGGCACGTACAGCCCCGAACCGGCCGCGATCTCCGTCACCGCGTCCTCGGCGGCCGTGCTCTGCACACTGCCGGTGCCGCCGCCGTTCACGAACTCCAGCCCGGGCGCCACCTCCCGCACCGCCCGCACGGCCTCCGCCCGCCGCGCCGCCAGTTCCCGGCGCGCCGCCGCCTGCATCAGCCGCACCGCGCGCGAGCGCAGCGGCCGCCCGGCGATCGAGTCGCCGACCCCGGCCACATGGCCCTCGTACGCCATGATCCCCACCAGCTTGAAGCCGGGGCGCCGGGACACCTCGCGGGCCAGCGCCGCCATCTGCTCCGGCTGGTGCAGCGGGGAGCGCAGCGCCCCGATGCGCAACCGCCCCCCGAGCATCTTCAGCGAGGTGTCCAGCTCCAGGCAGACCCGGACGATCTCGGAGCCGCCGGCGCGCGAGGAGTCGATCAGGTCGAGCTGCGCCACGTCGTCGACCATGACGGTCACCGCGGCGGCCAGCTTCGGATCGGCGGCCAGCTCCGCGTACCCCGACCGGTCGGCCGACGGGTAGGCCAGCAGGACGTCGTCGAAGCCCGAACGCGCCAGCCACAGCGACTCGGCGAGGGTGAACGACATGATCCCCGCGAAGCCCTCGCGGGCCAGGACCCGCTCCAGGAGCGCGCGGCAGCGAACCGACTTGGACGCCACCCGGATCGGCTTGCCGCCCGCCCTGCGGACCAGGTCGTCCGCGTTGGCGTCGAACGCCTCCAGGTCCACGATCGCCACCGGCGCGTCGAGATGGGCGGTGGCCCGGTCGTACCGGGCGCGAGCTGCTCCGCGATCAGACATGCGCGAAGCTTGCCAGAATGCCCCTACCGAGCGGTAGGGGCAAGTGATCCGTACTGACGCGTCGTGACGTCGCCGCGACCAGTAGAGTGACGCCGCAGTCCATCGCGTGAACGGGCCGTCCGCCGTGCGGCCGTGAGGGGGCACCGGGTGAGCGCCGGTTTCGACAGCGGGGGAGCGACCCCCCGGCCGAGCTGGTCCCCTCCGCGCCCGATACCGCCGCCCCCCGGCACCGCCCCGCACACCGCCGCCCCGGCCCACTGGGCCGCCGCCTCGGCCCCCGGCCGGGCCCCCTCCGCGCCCTGGGCGGCCGCCGGCACCGCCGCGGGCGGCGAACCGGAGGGCGTACTGCCCCAGGAGCTGTACGGAACGGCCCCCGCCCCACCACCCCCGCACCATCGGCCCGCAGGCGGACGCGGCCCCGTCGGCGTCGCCTACCCGGCCGGACCGGCACCGGCACCGGCCCCTGTGCCACCGGCCCCTTCGGCACCGCCCCCGGTGCCGCCCGCGCCCGCGTACCCGCCGGCCGCGGCCTGGTCGTCGCCCGTACCGCCCTCGGCGCCGCCGCCCCGGCCGCCGCACGCCCCCGCGCACGCCGCCCGGACGCGTCCCCGGACGGCCGCGGCGGCCCTCTGCCTGGTGCTGGGCCTCGGGCTGCTCGGCGGGGCGGGCGCCGGGGTGTGGATCAACCACGACCCGGCCGCCCCCACGCCCACGGCGGCCGAGGCGAGCAGGCGCGACTTCGCCCTCGCCCGCGGCCTGTGGCACAGCACACCCGTCGACACGCTCTTCCCGCCCACCCTGCACGGCAAGGGCCTCGGCCCCGGCGGCGCCGAACGCACCTGGACGCGGATCGGAGTGGCGCCCGCCGGGGACTGCCGGGAGGCGTTCGACCCGCTGCTCGCGAAGGTGCTGCGCCCCGCGGGCTGCGTCAAACTGCTGCGCGCCACCTACAGCGACGCCACGTCGAGTGCCGTCACCACGGTCGGACTGCTCGTCACCAAGGCCGACGCCCCCACGATGCGCAAGCTGCGCGACCGCTGGACCGCCGAACGCCTCGGCTCCCGCGCCGATCTGATGCCCCGTACGGTCGCCTTCCCGCATACGGCCGCCGCCGGTTTCGGCGACCGGCAGCGCGCCAGCTGGACGGTCACGGTGGCCGCCGACCTCCCCGTCGTGGTGTACGCGGTCAGCGGCTTCGCCGACGGCCGCGAGATCGGCGTCCCGCAGCCCGCCGCCTCGGCCGTCACCGCGGGCGCGACGGCCGCGCCCGCCCAGGCCGGCCTGGGCCACGAGGCGGACGCCCTGGCCGACGCCGTCGACAGCCGGGCCCGCCGCGCCGCGCGCTCGCTGACCGCCGCTCCGACGGGAGGCTCCGGATGAGGCGCCTGGCCGGCGGTCTGGCCGCCGCGGCCCTCGTCCTGCTGCCCATCGTCCCGGCCCACGCCGACGCCGTACGGGACGCCGACTGGGCGCTGGACGCGCTGCACGCGCAGGACGCGTGGCGGACCACCAAGGGCGACGGCGTCACCGTCGCCGTCCTCGACACGGGGGTGGACGGCACCCACCCGGACCTGTCCGGGCGGGTCCTCGAAGGCAAGGACATGGTCGGCTTCGGCGCGAACCGCGGGGACACCGCGTGGGCCCGGCACGGCACCGGCATGGCCGGGATCATCGCCGGTCACGGCCACGGCCCCGGCGGGTCGGACGGCGTGCTGGGCATCGCGCCGGAGGCGAGGATCCTGCCGGTGCGGGTGATCCTGGAGGACAAGGACCCGCAGCGGAAGAAGGCCCGCACCACCCGCGGCAGCGCCCTCGCCGACGGCATCCGCTGGGCCGCCGACCACGGCGCCGACGTCATCAACCTCTCCCTCGGCGACGACAGCCGCACTGCCCACCCCGAGGCGCAGGAGGACGACGCGATCCAGTACGCGCTCCGCAAGGGCGTGGTCGTCGTCGCGTCCGCGGGCAACGGCGGTGAACAGGGCAACCGCGCCTCCTACCCGGCCGCGTACCCGGGGGTCATCGCGGTGGCCGCCGTCGACCGCTACGGCTCCCGCGCGTCGTTCTCCACCCGCCGCTGGTACGCGACGGTCGCCGCGCCCGGCGTCGACGTCGTGATCGCCGACCCCAACCGCCGCTACTACGAGGGCTGGGGCACCAGCACCGCCTCCGCCTATGTCTCGGGCACGGCCGCGCTGGTCCGCTCCGCCTACCCCCGGCTGAGCCCCGCCCAGGTCAAGCGGCTGCTGGAGGACACCGCCCGCGACACCCCGCCCGGGGGCCGCAACGACGCCGTCGGGTACGGGCTGGTGGACCCGGCGGCCGCGCTGAAGGCCGGGGCCGGGCTCAGGCCGGAGGGCACCGTGCCGAGCGCCGTCCCCCACACACGCAAGTACTTCGGCTCCGGTCCCGCCGCCGCCAAGGCGGCCGCGGCCACCGACGGGGACACCCTGGGCGACGGGATCGCCGTGGCGTTCGCGGTCGCCGGCACCGGACTGGTCGCCGCCGCCGCCCTGTTGTGGCTGCGGCCCCGGCTCACGGCGCGCCGGAACGGCCGGCGGCACGGCTGAAGGCCCGCACCGCCGCCCGTGCGGCCCGTTCCACCAGCGTGATGCCCGCGGCCTGGGTCGTGCTGCCGCGCGACACCACGGCGACCAGGTAGGTCCGGCCGCCGGCCCGGATCCGGCCGATGCTGTTGATGTCCCACAGCCCGGTCGTACTCCGTTGCAGCCAGCCGTTCTTGACCTCGTAGGAGCCGTCCGCCGCGGTCGGCACGCCCCAGGCCTGCGCGGCCGACACCCGGCCCATCAGCCGTCGCACGTACCCGCGGGACGCCGCGTCGAGGGCGCCGTCGGTGCCGAACACCCGCTGCAGCAGGGTGAGCTGGTCGGCCGCCGTGGTCCGGGTCAGCCCCCACAGCAGTCCGCTGCCCGGCGTGGTCGAGGTGAGCCCGAGGCGGCGGTTGGCGGCGTCCAGCCCGGCACCCCGGCCTATCGCCCGCCACAGCGCGGTGGCCGCCGCGTTGTCGCTGTACTCGATCATCACCTCGGCCCAGGCCTTCTCCTGCGCCGTCAGATCCCGTCCCGCGTCCTGGGCCTGGAGCAGCAGGGCCGCCAGGATGTCGACCTTGACGATGCTCGCCGTGTCGTACAGGCCGTCCCCGTACACCGCCCGCGCGCCCGAGGCGGTGTCCAGGACCGCCACGGAGTAGCGCGCCTCCGGGTCCCCGGACACGTCCCGCAGCGCCGCCTCCAGCACCTCGCTCCACATCACCCGGGACTCCCCGCTCGCCTTCACGATCGCCCCGCTCGCCTTCACGATCGCCACGTTCGCCGCCGCCCCGCCGGACGGAGCCGCTGCCGCCGCCGCGGTGCGCGGCGGCGACGCCGACACAGCCGACCCATACGTCACCGTGCCGAGCGTCGCGCACGCCAGCGCGGCGACGGCCACCACGGCGCGCACGGTGCCGCGGGGCGCGTGGCGCCCACCGGAGGGGACGCGGGGGAGACGGACGCGGCGGCGGGGCCGTGCGGAGGTGTTCTCGGAAGCCATGCCCAGGGAACCTAGGGACGGAAACTGCGCGGTCCGTGAGAGGCGTATGAAGGGGCCGTAAGAAATCGCCGCCGGGCACCCCGGCTACCCTCGGTGCGTGGCTCTCAAGAACATCCCCGACCCCGGTTTCTCCGACGACGACGGCTCCGGCGACCCCCGGCTCGTGGCGGCGCTCGCCGCCTACGACGCCGACCGGTCCGCCGAACCCGAGGTGCTCGCGGCTCTCCCGGGCGCACGCGTCCTGGTGCCCGTGGTGGCGCTGCTGGGAGAGGTCGAGGAGGGGCCCGACGGGCTGCGCCGCGAGAAGACCAGCGACATGGCGGTGCCCACCATCCAGGCCGCCGACGGCCGCCGGGCGCTGCCGGCCTTCACCTCCACCGAGGCCCTCGCGCGCTGGCGGCCGGACGCGCGGCCGGTGGCCGTGCCGCTGGGCCAGGCGCTCCAGGCGCTGGCGCACGAGAAGGCCGACACCCTGCTGATCGACATGGCCGGGCCCGTGCCGTACGCCCTGACCGGTGCCGCGCTGCGCGCCGTCGCCTCGGGCCGGGCCACGGCGGACCCGCTGGCCGACCCCGTGGTCCGCGAGGCCCTGCGGGCGGCGGTGGCGGCGGCGCCGGAGGTGGTCCGCGCCCACCTCGTCCCGTCCGCCGGCTCCGACGGCACGGTGGGGCTGGTCCTGGACCCGGGCGCCGACGTGCGTCAGGTCGCGCAGCGCGTCTCGCGGACGCTGGCCGCCGACGAGGTGCTGCGCGGCGCGCTGGTGCGCGGCATCGAGCTGGCGCTGCTCCCGGCGGACACGAAGCTGCCCGGCGAACCCCTCTTCACGCGCTGACGGCGCCGCCCCACCGGGGGCGACGCCGTCTCGAGCGCTCGGGCGGGCCGGGCCCGGGCCCGGCCCAGGGCCTAGCCGTGGACGGGGCCGGTGAACTTCTCGCCCGGGCCCTCGCCCGGCGCGTCCGGGACGACGGACTCCTCGCGGAAGGCGAGCTGCAGCGACTTCAGGCCGTCGCGCAGCGGCGCGGCGTGGTAGGAGCCGATCTCGGTCGCGCCGGCGGTGACCAGGCCGGCCAGCGCGGTGATCAGCTTGCGCGCCTCGTCGAGGTCCTTGTGCTGTTCGCCGTCCTCCGCGAGGCCCAGGTTCACCGCCGCCGCGCTCATCAGGTGCACCGCGACCGTGGTGATCACCTCGACCGCCGGGACATCCGCGATGTCGCGGGTCAGCGTGTCGAAGTCGGGACGGTCGGCGGAGGGGGACTGGTGCTGGGGGCTGGCGTCACTCATGCCTCACACGATAGGGCCACACCGGCCGATTACGGTCTGCGGTCGGACACTGGTATGCTTGACGATCGACCGGCTGGACACCCCGCGGACTCACGGAAGCGGAGCGCTCCAGCCCACAAGTGGAGGCTCCGATCTCCCACCTTGCCGGCTCTTCGAGGGCGGCGGGTCACCGGTCAGGTGCCGTGTCCCCGGACGAGGACAAGGCGCCCGATGCGCCCCGCGGGGAATTCCGCGGCGGTGCTCCCGGTTGTTGAGGAGCATCCGCCTGTGACCCGTATGGGGCGTTTTTTGACGTCTCCTCACGGGCCGGACCCAGTTTCAGACGTTACGCGGCTGTCAATCCAGTCAGACGCGTGGTGCTACCGAGGAGGCCCCATCAGCGCCGAGCCCCGCATCAACGACCGGATTCGCGTCCCCGAGGTGCGACTCGTCGGTCCCAGTGGCGAGCAGGTCGGCATCGTGCCGCTTGCCAAGGCACTGGAGCTTGCGCAGGAGTACGACCTCGACCTGGTCGAGGTGGCGGCGACCGCACGTCCGCCGGTCTGCAAGCTCATGGACTACGGCAAGTTCAAGTACGAGTCGGCCATGAAGGCCCGTGAGGCGCGCAAGAACCAGGCGCACACGGTCATCAAGGAGATGAAGCTCCGGCCGAAGATCGATCCGCACGACTATGACACCAAGAAGGGTCATGTCGTCCGGTTCCTCAAGCAGGGCGACAAGGTCAAGATCACGATCATGTTCCGCGGTCGTGAGCAGTCGCGCCCGGAACTGGGCTTCCGACTGCTGCAGCGGCTCGCCGACGACGTCCAGGACCTGGGCTTCGTGGAGTCCTCGCCGAAGCAGGACGGCCGCAACATGATCATGGTCCTCGGTCCGCACAAGAAGAAGACCGAGGCGATGGCCGAGGCCCGCGAGGCGCAGGCCGCCCGCAAGGCCGGTCGCCTGCCGAAGGACCCCGACGAGCAGGAGCAGGAGCACGAGCAGGACGCTCCCGCCGACGCCAGCTGACGCCGTCTGACGGCGTTGCCAGGACCCGGAGTTCCGCTCCGGGTAACGCAATGAAGGACTGACGCTCTCCGTCCGCTCCAGGGCGGACGGGAGGGCCAGCGACGAGGAGACTACGGCGCATGCCGAAGAACAAGACCCACAGCGGTGCGAGCAAGCGATTCAAGATCACCGGCTCCGGCAAGGTGATCCGCGAGCGCGCCGGCAAGCGCCACCTGCTTGAGCACAAGCCGTCGACGAAGACCCGTGCCCTCACCGGCACTGTCGTCCTGGCCAAGCCCGACGCCAAGAAGATCAAGAAGCTTCTCGGCAAGTGACGGCACGCCCCCTTCGACCAGGGGGCGCGATGTTGGACCGGGACCCATTCGTTTTCGGGCCGTGTGAGCACCCCCGCGGTCCCTTTGAAGGAGTTATCTAGTGGCACGCGTCAAGCGGGCAGTCAACGCCCAGAAGAAGCGCCGGGCGATCCTCGAGCAGGCCAGCGGTTACCGCGGCCAGCGTTCCCGCCTGTACCGCAAGGCGAAGGAGCAGGTCACCCACTCCCTCGTCTACAACTACAACGACCGCAAGAAGCGCAAGGGCGACTTCCGTCAGCTGTGGATCCAGCGCATCAACGCCGCTGCCCGCGCCAACGGCATCACCTACAACCGCTTCATCCAGGGTCTGAAGGCCGCCAACGTCGAGGTGGACCGCAAGATCCTCGCCGAGCTGGCCGTCAACGACGCCAACGCGTTCGCCGCGCTGGTCGAGGTGGCCCAGAAGGCCCTGCCGAGCGACGTCAACGCCCCCAAGGCGGCCTGACCCACTGCTCTTCCGGACCCGCAGGCCGTGTGCCTGCGGGTCCGTGCTGTGTTCCGGAGCGCCGTGCCGCGCGTCCGGCCGGACCCGACCGAAGTGAGTGCACCCCCATGCCCGGCCCCGAGCTGACCTCCCTGCGATCCCCCCGCGTCGTCGCCGCGCGGCGGCTGGCCAAGCGCAGCTTCCGCGGCAAGGAGCGGCGCTTCCTCGCCGAGGGCCCGCAGGCCGTGCGCGAGGCCATGGAGCATCTGGTCGAGGTGTACGTCACCCCCGAGGCCGCCGAACGGCACGCCGCCATCGTCGCCGCGGCCCGCGCCGCACGGGTGCCGGTGCTCACCGCGACCGACGAGGTCGTCGCCGAGATGTCGGACACCGTCACCCCGCAGGGGATCATCGGCCTGTGCCGCTTCCTGGACACCCCGTTCGAGGAGATCCTGCGCGCCCGCCCGAAGCTGGTCGCCGTCCTGGCGAACGTGCGCGACCCCGGCAACGCCGGCACCGTGCTGCGCTGCGCGGACGCCGCCGGGGCCGAGGCGGTCGTCCTCACGGACGCCTCCGTCGACCTGTACAACCCCAAGGCCGTACGCGCCTCCGTCGGCAGCCTCTTCCACCTGCCGGTGGCCGTCGGCGTCCCCATGGGGACCGTGGTCGACGGGCTGCGCGGCGCCGGCGTCCGGCTGCTCGCCGCCGACGGCGCGGGGGAGCGCGACCTGGACGCCGAGCTCGACGAGGGCACCATGGGCGGCCCCACGGCCTGGATCTTCGGCAACGAGGCCTGGGGCCTGCCGGAGGAGACCCGCGCACTCGCGGACGAGGTGGTGCGCGTCCCCATCCACGGTCGCGCCGAGAGCCTCAACCTCGCCACGGCCGCCGCCGTGTGCCTTTACGCCTCCGCCCGCGCGCAGCGTGCTCCCGGAGGGTGCCGCTCCGTAACAATGAGCTAGTAGTGTGACGCCCCGGGGGCCGCCCTGGAGAGGGGGTTGCGGGGATGGACGTCAGGACGACCGACGGCACGCCGCCGAGCGCGCCGCAGGGCTGGCCGATCGTCCTGACCGAACTCGGCGTCACGACCGACGAGCTCCCGGACGGTCTCGTCGTCGCCGACGAGCACGGCCTCGTGCTCTGCTTCAACGCCGCCGCCGCCCGGATCACCGCGCTCGACCCCGCCGACGTCATCGGCCGCCCCATCGAGCAGGCGCTGCCCCTGGAGGACCTGGACGGGCGCCGCTGGTGGCAGCTCACCGACCCCTACGCGGGCCTGGCCACCCGCACCGGGCAGCCCGAGCGCAATCTGCTGCTCCCTGGCGGCCGCGAGGTGCTGGTCTCCGCCAAGTACGTCCGCGACCACCCCACCGGGCCCGTGCGCCGGCTGGTCGTCGCGGTGCGCGGCACCGAGGCGCGGCGGCGCACCGAGCGCAGCCACGCCGAGCTGATCGCCACCGTCGCGCACGAGCTGCGCTCCCCGCTCACCTCGGTCAAGGGCTTCACCGCCACCCTGCTGGCGAAGTGGGAACGCTTCACCGAGGACCAGAAGAAGCTCATGCTGGAGACGGTGCACGCCGACGCCAACCGGGTCACCCGGCTGATCGCCGAACTCCTCGACATCTCCCGCATCGACTCCGGCCGCCTGGAGGTCCGCCGCCAGCCGGTCGACATCGGCGCCGCGGTGCGGCGGCACGTGGACGCGCTCGTCGCGGCCGGCCAGCCCGCGGACCGCTTCACCGTAAGGGTGGCCGAGGCGCTGCCCTCGCTGTGGGCCGACCCCGACAAGGTCGACCAGATCCTGGGGAACCTGCTGGAAAACGCCGTGCGCCACGGTGAGGGAACTGTCACCATTGACGTAAGCGCTGCGCCCTCGTCGGCGGTCGCCCCCCGCGAGCCGGAATGGTCCGGGACGGCGGTGACCGTGAGCGACGAGGGCCCCGGCATCCCGGAGGAGTCCATGAACCGCGTCTTCACCCGCTTCTGGCGGGGCAGCAAACGCGGTGGCACGGGCCTGGGTCTGTACATCGTCAAGGGCATCGTCGAGGCCCACGGCGGTACGATCACCGTGGGTCGCGCGCCCGGAAAGGGCGCCCAGTTCCGATTTACCCTGCCCGTCGGGGCGCCGGCCTTCACGGCCTGAGCGAAGCGTGGTCCTCCACCGCCCCCGACGGGCGTGACCAGCCTTTCCCCGTGGCCCCGATAGACTCGACCCTTGGCATTCAGCGGTCGGGCAGGCAGGTCGGCCACGCCATCACCCACATCGGAACGGGAAGAAATGTCGGCACCGAACAAGTCGTACGACCCTGTCGAGGTCGAGGCACTGAAACCGGAAGAGATCGAGCGCCGGCGCGACGAGGCGCTCGCCGCGATCGCCGAAGCCGCCGACCTCGACGCGCTGCGCGAGGTCAAGGTGGCGCACACCGGCGACCGCTCTCCGCTGGCCCTGGCAAACCGCGAGATCGGCGCGCTGCCGCCGCACGCCAAGGCGGACGCCGGCAAGCGCGTCGGCCAGGCCCGCGGCACGGTCAACCAGGCGCTCAAGGCCCGGCAGGAGGTGCTGGAGAACGAGCGCGACGAGCGCGTGCTGGTCGAGGAGGCGGTGGACGTCACCCTGCCGTACGACCGCGCCCCGCGCGGCGCCCGCCACCCGCTGACCACGCTCTCCGAGCGCATCGAGGACATCTTCGTGGCCATGGGCTACGAGGTGGCCGAGGGCCCCGAGGTCGAGGCCGAGTGGTTCAACTTCGACGCCCTGAACATCTGGGCGGACCACCCGGCGCGCACCATGCAGGACACGTTCTTCGTGGAGGGCGACAAGCCCGCCGGCACGGGTCCCGAGGAGAGCGGCGTCGTGCTGCGCACGCACACCTCCCCGGTGCAGATCCGCTCCCTGCTCGACCGCGAGCCGCCGGTCTACGTGATCTGCCCCGGCCGGGTCTACCGCTCGGACGAGCTGGACGCCACCCACACCCCGGTCTTCAACCAGGTCGAGCTGCTCGCCGTCGACGAGGGCCTGACCATGGCCGACCTCAAGGGCACCCTGGACCACATGGTGCAGTCGCTCTTCGGTGAGGACATCACGACCCGGCTCCGCCCGAACTACTTCCCGTTCACCGAGCCGTCCGCCGAGATGGACATGGTCTGCTACGTCTGCCGCGGCGAGTCCGTCGGCAACCCGGACCGCCCCTGCCGGACCTGCGGCAGCGAGGGCTGGATCGAGCTCGGCGGCTGCGGCATGGTCAACCCCCGGGTGCTCACGGCCTGCGGCGTCGACCCGGAGAAGTACAGCGGTTTCGCCTTCGGCTTCGGCATCGAGCGCATGCTGATGTTCCGTCACAACGTCGAGGACATGCGAGACATCGTCGAGGGTGACGTGCGCTTCACCCTTCCGTTCGGGATGGAGATCTGATGCGGGTCCCGCTTTCTTGGCTGCGGGAGTACGTCGACCTGCCCGCCGGCGAGTCCGGTCGCGACGTCCAGGCCAAGCTCATTTCCGCCGGCCTCGAGGTCGAGACCGTCGAGCAGCTCGGCGCCGGGCTCAAGGGCCCGCTGGTCGTCGGCAAGGTGCTCACCATCGAGGAGCTGTCCGGCTTCAAGAAGCCGATCCGCTTCTGCACGGTCGACGTCGGCACCGCGAACGGCACCGGCGAGCCGCAGGAGATCGTCTGCGGCGCGAGCAACTTCGCCGTCGGCGACAAGGTCGTCGTCATCCTCCCCGGCGGCGTGCTGCCCGGGAACTTCGAGATCTCCGCGCGCAAGACCTACGGCCGCACCTCGCACGGCATGATCTGCTCGGGCGCCGAGCTGGGCATGGGCGACGACGGCTCGCACGGCATCATCGTGCTGCCGCCGGAGCACGAGGCCGGTACCGACGCCATCGAGCTGCTGGAGCTCGTCGACGAGGTGCTGGACATCGCGGTCACCCCGGACCGCGGCTACTGCCTGTCGATGCGCGGCGTCGCCCGCGAGGCCGCCATCGCCTACGGGCTGCCGCTGCGCGACCCGGCGCTGCTGGACGTGCCCGGCCCGAACTCCTACGGCTACGAGGTGCGGGTCGCCGACCCGGTCGGCTGCGACCGCTTCACCGCGCGCACCGTCACCGGGCTCGACCCGGAGGCGGGCTCGCCGATCTGGCTGCAGCGCAGGCTGCAGAAGGCCGGCATGCGGCCGATCTCGCTCGCCGTGGACGTCACCAACTACGTGATGCTGGAGCTGGGCCAGCCCCTGCACGCGTACGACCGGCACCGCGTCGAGGGCGCCATCGGCGTGCGCCGGGCGCAGCCGGGCGAGAAGCTGACGACCCTCGACGGCCAGGTCCGCGTCCTCGACCCCGAGGACCTCGTGATCACCGACAACCGCGGCCCGATCGGCCTGGCCGGCGTCATGGGCGGCGCCAACACCGAGATCGACGAGACCGGGGCCTCGACGACCGACGTCGTCATCGAGGCGGCCCACTTCGACCCGGTCGCCATCGCCCGCACCGCACGCCGGCACAAGCTGTCCTCCGAGGCCTCCAAGCGCTTCGAGCGCGGCGTGGACCCGCAGGCCGCGGCCGCCGCCGCGCAGCGCACCGTCGACCTGCTGGTGCTGCTCGCGGGTGGCACCGCAGAGTCGGGCGTCACCGAGATCACCGCGCCCTCGGCGCCCCACACCATCACCATCCCCGCCGACCACCCGGACCGGGTGGCGGGCATGGCGTACGGCCGCGAGACCGTGGTGCGCCGCCTCCAGCAGGTCGGCTGCGACGTCTACGGCGCCGACGAGCTGATCGTCACCGTGCCGTCCTGGCGGCCCGACCTGCGCGACCCCAACGACCTCGCCGAGGAGGTCATCCGGCTGGAGGGCTACGAGAACCTGCCCTCCACCCTGCCGAACCTGCCCTCGGGCCGCGGTCTGACCGAGTCGCAGAAGCTGCGCCGCCGGGTCGGCCGGGCGCTGGCCGGGGCGGGCTACACCGAGGTGCAGAACTACCCGTTCCTCGGCGAGGCCGTCTTCGACCAGCTCGGCCTCGACGCGGACGACCCGCGCCGCATCACCGTCAAGCTGGCCAACCCGCTGTCGGACGAGGAGCCCGCGCTCCGCACGACCATGCTCCCCGGCCTGCTCGGCGCCCTGCGCCGCAATGTCGGGCGCGGCGCGCACGACCTCGCGCTCTTCGAGACCGGACTGGTCTTCCGCCCCAGCGGCGAGGAGCCCGCGCCGCCGCGGCTGCCGGTCGACCGGCGCCCGACCGACGCCGAGATCGCCGCGCTCGACGCCGCCCTCCCGCGGCAGCCGCGGCGCGTCGCTGTCGTCCTGACCGGTGCCCGTGAGCAGGCCGGCTGGTGGGGCCAGGGCCGTCCCTCGGGTGCGGCCGACGCGATCGAGGCCGGGCGGGTCGTCGCCCGCGAGGCCGGGGTCGAGCTGATCGTCCGCCAGGACCGGCAGGCGCCCTTCCACCCGGGCCGCTGCGCCGCGCTCCTCGCGGTCGTCGACGGCGAGGAGGTGCTGGTCGGCAACGCCGGCGAGCTGCACCCCCGGGTGATCAAGGCCCTGCACCTGCCGGAGCGCACCTCCGCCATGGAGATCGACCTCGACCGCCTGGAGCGTGCCTCGGGCGGCCCGGTCGTCGCGCCCCGCGTGTCCACCTTCCCGGTGGCCACCCAGGACGTCGCCCTGGTCGTGGACGCCTCCGTCCCGGCCGCCGAGGTGGAGACCGCCCTGCGCTCCGGCGCCGGGGAACTGCTCGAATCGCTGCGGCTGTTCGACATCTTCACCGGTGAGCAGATCGGCGGGGGCAAGAAGTCGCTGGCGTACAGCCTGCGCTTCCGCGCCGCGGACCGTACGCTCACGGCCGACGAGGCCTCCGCGGCCCGCGACGCGGCGGTCGCCGCGGCGGCGGAGCGCACGGGAGCGACCCTGCGCGGCGCCTGACGCCCGCGCGTTCGGGTTTCTGTGGGGCGTCCCCGGTCCGCCGGGGGCGCCCCACCGGCGTTCTCCCCGGACACGTAGTCCGATCGGGTGAAATGGTTCCCCTGGGTACCCGGTTCGTCGCACCGAGTCGCCACAATCGATCGGAACCAGGGCCCACTCGACGCGGGGGCTGTGTCGTCGCCGTCCGCGTCAACGGCTTCAGGGGGAGCCCCGAGGCATGATCCGACCCAGGGCAGTCAGCCGCGGACCCAGGCGCGGAGCGCGGGGCCTGGCCGTCCTGTCGTTGCCCGGGCTGTGGGTGGCCGCCGTGCTGGGCCTGGTCTACGCCGTCCCCGGGGGAGTCCAGTGGGTGCCCGCGGTGGCGGCCGCGCCCGTGATCGCGTGCGCGGGGACGGGGCGGCGCCGCTGCGTCCTGGTCAGCGGAGGACTCGCCGTGGCGGCCGTGGCGGTGCCGGACAGCGGACAGCGGCTCGGCACGGAGGTCGCGGTGCTGGCCGTACTGGCCGTCTGCTTCTGGCTCGTGGACCGCAGGGCCCGGCTCGCCGCCGAGCTCGACCGTACCCGGGAGATCGCCGTCGCCGCCCAGCAGGTGCTGCTGCCCCCGCTGCCGCACCGGGTGAACGCCCTCGCGGTGGCGGGCGACTACCTCTCGGCCAGCCGCGGCGCCCGGGTCGGCGGCGACCTGTACGAGGTGCTCGCCACGCCCTACGGGGTGCGTGCGGTCATCGGCGACGTACGCGGCCACGGCCTCGAGGCCATCGGCACGGTCGCCGCGCTGCTCGGCAGCTTCCGCGAGGCCGCGCACGACGAGCCGGAACTCGGGGGCGTGCTCCGCCGACTGGACAAGGCGCTCCACCGCCACCTGCGGGGGCGCACGCACGCCGCCGAGGAGTTCGTGACCCTGATGCTGCTGGAACTGGGCGAGGACTGCGGCGTCCACGTGATCAACTGCGGCCACCCGCAGCCGTACCGGCTGAGCCCCGACCGCCCCGGACGCTTCCGCGCCCGGGCGCTGGAGGCGGGCGAACCGTTCCCGCCGCTCGGACTGTTCGACCCCGGGCCGGTGGCGAAGGCCGTGCCCTGCGGCGAACTCCTCCCCGGCCAGGCGCTGTTCCTGCACACCGACGGCGCGGTGGACGCCCGCGACGCGGCGGGGGAGTTCTTCCCCCTGCTGCCGGTGCTGGAGGGGGCCGCCCAGTCGGCGTGCCACGGCGGCGCGTTGTCCGCGCGGGCCCTGGTCGACGCGGTGTGCGCCGCCTTCCTCCGCCACACGCGGGGGCGGCTGACCGACGACATGGCGCTGCTGGTGCTCCACCGGGACGCGCCCCGGGTGCCCGCCCAGGCGGCCGGAGCCCGTACCGCAAAGGGAGTTCCCGGAGTGCCGCGCCCTTGATCCGGCCCGATCCTTGGTAAACCTGGGTCGATCCCCGAGCAAAAGACCCATTGCTCGTATACCGGCCAGAACGAGGAGAGGGGCAGGCATGGCGACCCCGACCGTCACCGGAGCCCATCTGTCCACGCCGACGGGAGAGCTGATCGCCGTGGTCGGCCCGCCCGGCCCGCAGCGCTCGGCACTGCAGCTCGCCCTCAACAGCGCGCCCTGGAGCCGTGGTCCCTCCGTCACCACGACCGTCATCAGCCGCGGTGCGTGGAGCGAACTGCGCCGTGTCGCGGCGGCGGGGATCACGGTCGTCGCGGCGTGCGACAGTTCGATGGCGGCGGGGGCGGAGGCGCACCGGGTGGTGTTGTTGCCTCATCCCGACGGGGTGGCCTGACCCCGTGCCGCCGTCCGGCTGCGCCGGGCCGCCCGGGCGTTTGTGTGCGGGTGCGTTGTGGTTGCGGTTGGGGGTTTCCCCGCCCGCCCGCCCTCCCCCAGCCTTCGGCCGGGGGTGCCCCCATCCGGCGCGGTCAGGTGCCGCCTCGCGCGTGTGGGGGTGGGCCGGGTGCGGGGCCTCCGGGGCTGGGCATTCTGGTC
>NZ_JBEZXR010000033.1:0-93142 GCF_040638135.1 Streptomyces sp. NPDC026673 | reverse complement strand
GGGGGGCCGGGGTGCTGACACCAGGGCGAGGGGGGGGGGGTTCCGGTCGGAACCCCGCCCCCTTCGCCGTGCTCGGAGTGTCAGTGGCCCTGCTCGTCGCGGCGGCGCTGCCACCGCTCCTCGATGCGGTCCATCATCTTGCGACGCGGCTGGTGGCGCCGGCCTCGTCCGGGGGCACCCGCTGTGGATTGCCCCGCGGGGGCCGCGGCCGTACCCGGTTTGGCGGCGCGGCGCCAGCCGGTGACGGCGAGAACGGCACAGCCGAGCATCACGAGGAAGCCCACGACGCTGATCCATGGCTGCTGGGCGATCATGCCTGCCATCAACAGCCCGATGCCCACCAGGAAGCCCGCCACAGCCAGGTAGACCCGCCGCCTGGTGTACGTGCGCAGCCCGCTTCCCTCAAGCGCCGACGCGAACTTGGGATCTTCGGCGTACAGCGCTCGCTCCATCTGCTCGAGCATGCGCTGCTCGTGCTCCGAGAGCGGCACGGAGTCCTCCTCCTCGTCGGTCGCGGGGGAGCGACCAGTACGACCCTTCCAGGATAGGCAGGGAATCGCCCCCGTGAAACCCGCCCCACTACGCCAATCCGACGGGGGGTGTTTTCCCCGTCGAACGCCACGTCATGCCAGCATACGGCCCTGAACCGGGAATCGGGGGGCGTGTGACGGACTCCTCCCGCTGGGTGACCGGAAGGTGTAGGGGCGAGGAGTCCGCCGCGGGGGCTCAGCCGCGCTCGGCCAGTACGTGCAACTGGGTCGCCACGGCGTGGAAGGCGGGCTGCTCGGCGGCGGCCAGCTCGAGGCGGAGCAGGGCGTCCATCGCGCCCGGTTCGGTGTCCACCAGGACACCGGGGACGAGGTCGGCGAAGACGCGCACGCCGTGCACGGAACCGACGCGCAGTCCGGCGTCGGCGACCAGCCCGGTCAGCTCGTCGGCGGTGAAGCGGCGGGGCATCGGATCGCCCTCGCCCCAGCGGCCGTCGGGGTCGTCGAGGGTGTGACGGGCCTCACCGAAGTGGCCGGCGAGCGCGCGGGCGAGCACGGCCCCGTGGCGGCTCGCGGCGAGCAGGCTGAGCGCGCCGGAGGAGCGCAGGGTGCCGGCGGCGTTGCGGACGCCCTCGGCCGGGTCGTCCACGTACTCCAGGACGCCGTGGCAGAGCACGACGTCGTGGCTGCCCGCGGGCACGACGTCGAGCAGTCCGTGGGCGTCGCCCTGTACTCCGCGGACGCGTTCGGTGACGCCCGCCTCCGCCGCGCGGCGTTCGAGGGCGAAGAGGGCGTCGGGGCTGGGGTCGACGACGGTCACCCGGTGGCCCAGACTGGCGACGGGCACCGCGAAGTTGCCGGTGCCGCCACCGGTGTCGAGCACGTCGAGGACGTCCCGTCCGGCGGCCTTGGCCTGCCGGTCGAGCGCGTCGCGCAGGACCTCCCAGACCACGGCGGTACGCAGGGCTGCGCGGGGCCGCAGCGGTTCGGCCCCTCCTGGACGGGACATGCGGACGGCTCCTCGCGGGCGGACGGGGCTGGGGACCGGTCGGCCCAGCCTGGAACCCACTCTAGTGGGCGGCCACCCGGCGGCCGATCAAGCGGGACGGTCGGTCCGCAGCGGGTCCGGCGCGGGCCTGAGGGCCAGCAGCCGCTCGACCAGCCGCAGGAACATCCCCGTCGCGCGGACGAGATCGTCGGCCTCGCGAAGGCTGACGGCACCCTGGATGCCGGCCTCGGCGCGGGCCCGTTGAGGGGCACCCGCCGCGAAGAGGGCGCTCCACTCCGTCAGTTCGGGCGCGATCTCGGGCAGCACCTCCCATGCGCTGCGTATCCGCTGCCTGCGCCGCCTGGTGGGTTCGGGGCGGCCGCGCACGGCGAGGACGGCGGCCGCGGTGCGCAGCGCGGCCAAGTGGGCGGTGGCGAAGCGCTCGTTGGGGGCCTCGAGGACGGCGGCCTCGTCAAGCCCCCGCCGGGCCTGGGCGAGCAGGTCGAGAGCGGCCGCGGGGGCGGTGGCCCTGCGCAGCACGGGATGGACGTCGGTGGCACTGCCGCCGGCGACGGCGGCCCTGCGGACTGGCGCGGTCATCACATACCTCCTGCCTTCGTATGACGTGTCCGACAGCTCCTGGCCTTCACCACTCATCGTGAAGCACCCCACTGACAATCACCCTGACCTGGGAAAACAGTCGCAGCACCCGGGCAAAGTCCGCGGATTCGCGGGTCGGTGACGCCGTGCGATACAGTTTTTGCACTGACTGGTCAGTTCAAAGAATGGGGGCGGGCGAGTGATCACCGCGGACGGCTTCGGACTCAAGGGGCCCCGGGGCTGGGTGTTCCGGGACGTCTCCTTCACCGCGCCGGCCGGCGCCCTGGTCGCCGTCGAGGGCCCCTCCGGCTCGGGCCGCACCTGTCTGCTGCTCTCGCTGACCGGCCGTATGCGCGCCACGGAGGGCCGGGCGGAGGTCGCCGGGTTCCGGCTGCCCAAGCAGCTCGCCGCGGTCCGCCGCGTCGCCGCGCTCGGCCCCGTCATCGGGGTCGCCGAGCTCGACCCGGCCCTCACCGTCGGCGAGCACCTGCGCGAACGGGTGCTGCTGCAGCGGCGGTTCGGCGACTCGCTGCGGGAACTGATCAGGCCCACCGGGTACGACGAGACCCGCAGCGCCTCCCCGCGAGGGTGGCGGCGGGTGGCCGGAGGCCGCGAAGCCGCGTCCCGGGCCCGGGTCGACGAGGCGCTGGCGGCGGCCGGGCTCGACCTCTCGGCGCTGCCCAAGGCCGAACGGACCGCCGCCCGGGACCTGGAACGGATCGAGGCCCTGCGCCTGGGCACCGCCCTGGCGCTGCTGGCCCGGCCGAAGGTGCTGGCGGTGGACGACGCCGACCACAAACTCGGGCCCGCCGAACGCGACCAGGCCTGGGAGATGCTGCGCGGCATCGCCGCGAGCGGCACGACCGTGCTGGCGGTGTGCTCCGAGGCGCCCGCGGACGCCGTGGTCGTGCGGACCCGGGGCCCCGCCGGGACGCACGCCGGAACTCCGCGGCACGGCGGGGAGGCCGACGCGGACGCAGCCGTGGGAAGCGACGACGAGAACACCGACGAGGAGGGGGCGGCCGATGCGCACGCCGAGGCTGGCCGTGCTTGAGCTGAGGAAGTTCGGCAGGGGGCGGCTGCCCCGCGCGGCCATGGTGTCGCTGCTGCTCCTGCCGCTGCTCTACGGCGCCCTGTACCTGTGGTCCTTCTGGGACCCCTACGGGCGGCTGGACAGGATCCCCGTCGCGCTGGTCAACGCCGACAAGGGCGCCACCGTGGACGGGGAGCGGCTCGCCGCCGGCGACTCCATAGCCGACGGCCTGCGGGACAGCGGCACCTTCGACTGGCACGAGACCAGTGCCGCCGAGGCCGCCAGGGGCGTCGAGGAGGGCACGTACTACCTGTCCCTCACCATTCCGTCCGACTTCAGCGAACGCGTCGCGTCGAGCTCCGGTGAGCATCCGCGGACCGGGGCCCTCCGCGTGCGCACCAACGACGCCAACAACTACGTCGTGGGGCAGATCTCCCGCACCGTCTTCTCCGAGGTGCGGTCGGCCGCCTCCACCCAGGCGTCGCGCGGCTTCTACGACAGGATCTTCGTGGCCTTCTCCGGCCTCCACGACGAGACGGTCCGGGCCGCCGACGGCGCGGACGACGTCACCAAGGGCGCGGGCACGGCCCGTACCGGCTCCAAGAAGCTCGGCGACGGCATCTCCACCGCCGAGGACGGCGCGCGGCGACTGGCCGGCGGGCTGCACACGGCGAAGAAGGGCAGCGGTTCCCTCGCGAACGGCCTGGGAGCCCTCGACACCGGCGCGGGGCGGGTCGCCGCGGGGACCCAGGCACTGGCCGACAAGGTGAACGGCGCCTCGGACGAACTGACCTTCGTCAAGCAGCACATCGAGGAGATCAACGCGGTGGCGCGGGCCGTCGCCCGGGGCTCGCAGACCGCCCGGGACGGACTCGCCGGCCTGCCGCGGCAGGCCGCGCAGGCGGCCGCGGACGCCAGGGCGGCCGCCTCCGAGATGCACGACACCTATGCGGAGCAGTGCCCGCTGGGCGGGGTCACTTCCCAGTGCCGGGCCCTGGGCAAGGCCGCGGACACCGCCGACGAGGTCGCGGACGTGGCCGCCCGCCTCGACACCTATGTGCACGAGCACACCGGGGCCCTCGACGATCTGCGCGACGACCTCGCCATGCTGCACTCGGCGGCCGTGAAGCTGTCCGACCCGGCCCTCGCCACCGACCTGCAGAACGCCGTCGGCGGCGTCAACCGGCTCAACGACGGCGCCCACCAGGTGGCGCGCGGCCTGCGGACCGCCTCCACGGGCGCCGGCACGCTCGACGCGGGCCTCCGGGACCTGGCGTCCGGAGCCGACACCCTGGCGGGCGGGATGTACCGGCTGTCGGACGGCAGCAACCAGTTGACCACCGGCCTGACCCGGCTGACCGACGGCAGCGGGACCCTCGCCGACGGCCTGCACGACGGCGCGTCCCGGATCCCCGACTACGGCGGCAAGGACCGTGCGGACCGCACCGAGGTCATGGCCGACCCCGTCCGGCTCGCCGCGCATTCGCTGCACAAAGCGCCCAACTACGGGACGGGATTCGCCCCCTACTTCATCCCGCTGTCCCTGTGGGTCGGCGCGATGGTCGCCTACATGCTGCTGCAGCCGCTCAGCAGGCGCGCCGTGGCCGCGGGCGCACCCGCCTGGCGGATCGCGGTCGCCGGGTGGCTGCCGGTGCTCGCCATAGGCATCGCGCAGACGCTGGCCCTGATGGCGGTGCTGCACTGGGCGATCGGTCTGCGGATGGCGCGAGCGGCCGCCACGATCGGCTTCCTCGTGCTGGTGACGGCCTGCTTCGCCGCCATCGTGCAGTGGCTCAACGCGCGCTTCGGGCCGGCGGGACGCGTGCTGGTGCTGGCGCTGCTCATGCTGCAGCTCACCTCGGCGGGCGGCACCTACCCGGTGCAGACCAGCCCGGGCTTCTTCAACGCCATTCACCCCTTCCTGCCCATGACCTACGTCGTCGAGGGGCTGCGGCACCTGATCACGGGCGGCGGGCTCTGGCCGGTGTGGCGGGCGGTCCTGGTGCTGGCGGCCTTCACCGCGGGCGCGCTGGCGCTCACCGCGGTGTCGGCGCGCCGCAAGCAGGTGTGGACCGTGGACCGGCTGCATCCGGAGCTGTCCCTGTGAGGCCGTACGAATCCGGACGGCGGGACCGTAGAGAATCGTCGTCATGAACAGTGCACGACGCCAGGCCACCCGGCAGAGGCTCTTCCAGGCCGCGGTCACGCTCATCGCCGAGCAGGGCTTCTCCGCGACCACGGTCGACGAGATCGCAGAGCGTGCCGGGGTGGCAAAGGGCACCGTCTACTACAACTTCGCCAGCAAGAACGAGCTCTTCGAGGAGCTGCTGCGGCACGGCGTCGGTCTGCTCACGGCCTCGCTGCGGGAAGCGGGGGCGGGAGTCACCGCCCGCGGCGGCAGCCATGTGGACGCGATCGACGCGATGATCCGCGCCGGGCTGGCCTTCATCGCCGAGTACCCCTCCTTCACGCAGCTGTACGTGGCCGAGCTGTGGCGCACCAACCGCGCGTGGCAGGACACGCTCATGGTGCTGCGCCGGGAGGCCGTGGCGGTCGTGGAGCAGACGCTGCGCGACGCGGTGGCGGCGGAGGAGCTGAGCGACGAGATCGATGTGCCGCTCACGGCCGCCGCGCTCTTCGGGATGGTGCTCGTCGCGGCGCTGGACTGGCTGTCGTTCCAGCCCGAGCGGTCGATCGACGACGTGCACGCAGCCCTGTCGCGGCTCCTGCAGGGGCGGGTCGCCGGGCACGCCCGCGCCTGAGCGCGGCCCGCCGGGGGCAGGGCCGCGCCGCCCCGGCGCGGCCCGATCCCCCGTCGGGCCGTTTCCGGGACGGCGCTCCCCCGTGCACCCCCGCTCCGTCCGGGCGCAGCGCCGTTCCGCCGCCCCGTGTCGGCGGTGCCGGTGCCGTGCCCTTCCGTTGCCTCCACCTTGGCGTCCGCGACGGCCCGCGCTCATCCGCGCGCGTACTCAAGTGGGGGTCTGAGTACAGATACTCATTACCGGGCGGTATCACTCACAGAGGGGCGGCGCTTTCCGGGGGTTCGGTAGCATCACGGCCCATGTCGGTACTTCCGCTCGTGTTCACCAGCGGCTGGGCGAGCGGGATCAACGCCTACGCCGTGGTCTTCCTGCTGGGCCTGATGGGCGTCACGGGTGTCAGCGACGAGGTACCGCCGGCGCTGGAACGCACCGATGTGCTGATCGCCGCGGGAATCCTGTTCCTCTGCGAGGCCGTGGCGGACAAGATCCCCTACGTCGACACCACATGGGACGCCGTGCACACGGTCATCCGGCCGATCGCCGGAGCCGTCGTGGCGGCGCTGCTGGCCGGGCAGGACGGATCGCTGCCGCAACTGGCGGCGGGGGCCGTCGGCGGAACGACGGCACTGGTGAGCCATCTGGTCAAGGCCGGGATCCGGATGGGGGTCAACACCTCGCCGGAACCGGCGAGCAACATCGTGATCAGCCTCGCCGAGGACGTCGGCGTCGCCGCGATCATCGTCTTCGCGCTCTTCCACCCGGTGGCGGCGGCGAGCATCGCGGCGGTGCTGCTGGTGCTCGGCGTCATCGCGGTGATCTTCATACTGTCGCGGATCCGCCGCTTCTGGCAGCGCTGGAAGGCCCGGCGCGAACGGCGGAAGGCCGGTCACGGCGTTGTCGGTGGCTGGGGCTAGAGTCCCTGGCATGGCACGGATTGCGGTGATCGGCGCGGGAATGGGCGCCATGGCGGCCGCCGCCAGGCTCGCCATCGGCGGGCACAAGGTAGCGGTGTACGAGCGCGCGGCCACCCACGGGGGTGCCGTACGGCGGCTGGAGCGCGCGGGCTTCGGCTTCGACACGGGCCCCGGCCTGCTGCATCTGCCCGCGGTCTACCGCGATCTGTTCATCAAGACCGGCAAGGAGAGCCTGGAGGACAGCGTCACGCTCACCCAGGTCGATCCGGCGAGCCGCCACCTCTTCTCCGACGGCACGGCCGTGTCGCTGCCCAACGCGTCGCGCGGCGGGGTCGTCACGGCCCTCGACGCGGCGCTGGGCGACGGCGCCGGCGAGCGCTGGAGCAACCTGCTGGTCCGGGCCCGCGAGGTGTGGGACGCCACGCGCCGCCCGCTGCTGGAGGACGCGCTCGCCTCCGACCCTGCCGGCCTCGCCCGCGATCCCTATCCGGCGCCTCCCGTACGGCGCGGGCTGTTCCGGCGTGCCGCCCCCACCCTGGCCGACGTCGCCGGGCGCGAACTGGGCGACCCGCGGCTCGCGGCGCTGCTCGGCTCCTATGCGCTGGCCTACGGCTTCGACCCGCGCACGGCCCCCGCTAGCGCCACGGTGCTTCCGTACATGGAGCAGACCTTCGGCAGTTGGTATGTGCGGGGCGGCATGAGGGCGCTGGCCGACGCGGTGCACGCGCGGTGCCTGGCGCGCCGGGTGGAGTTCCGCTTCGGCGCCGAGGTCGCGGGGATCGTGGAGAAGGACGGCCGCGCGGCCGGGCTCGAACTCTCCGACGGCACAAGGGTGGAGGCCGACACCGTGGTCGCCGGTGTCGCCCCGTGGCTGCTGCCCCCGCTGCTCTCGCGCGGTGCCGGGGGCGCCTGGCGCGCCGACCGGGTATGGGACGGCGTCGGCCCCGGCCCCCGCTGCGAGGGTCCCGGGCGGCTCACGGTCTGCCTGGCGCTGCGCGGCGCCCGGCCGTCGGATGCCGTGCACCGTACGGTCGTTCACACCGCGGATCCGGACGCCGAGGCGGCGGCCCTGGCGCGCGGCGAGCTGTACGACCGCCCGACGGTCACGGTATTGCGCCCCGACGACGACACCCTGCGGCCGGACGACGCCTCGGAGGCGGTCACGTTGAGCGTCACCGTCCCGCCGCACGGCCCCCAGGGGGTGGACTGGCGTGTGCCGGGCCTGGCCGAGCGCGCCGCGGACGCGGTGCAGGCCGTCGCGGCCGCGGTCCTGCCGGATCTGACGGACCGCCTGCTGTGGCGGGCCGTGCACACGCCCGCCGACACCGAGGAGGAGACGGGCACCCCGGGCGGCCGGCTCCCCCGTCCCGCCCTGGCAGGTGCCGGAGGCGCGCATCTGCACCCCGGCAACCGGCTGCTCGTCCCCGGTCTGTACCTTGTGGGCGGCTGGTCCCACCCCGGGGGCGGCCTCGCCCACACCGGCATGTCCGGCGCCATCGCCGCCGACCTCATAGCGGGCGGTCCCGGCGGCAGCCGCTGAGACGCCTTCCGGTCCCGGCGCACTGCCGGGGCCGCCGCCGCGGACGGACCCCGGCGAAGCGTCCTAGTTGTAGCGGTAGGGGTCGTACGGGTCGTACTGACCCTGCCCCTGCCCCTGCTGCTGGCCTTGCTGCTGCCCCTGCTGCTGGTCGTAGCCCTGCTGCTGCGGGACGTAGGGCTGCTGCTCGCCGCCCTGCTGCGGCACCCAGACGCCGCCGGCCGGGGTGTCGTAGCCGTACTGCTGGGTGGCCTGGCCCTGGTACGGATCCTGGTAACCGCCGGCGTAGGTGCCGTACGCCGCCTGCTGCTGCTCCCAGCCGCCGTTCTGCTGCTGGCCGTAGGCGTCGTACGAGGCGGCGGGCTGCTGCTGTTGCTGCTGCTGGCCACCGTTCCAGTCGCCGTAGCCGGTCGTGGCGCTGTAGTCCTGGTAGCCCGCGCCGGCGCCGGCGTAGGGGTCCTGGGCGTAGTTCGGCTGCCCGTTGTACATCGGGTACTCGCCGCTGTCCTCGTGCATCGGCATGGGCTGGTAGACCTGCGTGGAGTCCATCCCCGGGACGGCTCCGGGGCCCGCGGCCGCCGGCCCGGCGGCCGCGTAACTGTCGTAGGACTGACCCACGCCCGCGGCGGCGGCCGGGGTGTCGGCGCCGGGCTCCTCGTACGACGTCGGGCCTTCGACCGGCGCCTCTTCGCGCTGCGCGGCGCCCCGGCCCCGACGGCCGGCGGCACGACGCGGCAGCGGCGGGGCCTCCTCGTCGTCGTCCTCGTCGTCGGCGCCCTCCTTGGGCGACCGCAGCGCCCAACCCTCCACGAAACCGCGGCGATAGGAGAGCGTGACGAAGGTCTGACCGGCGCCGAAAGCGAGCGCACCCAGCACGATGACGACGACCGAGGGCATGTAGACGCCCAGGACGACGCCAAGGAACCCCGCGAAGGCCAGCAGCCGCCACCTCAGCCGCGCCTTGTACTGCAGGAGCACTTCACCGAGCAGCCACAGCGCGACCACCCCGAAGGCGATGTAGAGCACTGTGTAGGCCATGAGCGCACTTCCTCACCGTTCACCGTCGTCGGCCCGCCGGGGCGGCGGCTCCGCCCTCACGACCTCTGGTGCAGTCCCAGATTCTCGTAGATTTCCAACGACGCCGTGGAGTGATTAAGGGTAATGAAGTGCAGTCCGGGGATGTCCTCGGCCATCAGCCGCCGGCACATCTCCGTCGCAAACTCGACCCCGATCGCCCGCACCGCGGCCGGATCATCCTTGACCGCGAGGATACGGTCCGCGAGCTCCCGCGGGAAAGGCGCGTTGCCGAGCTGGGCGAAGCGCTCGATCTGCTTCACGTTCGTGACCGGCATGATCTCGGGAATGATGGGCGTTTCGCAACGCGCCTTCCCGACCCGGTCACGCAGCCGGAGGTAGTCCTCGGCGTCGAAGAACATCTGGGTGATGGCGTAGTCCGCGCCGGCCCGGCACTTCTCGACGAAGTGACGCGTATCACTTTCCCAGTCCGTCGAGCGGGGGTGCATCTCGGTGAAGGCCGCGACGCCCACGCAGAAGTCGCCCGACTCCTTGATGAGCCGGACCAGTTCATAGGCGTAGTCGACACCCTCGGGGTGCCGCTGCCACTCCCCCATGGGGTCGCCGGGCGGGTCCCCGCGCAGCGCGAGCATGTTGCGGATGCCCGCGTCCGCGTACTGGCCGATGATATTGCGCAGCTCGGCGATGGAGTGGTCGACGGCGGTGAGGTGGGCCACGGGGGTCAGGGTGGTGTCGGAGGCGATCCGCTCGGTCGCCCGGACCGTGCCCTCGCGGGACTTGCCGCCCGCGCCGTAGGTGACGGAGACGAAGGTCGGGCCCACCGCCTCGATACGGCGGATCGCGTTCCAGAGCGTCCGCTCGCCCTTCTCGGTCCTCGGCGCCATGAACTCGAACGAGTACGAACGCTCGCCAGAGGCCAGCAGCTCACGAATGGTGACCGCGTGATCGGTCCTTGTCGAGGCGGTTCCGAGGGCCATGCGCCTCAGGCTATCGGCGAGGGCTGGGCCGTCCCAACAGACGACGCGAAAATGTCCACTCCTTGGACATGCGGCGCTCGCACCCCGAGACGTCGCGGACCGGCGACCCGGCCCTAATCCCCCGCCCGGCCCTTGATCAGTCCCGGCTCGGTGCCGGCTCAGTCCTCGTACGAGCGCACCCGCTTGGCCAGCTCGGCCGCCGCCGCGCCCGGGTCGTCCGCCTCGGTGACGGCCCGTACGACGACGATCCTGCGGGCGCCGGCGTCCAGCACCTGCTCCACGTTGGACAGGTCGATCCCGCCGATGGCGAACCACGGCCGGTCCGTGCCCAGGCCCGCCGCGTAGCGGACCAGGCCCAGGCCGGGTGCGGGCCGGCCGGGCTTGGTGGGGGTGGGCCACACCGGCCCGGTGCAGAAGTAGTCCGCACCGGGCTCCACGGCGGCGGCCGCCGCCTCGGACTCCGAGTGGCAGGACCGCCCGATGATCACCTCGTCGCCCAGGAGCGCGCGGGCGGCCGGCACGGGCAGGTCGCCCTGGCCCAGATGGAGGACGTCCGCCCCGGCGGCGTGCGCCACGTCGGCGCGGTCGTTCACCGCGAGCAGTCTGCCGTGCCGTCCGCACTCCTCCGAGAGGACCGCGAGGTACTCCAGTTCCTCGCGGGCCTCCAGGCTCTTGTCGCGCAGCTGGATGACGTCGACCCCGGAGGCCAGCACGGCCTCCGCGAACGCGGCGAACTCCGCCAGGCCGCCCTGGCGCTTGCGCGCGTCGGTGCACAGGTAGAGCCGGGCGTCGGCAAGCTGGGCGCGGGCGCTCGTGCTCGTACTCGTACTCATGCGGGCGGGTCCCCTCGGGTGGCTGCGGACGACGGGTCGGGGCGGTCGGTCAGACGGCGAGCGCCTGGGCGCGGCGCTTCACCTCGGTACCGCGGTTTTCCCGCAGCGCCTGGACGGGGGTGCCGGGCAGGCTCTCGTCCGGGGTGAACAGCCACTCCAGGGTCTCTTCGTCGCTGAACCCGTCGTCCTTGAGCACGGTGAGCGTGCCTGCGAGGCCCTTCACGATCTTCCCCTCGCCGATGAAGTCGGCGGGGACCATCAGCACCCGGTTCTCACCGCGGCGCACGGCGATGAGCTGGCCCTCCTTGATGAGCTGGCGGACCCGGGTCACCTCCACGTCGAGGCGCTCGGCGATCTCGGGGACGTTCAGCCAGGAAGGAATGAGGGAGTCAATCTTTGCGTCGATCTCGGTCACAGGACAAGCGTGCCATCCCGGACCGACACCTTGGAACCGCTCGCGCCACGCATTGCTCCGTCCTGACGGGTCCGCTACGCGCCGGCAACCCCCGCGGGACCCGCTCCGGACCCGCTCGCGGCCCGTCGGGAGCCGGAATCCGGGAGCCGGGAGCGGAATCCGGGAGCCGGGAGCCGGGAGCCGACCGGTGGCTCAGACGACCGCGGCCCGCAGTTGGACCGCGGGGTCGGCGGCCAGCGCCTCGTCGAGGCGGACGCCGCGGGCGACCAGTTTGCGGGCCTGGGCCAGGTCGCGGGGCCGTCCCACGGCGAAGAGCGCGACCAGCCGCCCGTCCCGAAGCCACAGCACCGACCAGGCGGGCCCGTCCGGGTCGCCGCGCAGCAGCATGTCGTCGGAGTCCACGTGGTACCCCGCGTACTGCACGAAACGGCCGAACTGCTCCGACCAGAAGTAGGGAACGGGGTCGTACACCTCGTCACCGCCCAGGATGTTCGCGGCGGCGGTACGGGGCCCCTGCACCGCGTTGTCCCAGTGGTGGATCAGCAGCCGCTCCCCGTACCGCGCCGACGGGAAGGACGCGCAGTCCCCCACGGCGTACACGTCCGTCACCGAGGTGCGCAGCCGGTCGTCGGCGAGGACCGCGCGGTCCGGCCCGAGGTCGACGCCCGAACCGGCCAGCCACCCGGTCGCGGGCCGGGCGCCGATCCCGACGACGACCGCCTCGGCGGCGAGGACGCTGCCGTCCGCGAGGCGCACCGCCCCCCGCTCGACGGAGGAGACGACCGCGCCGGTGCGCAGGTCGACGCCCGCCTCCGCGTACCAGCCGCGCATGCGTTCGGCGATCCGCGGCGGCAAAATCCCGGCGAGCGGGCGGTCGGCCGCCTCCACGACGGTCACCTCGCACCCGGCGAGGCGGGCGGCGGTCGCGAACTCGGCACCGATCCAGCCCGCGCCGACCACCACGACCCGGTGCCGGCCCTCCAGCACGGGCCGCAGCGCGGTGGCGTCGTCCAGGGTGCGCAGCACGTGCACACCGGGCGTGCCCTCGCTGCCGGGGAGCATGACCGGCTCGGCGCCGCTGGCGAGGACGAGCTTGTCGTACCCGACCGGGCCGCCGTCGGTCAGGACCTGCCGCTCGCCGGGCCGCAGAGCGCTCGCATGGCGTCCGAGCAGCAGCTCGACCCCGATGCCGGCGAAGTCGACATCCAGCAGCGGACCCTCGTCGGCGCCGAAGAGCACGCCCTTCGACAGCGGTGGCCGGTCGTACGGGGGATGCCGTTCCGCGCCGAGCAGCGTGATCGTCCCGCCCCAGCCCTGCTCGCGCAGGGACACGGCGGTCTGGACTCCGGCCATTCCGGCCCCGACGACGACGACGCGCTGCTCGCTGCTGCTGGTCACGCGATCACCGTAACGCCGCGGGGGCGCCGTCCGGGCGTACCAGTGCCCTACTCGCTGCGGATGGTGCGTACTAAGGTGGCCGGAGAGCACTCGCGGGAGCCCGGCGCACCGGGCTGAGAGGGCGGCTGGGCGGCCGCCGACCGTACGAACCTGATCCGGGTCATGCCGGCGAAGGGAGGAGCGGGAACATCATGCACCGTCATGACGTCGTCGTGATCGGCGGCGGGATCATCGGGCTGGTCACCGCGTGGCGGGCCGCCGGACGCGGCCTGCGGACGGTGGTGGCGGACCCCGAACCGGGCGGCGGCGCCGCCCGGGTGGCCGCGGGAATGCTGGCCCCGGTCACGGAGGTGCAGTACGGCGAGCAGGCGCTGCTGGAGCTCAACCTCGCCGCGGCGCGCCGCTACCCGTCCTTCGTGGCGGAGCTGGAGGAGGCCACGGGACTCGGCCTCGGCTACCGCACCTGCGGCACCCTCGCCGTCGCCCTGGACGCCGACGACCGCGCGCAGCTGCGCGAACTCCACGCGTTCCAGGACTCCTTGGGCCTGCGGTCGGAGTGGATCAGCGGTCGCGAGTGCCGGCGCCTGGAGCCGATGCTCGCCCCCGGCGTGCGCGGCGGGCTGCGGGTGGACGGCGACCACCAGGTCGACCCGCGACGCCTGGCCGCGGCGCTGCTGCGCGCCTGCGAGCTGTCCGGGGTGACGTTCCGGCGGTCCCGGGTGGAGCGCGTGGACGTCGCCGGGGACCGCGCGCACGGAGTCGTCCTCGAGGACGGCACACGGCTCGCCGCCGGGCAGGTGGTGCTGGCCGCCGGCAGTCTCAGCGGGCGGATCGGCGGGCTGCCCGAGCACGCGCTCCCGCCCGTGCGGCCGGTGAAGGGACAGGTGCTGCGGCTGCGGGTGCCGCCGGCGTACGCGCCGTTCCTGTCCCGGACGGTACGGGCCGTGGTGCGCGGCGGGCACGTCTACCTCGTCCCGCGCGAGAACGGGGAACTGGTCGTCGGGGCCACCAGCGAGGAGATGGGCTGGGACACCACGGTCACCGCCGGCGGGGTCTACGAACTGCTCCGCGACGCCCACGAATTGCTGCCCGGCATCACCGAACTGCCGCTGGCCGAGACACAGGCCGGGCTGCGTCCCGGCACACCCGACAACGCCCCGCTGCTGGGCCGCGGCGCGCTGGACGGCCTGGTGATCGCCACCGGGCACCACCGCAACGGCGTGCTGCTCACGCCGCTGACCGGCGACGTGATGGCCGAGATCCTCACCGGGGCGGACGCTCCCGCGCCGGCCCGGCCCTTCTCCCCCGACCGCTTCACGCCCCAGGAGCAGTACGCATGACCGCCCCCCTCCTCCTGTCCGTCTCCGTCAACGGCGAGGCCCGGGAGGTCGCCGAGGGCGTCACCCTCGACCGCCTCGTCGCGACCCTGACCGCCGCCCCGTCCGGTGTGGCGGCCGCGCTCAACGAGACCGTCGTCCCGCGCGCCCAGTGGCCCGCGACCCCGCTCCGCGACGGCGACCGCGTCGAGGTCCTCACCGCAGTCCAGGGAGGCTGACCACCATGGCCGACGACCCGCTGATCATCGACGGCACCGCCTTCGACTCGCGCCTGATCATGGGCACGGGCGGTGCGCCCAGCCTGGAGATCATGGAGCAGGCGCTGCTCGCCTCCGGCACCGAGCTGACCACGGTCGCCATGCGGCGGCTGGATCCCACCGTCAAGGGCTCCGTGCTGTCCGTGCTCGCCCGGCACGGCATCCGCGTCCTGCCGAACACCGCCGGGTGCCACACCGCCGGCGAGGCCGTCCTCACCGCCCGCCTGGCGCGGGAGGCGCTCGGCACGGACTGGGTGAAGCTGGAGGTGATCGCCGACGAGCGCACCTTGCTGCCGGATCCCGTGGAGCTGCTGGACGCGGCGGAGACGCTGGTGGACGACGGCTTCACGGTGCTGCCGTACACCAATGACGACCCGGTGGTCGCCCGGAAGCTCGAGGACGCGGGGTGCGCGGCGATCATGCCGCTCGGCTCGCCCATCGGGTCGGGGCTCGGCATCCGGAACCCGCACAACTTCGAGCTGATCGTCGAACGGGCGACGGTGCCGGTGATCCTGGACGCGGGCGCGGGTACGGCGTCGGACGCGGCCCTGGCGATGGAGCTGGGGTGCGCGGCGGTCATGCTGGCCTCCGCGGTGACGCGGGCGCAGGAGCCGGTGCTCATGGCGGAGGCCATGCGGCACGCGGTGGCGGCCGGGCGCCTGGCGTACCGGGCGGGGCGGATCCCCCGGCGGCACTACGCCGCCGCGTCCTCCCCCACTGTGGGTCTCGCCACTTTCGACCCGGAACGTCCCGCCTTCGGCCCCGCCTGAACCGAGCGCCGACCCGCTCCCGCACCGGGTCGCGGGCCGGGTCACGGGCCGGTTGCGGTACGGCACGGGTGGGGTACAACGTGGGCGCGTTAGCCCAGAAGGGTCATGTCGGACCGTAAACTCCACCTTCGTGGATACGACGCTTCAGGACCCGCTCGTCGGGCAGACGCTCGACGGCCGATACCGGGTGGAGTCCCGGATCGCGGTCGGCGGCATGGCGACGGTGTACCGGGCGCGGGACACCCGCCTGAACCGCGTGGTGGCCCTGAAGGTCATGCACCCCGCGCTGGCCGCCGAGTACGGCTTCGTGGAGCGCTTCATCCGCGAGGCGCAGTCCGTGGCGCGTCTCGACCACCCCAATGTGGTGCAGGTCTACGACCAGGGCACGGACGGTACCTACGTCTATCTCGCCATGGAGTACGTCGCGGGCTGCACCCTGCGCGACGTACTGCGCGACCGTGGCGCCCTGCCGCCCCGCGCCGCGCTGGACATCCTGGAACCGGTGCTGGCCGCGCTGGGCGCCGCCCACCGCGCCGGGCTGGTGCACCGGGACATGAAGCCGGAGAACGTCCTCATAGGGGACGACGGCCGCGTGAAGGTGGCGGACTTCGGCCTGGTCAGGACGGCGGACACGCACACCACCTCCACCAGCGGCGTCCTCGGCACGGTCTCCTACATGGCGCCGGAGCAGATCGAGAGCGGCACGACGGACGCGCGCACCGATGTGTACGCCTGCGGGGTGCTGCTCTTCGAGATGCTGACCGGCGGCAAGCCGCACGCCGGCGGGACCCCGATGCAGGTGATCTACCAGCATCTGAACGAGGACGTGCCCGCGCCGTCCGCCGCGGCCCCCGGGCTCGCCCCGCAGCTGGACGCCCTCGTGGCCGAGGCGGCCGCCCGCGACGCGGGCCGGCGCCCGGCCGACGCCGCGGAGCTGCTGCGCCGGCTGCACGCGGTACGCCAGAGCATGAGCCCCGAGCAGCTGGACCTCGTGCCGCCCGCCGCGCGCGTCCCCGTGCCGGGCCCCGCCGCCCCGGCCGGCGCCGAGGAGCGGACGGCGGTGGTGCACCGCACCAGCCGTCTGGAGCTGCCGCCCGAGCCGACGCGCCGGCAGCCCTGGCCGGCACCCGAGCCGGCACCCCGCCGCCGGCGTCCCGCGGCGGTCGCCGTGGTGGCGGCGCTGCTGCTGATCCTGGGGGTCGGCGCCGGCGTCTGGTACATCAACGACGGCCAGTTCACCCGGACCCCCGCCGTCGTCGGGCTGCCCCGGGAGCAGGCGGAGCGGCAGCTGAAGGACGCCGGCCTGCGGGTCAAGGTCGCCGAGGCGTTCGACCCGACCATGACCAAGGGCAGGGTCGCCTCGACGGACCCGGGAACGGGCGAGCGCATCCGGGACAACGGCACGGTGACGATCACCGTGTCCAAGGGCCCGGAGCGGGTGAAGGTGCCCGATGTCGTGGGCACGACGCTGGCGGAGGCCAAGCAGCGGCTGAAGACCGCCGGGCTGAGCCCGGCGACCGTGACCAGGGAGTTCAGCGACGAGGTGCCGCGCGGCCGGGTGATCTCGACCGACCCCGGCTCCGGCGCGAGCCGGCGGCCGGACTCGGCCGTGTCGCTGGTGGTGAGCAAGGGCGTGCCCGTCGACGCCCCCGACGTGATCGGGCAGCCGCTGGAGGACGCCCGGCAGCAGCTGGAGGAGTCCGGGCTGCGGGTGCGGATCGACCCTCGGCGGGTCTACTCCGACCAGGCGGACGAGGGGGCGGTGGCCGAACAGAGCCCCGGTGCGAACACGCGGCTGGCGGCCGGGGACACTGTCACCCTGACGATCTCCAAGGGCCAGGAGATGGTCCAGGTCCCGGACGTGGAGGGCCTGGACATCGACAAGGCGAAGGCGAGGCTGGAGGGCGCGGGCTTCGACGTCCGCGTGATCCAGTTCTTCTTCACCGGCAAGGTCAACAACCAGTCGCCCGCCGGCGGCACCGACGCTCCGAAGGGCAGCACGATCACACTGTGGGTGCGCTAGTCACGACCGGAAGCGCCGCCGCGCTCCGCAATCCGGTCGGCGGCCATGTCGCGGTCGCCGGCGGCCTGGCCTCGACCGGGCTGGCGGAGGCCGCGCGGATGGGTGCCGAGTCCGTGCAGGTCTTCGTCGCCAACCCGCGCGGCTGGGCCACTCCGCCGGGCGACCCGCGACAGGACGAGGAGTTCCGCGAGCGCTGCGCCGCGGAGGGCGTCCCCGCGTACGTGCACGCCCCCTACCTGATCAACTTCGGCTCGCACACCGAGGCGACCGTCGACCGCTCGGTGGACTCGATGCGCCATTCGCTGCGCCGGGGCCGGGCGATCGGCGCCCTGGGCGCGGTCGTGCACACCGGCTCGGCGACCGGCGGCCGTACCCGGGACGTGGCGCTGGCACAGGTACGGGAGCGGATGCTGCCGCTGCTGGAGGAACTGACGCACGACGACGACCCGTGGCTGCTGCTGGAGCCCACCGCGGGACAGGGCTTCTCGCTCTGCTCGCTGGTGGAGGATCTGGGCCCGTACTTCGACGCCCTGGACCGCCATCCGCGACTCGGGGTCTGCCTGGACACCTGCCATGTGTTCGCCGCCGGGCACGACCTCGCGGCGGAGGGCGGGGTGAAGGCCGTCCTGGACGAGCTGGTGGCCACGGTCGGCGAGGGGCGGCTGAGACTGATCCACGCCAATGACTCCAAGGACGTCGCCGGCGCGCACAAGGACCGTCACGAGAACATCGGAGCCGGTCACATCGGGGCGGCCGCCTTCGGGGAGCTCTTCCGCCACCCCGCCACCGAGGGCGTCCCCCTCATCGTGGAGACGCCCAACGGCGGCCCGAAGGGCACGGGCATGGCGACCGACGTGGCCGTGCTGAAGTCCCTGCGCCCGGCCTGACGGAACCCCACGGGGCATCGGGAATACCCCCGGGGGGTATGTTGTTGGAGTGCGACGCCGGGCACGACGCCACCCGCACTCACCCCTGGGGGACGCAGGATGCAGCACGTCGAGCACTCCCACCACGAACACCACGGCACCGCCCACCCGGGAGCGGCCCTCCCGGACACGGCACACGCCGCCCACCACTCCACCGGCCCGGTCACCTGGGGCACGGCCGTCCGGGCCACGCTGCACTGCCTCACCGGCTGTGCGATCGGCGAGATCCTGGGCATGCTGATCGGCACGGCACTCGGCTGGCACAACGCCCCGACGATGGCCCTGGCGATCGTCCTGGCCTTCGTCTTCGGCTACTCGCTCACCATGCGAGGCGTACTGCGGGCCGGCCTCGACTTCCGCAGCGCCCTGCGGGTCGCGCTCGCCGCCGACACCGTCTCGATCGTCTTCATGGAGCTCGCCGACAACGGCACGATCCTGCTCTTCCCGGGCGCCATGGACGCGACCCTGTCGGACGCGCTGTTCTGGCTCAGCCTCGCGCTGGCGTTCGTGGTCGCCTTCCTGGTGACCACACCCGTCAACAAATGGATGATCGGCCGCGGCAAGGGCCACGCGGTCGTCCACCACTACCACTGACCCGCCGGAGGCGGGCCGGGGCCGAGGGCGGGCCGGGACTAGAGCTCCGGCCCGTCGCCGGGCTCCTCCTGGTACGAGTAGCGCTGCTCGACCCAGGGGTCCCCGATGTTGTGGTAGCCGCGCTCCTCCCAGAAGCCGCGGCGGTCGGACGTCATGTACTCCACGCCCCGGACCCACTTGGGCCCCTTCCAGGCGTAGAGGTGGGGCACGATCAGCCGGGCCGGGAAGCCGTGCTCCGCGGTCAGCGGCTCCCCGCCCCGGTGGGTCGCGAATATCGACTTGGGGTCGGCGAAGTCCGCCAGCCGCAGGTTGGAGCTGAACCCGTACTCGGCCCAGACCATGACATGCGTGACCTCGGGCGCGGGCGGCGCCAGCCGCAGGATCTCGGCGGTGGAGACGCCGCCCCACTCGACACCGAGCATGCTGAACTTGGTCACGCAGTGGAAATCGGCCATGACCGTCGCGTACGGCAGCGCGGAGAACTCCTCGTGGCCCCACGCGTACTTGCCACCGTCCGCCGTGGCACCGAAGACCTGGAACTCCCACCGCTCGGGCTTGAACCTGGGCACCGGGCCGTAGTGGGTGACCGGCCAGCCCCGCTGAAGCCGCTGCCCCGGAGGAAGCTCCCCTTCGCGGCGTTCGGACTGACCCATGCGTCCATGGTGACAGACCGGATGCAGTGCTACCGACCAGCACCCGGGCAAACAGCGACAACCCGGGCCACCGGAGTAAGTGTGAACTTACTGGATCGGTTCCACCCGCGGTGCGAAGATGCGCGCATCGTGTGGATTCCTCCGGAAAGGACGGGCTTGCCATGCAGGGCGACCCCGAGGTCATCGAGTTCCTGAACGAGCAGCTGACGGGCGAGCTGACGGCGATCAACCAGTACTTCCTGCACGCGAAGATGCAGGAGAACCTCGGCTGGACGAAGCTCGCCAAATACACGCGGCACGAGTCCTTCGACGAGATGAAGCACGCCGAGGTGCTGACCGACCGCATCCTCTTCCTGGAGGGGCTGCCGAACTACCAGCGGCTCTTCCACGTCCGGGTGGGCCAGACCCTCACCGAGATGTTCCAGGCCGACCGCCAGGTCGAGGTCGAGGCGATCGACCGGCTCAAGCGCGGCATCGAGGTCATGCGGACCAAGGGCGACATCACCTCGGCCAACATCTTCGAGGACATCCTCGCCGACGAGGAACACCACATCGACTACCTCGACACGCAGCTCGAACTCATCGAGAAGCTCGGGGAGCCGCTCTACATCGCGCAGCTCATCGAGCAGCCCGACAGCTGAGCGCGGCCGCTCAGGCGGCGGCGACCTCGGCCGCCGACGAGGCCGCGACCGGCACCGGCACCGGCGTCGCGGGAGGCACCGGCAGGACGGCGGGCTCCGGCATCGCGGCGGGCACCGGCAGGACGGCCGGCGCCGGGGCGGCGACGGGCGCCGCGGGCGCCTCGGCACCGAGCTTCGTACGGGTCGCACAGGCTTCGCCGCGGCCGAGAAGCGCCTGAATCCGGCGCACACACGAGCCGCAGTCCGTGCCCGCCTTGCAGGCGGAGGCGATCTGGCGAGGGGTGCAGCGGCCGGCGTCCGCATGCTGCTTGACCTGCTCTTCGGTGATGCCGAAGCACGAGCAGACGTACACGCGGTTCCCCTCTCTCTCGATCCCGGCCTGAGGTTAACCTAACCTTACCCGCCGGTCGAGTGGCTGAAAACCGACGAAGGGCGCGGATCCATGTGATCCGCGCCCCTCTGCCGTACGCATGATGGCCAAGGCCCCTGCTACTGCCCGCGGTACATCTCCGCCACCAGGAACGCCAGGTCCAGGGACTGGCTGCGGTTGAGCCGGGGGTCGCAGGCCGTCTCGTAACGCTGGTGCAGGTCGTCGACGAAGATCTCGTCGCCGCCGCCCACACACTCGGTCACGTCGTCACCGGTGAGCTCCACGTGGATGCCGCCGGGGTGGGTGCCGAGGCCGTGGTGCACCTCGAAGAAGCCCTTGACCTCGTCGAGCACGTCGTCGAAGCGACGCGTCTTGTGGCCGGAGGCCGCCTCGAAGGTGTTGCCGTGCATCGGGTCGCACACCCACGCGACCTGCGCGCCCGAGGCGGTGACCTTCTCCACCAGGTTCGGCAGCAGCTCGCGCACCTTGCCGGCGCCCATGCGCGTGATGAAGGTCAGCCTGCCGGGCTCGCGATCCGGGTCCAGCCGGTCGATCAGCGTCAGCGCTTCCTCGGGCGTGGTCGTCGGGCCGAGCTTCACACCGAGAGGGTTGCGGATCCTCGACGCGAACTCGATGTGCGCGTGGTCGAGCTGACGCGTGCGCTCACCGATCCAGACCATGTGCCCGGACACGTCGTACAGCCGCCCGGTGCGCGAGTCCACGCGGGTGAGCGCCGACTCGTAGTCCAGCAGCAGCGCCTCGTGCGAGGCGTAGAACTCGACGGTCTTGAACTCCTCGGGGTCCGCGCCGCAGGCTTGCATGAAGTTCAGCGCGCCGTCGATCTCCCGGGCGAGGGCCTCGTAGCGCTGCCCGGACGGCGAGGACTTCACGAAGTCCTGGTTCCAGGCGTGCACCTGCCGCAGGTCGGCGTAGCCGCCGGTGGTGAAGGCCCGTACGAGGTTCAGCGTCGCGGCGGACGCGTGGTACATGCGCTTGAGCCGCTCCGGGTCCGGCACGCGGGCCGCCTCGGTGAACTCGAAGCCGTTGACCGAGTCACCGCGGTAGGTGGGCAGGGTCACCCCGTCCCGGGTCTCCGTCGGCTTCGAACGCGGCTTGCTGTACTGGCCGGCGATCCGGCCCACCTTCACGACCGGCACGGACGCGGCGTAGGTGAGGACGGCGCCCATCTGCAGCAGCGTCTTCAGCTTGTTGCGGATCTGGTCGGCGCCGATCTGGTCGAATGCCTCGGCGCAGTCGCCGCCCTGCAGCAGGAACGCCTCACCACGGGCCACGGCCCCCAGGCGGTCGCGCAGCTGGTCGCACTCGCCTGCGAAGACGAGCGGCGGATACGACTCGAGGTCGGCGATCACTTCGCGCAGAGCCTCGGGGTCGGGGTACTCAGGCTGCTGCGCCGCGGGCAGAGAGCGCCAGGTGTTGCGCCCGGCGTGGGTTTCAGCGTTCACGGTCACGCTGCCAACATTACGTGGTCGTGTCCGATCCTTTGCGCATCGGCCCAGAGGATGAGACGACCGGGTGAACCCTTCCGCGCCCTGTCCGTCCCGGCCGATCCCGCCCTCCGGGCCCGAGGGCGGGCGCCCGCGCAGGGCCCACGCCCCGACACCGCCGGACGCCGCCCACGACGCCTCCGGCCTCGGCGTCGCCGGCGGTGTCCATCAGTTGAGACGGCCGCAGGGGCGGGAATCCGCGCCGCGCCGGGTGACCGGGGGCCTACGCTCGGCCCCGGAGCCGAAGCAGTGAGGAGGGGGCCGCCATGCCGACGCCGTCCGCGGTGTTCGTCTACGTGGGACCGGACGACATTCGAGCCGCCGTGGTGCGGCCGGGCGAGGCGGGCCGGGCGGTGCGGTCCCCCGACGGCCTCCGGGCGTGGCTGGCGGATGCCGGGCCCGCCGAGCGCGACGAACCCTTCACCTACGTCGTCGACCTGGCCGGCACCCTGCTCCTCGCGCCGCGCCGCAGCGAGCACGTGGCGTGCGCCGGGGGCGGACCGGTGCGGGCCGCCGGGGAGATCGCGTTCGCCGCGCGGGAGGACGGCGGGTGGGAGGTGGCCGAGGTCAGCAACCAGTCCACCGGCTACTGCCCCGATCCCGAGGCGTCCTGGCCTCCCCTGGCCGAGGCCCTCGACCGGGCAGGGCTGGCCCGCCCCGAGTGGTTCACCCAGGCGGTCGTCTTCCGGCACTGCCCTCGGTGCGGTGAACGCAACCTCGTCAAGGACGGCGACTTCACCTGCGCCCTGTGCGACGCGCCGCTTCCACGGCGACCCGGCCGCTGAGGTCGGGCGCCCGGCGGAGGCGGCGTCCACGCCGAAAACCAGGTGCGGCCCCGAGCGGGACCGGGATACCGTGCGGCGCATGGGTTGCGTCTACTACATCAAGCTGCGCCGGGCATAGCCGCGGCGCTCTTCGCCGCGGCATCGGGTCCATCGTCGGAACCTCTTATGTCGCGGAGTGCACACCCATGCCTCACCACCGGTCCATGGTGGGCGGCCGGCACGAGCTCGGCCAGAACTTCCTCACCGACCGCACGGTCATCGCCTCCATCGAGGCCCTCGTCGCCGCCACCAGCGGGCCGATCGTCGAGATCGGCCCCGGCGACGGCGCGTTGACCGTCCCCCTGAGCCTGACCGGCCGCCCCCTCACGGCCGTCGAGATCGACCCCCGGCGCGCGCAGCGCCTCCAGCGGCGGTTGCCGCCCGGGGCGCACGTCGTCAACACCGACATCCTGCGCTACCGCTTCCCGCGCGAACCGCACGTGATCGTCGGCAATCTGCCCTTCCACCTGACGACCACGATCCTGCGCAGGATCCTGGCCGCGGACCGCTGGGAGTCCGCGGTGCTGCTCGTCCAGTGGGAGGTGGCCCGCCGCCGGGCGGGCGTCGGCGGCGCCAGCATGCTCACGGCCGCCTCGTGGCCCTGGTACGACTTCACCCTCCACTCCCGTGTGCCCGCACGGGCGTTCCGCCCGGCGCCGTCCGTCGACGGCGGCCTGCTGACGATGACCCGGCGCCCGGTGCCCCTCGTCCACGGCGACCGGCGCGCCTACCAGGCCTTCGTGCAGCAGGTGTTCACCGGCCCGGGCCGCGGCCTGGGCGAAGTCCTCGCCCGCACCGGCCGCTTCGGCCGCGCGGCGCTGCGCGACTGGCTGCGGGCGGAGGGCGTGCCGCCGTACGCCCTGCCCAAGGACCTCACGGCGGAGCAGTGGGCATCACTGTGGGGGCTGATGCGGTGAGCCGGCCGGGGAGCGGCCATGCTGTGCCCATGCTGCTCCCCGCCGTCGCCGCGCCGATCGAGTTCGTCGAGGCCGTCCGCGTCACCGCCGACCTCGGTAGGCTCCCCCGGCCGCGCACGGTGCCGGGGGACACGATCGACGTCTGGGTCGAGGACGAGGCGCGGCATGTCCTCGACCTGATCGGCGAGGTACCGGAGGGCGAGCGTGCCCGCTGCTTCGTACCGGGCTACGCCGTCCGCTCCCACAGCGCCCACGAGGTCCTCTTCGAGATCGCCTTCTGCTTCAGCTGCAACCGCGCCCTGCTGCTCGGCCCGCTCGTGCCCGCGGAATTGCGCGGCATCCAGGACTTCGACGCCGGCAGCGCACCCGGCCGGGAACTGCTGCGGCGCTTCCAGGACGCGGCGGCTACAGCCGCGCGATCTCGCTGAGGTCGATGTCCACGGCGAACGGCACGGACACCTTGAGGGGTTCGTGGTGGATGCCGATGGCGACATAGGTGCCGGTGGCCGGCTCCCGTTCGAAGACGTGGACGACCGGGAGCCTGCCCTCGCCCTTCTCGACGCGCCACAAGTGCGGGATGCCCGCCTTGGCGTACAGCTGCGGCTTGCGCTTGCGGTCCCGCTCCTCGGAGTCCGGCGAGACCACGTCGACGACGAGCACGGCGTCGGCCGCCTGGTACCTCGTCTCGTCGGCCGCGGCGCTCGCGGCCTCGGCACGGACCAGCACCAGATCCGGCTCGGGCCGGTCGCGCCGGTTCAGCTCGACGCTCGTCTCCCGCCGCACCCGCAGGGTCTCCGGGGCCGTTGCCCGCAGCACGGGCAATGCGGGGTGGCGGTGGCGGTGGGTGGTCGGCTTTCCCGCCGTCTCGCTCCCTTCGGTCGCACAGCGGCGGGCTGCGGATGGGAGGGTGGCGGCCTGGGGCTGGTCGGCGGTGTGCGGGTGGGTGCGCGGCGGGGGTTCAGGCTCCGGAGCGGGGCCGGTTGTTCGTGGGGTGCCGGTCTCGTCGCCGTCCGCGCGTAGAGATGGCCGGTGACCGCGCCCACCCTTCGTGGGTGGCGCACCCGCCGTGACCTGCGTCTGCGGGTGATTCCCCTGTCGGTGGCGGGATCGGTGGGTGGTTTCCGAGATCGGGCTCTGTTTCACCGAAATAGTCGGTGAAAGCGAGCCCGATGTTCCCCGGCTCAAAGATCGGGCTCTGTTCCGCCGACAATGTCGGCGAAAGCGAGCCCGATGTCCCATGGCCCCCTCGACAGCACCCCGAAACAGCCGCAGACGCCGGTCACGGCAGGCGCGCCCACCACGAACGGTGGGCGCGGTCACCGGCCATCTCTACCCGCGGACGGCGACGAAACCCACGCCACCGGAAAGGCACCCCGCTCCGGCGCCTGAACCCCCGCCACCCAAGGAGCCCCAGACCGGCACCCTCCCGTCCGCAGCCCGCCGCTTTGCGCCCGAAGGGCGCGAGACGGCGGGACAGCCGAACCACCGGCGGGATGGCCGTCAGTCCGCCGCCGGCACCGCCACGATGCCCCGAAAGCGTGAGACACGTCCGCCACGTCGCGAGCCCATGCGTTAGGGTGCGAAGCATGTACGCACAGCAGACGCACCTGCAGTGGTGGTGGACCGCGGATCCGGCGGCCCACTAGCAGCGCGTACGCACAGACAGACGCTCAGGCCGCCCGAGGGGCGGCCTTCGGTGTTTCTGCGGCCGTCCCTTCCCCTTCACCGAAGACCGGAAGGAACCCGCCGTGGAGAACCAGGCTCCCCCGCCCCCGCCCTCCGCCGCCGCACTCGTCGAGCGGCTGCTGGACCCCGCGTGCCCGCCCTTCGCGCTGCTGAGGCGCAGATCGCCGGGCCGGGACGCGGACACCGTCGAAGTGCTGCTCGGCCCGGTCGGGACGGCGGAGCGGCTGACGGACATCGCGCTGCCGACCGGCGCCCCCGAGGGAACCCGGCCCGCGGTCGACGCCCTGGCGCTGGTGCCGTTCCGGCAGATCAGGGAGCGCGGCTTCGACGTGCGCGACGACGGGACGCCGCTGGTGGTGCTCCGGCCCCGTGAGACGTACGAGCTGCCGCTGCCCGACCTCATGGCGGCCCTGCCGGCGCACCCGGTCCACGTGGCGGGCGGGGCGTTCGACGTCGACGACGACACCTACGCCGGGATCGTGGAGCGCGTCATCGAGGACGAGATCGGACGCGGCGAGGGCGCGAACTTCGTCATCCGGCGCACCTTCCGGGGCGAGATCCCCGGCTTCGGGGCGGCGGACGCGCTGGCGCTGTTCCGGCGGCTGCTGGACGGCGAGCGCGGCGCGTACTGGACGTTCGTGGTGCGGACGCCGGAACGGACCCTGGTCGGAGCCAGCCCGGAGGTCCATGTGCGGATGGCGGGGGGCACGGTCGTCATGAACCCGATCAGCGGCACCTACCGCTACCCCGCGCAGGGGCCGGACCCGGAGGGGCTCCTCGCCTTCCTGCGCGACGCCAAGGAGGTGGAGGAGCTGACGATGGTGGTCGACGAGGAGCTGAAGATGATGTGCACCGTCGGCGACCTCGGCGGCGTCGTCGTGGGCCCGCGCCTGAAGGAGATGGCGCACCTGGCGCACACCGAGTACGAGCTGCGCGGCCGCAGCACCATGGACGTGCGGGACGTGCTGCGCGAGACGATGTTCGCGGCGACGGTCACCGGGTCGCCGGTGCAGAACGCCTGCCGGGTGATCGAGCGGTACGAGCCCGGTGGCCGCGGCTACTACGCGGGCGCGCTGGCGCTGATCGGCCGGGACGCGGGCGGCGCGCAGACGCTGGACTCGCCGATCCTGATCCGCACGGCGGACATCGACGCCGGGGGCGCGCTGAAGGTGCCGGTGGGCGCGACGCTGGTGCGGCGCTCCGACCCGTACGCGGAGGTCGCCGAGACGCACGCGAAGGCGGCGGGCGTGCTGGCCGCGCTCGGGGTACGGCCGGGACGGGAACCGAGGCCGGCGGCCGGGGACCGTCCACGCCTCGCTGACGACACCCGGGTGCGGGCAGCGCTGGACTCCCGCCGGGCGAACCTGGCGCCGTTCTGGCTGCGGATGCGGACGGCGGAGCGGCCGGCCCCGCTCACCGGGCACGCCTTCGTGGTGGACGGCGAGGACACCTTCACCGCGATGCTGGCGCACGTGCTGCGCTCGTCCGGGCTGGGGGTGACCGTCCGCCGCTATGACGAGCCCGGCCTGCGGGAGGCGGTCCTGGCGCACGAGGGTCCGGTCGTCCTCGGACCGGGGCCGGGCGACCCGGCCGACACCGGCGACCCCAAGATGGCCGTCCTGCGCGGCCTCGCCGCGGAGCTGCTGCGCGGACACCGGCACGGACTGCTCGGGGTGTGCCTGGGGCAGGAGCTGATCGCGGCCGAACTGGGGCTGGAGATCGCCCGCAAGGACGTGCCGTTCCAGGGCGCGCAGACGGCGATCGACCTGTTCGGGCGCCGGGAGACGGTCGGGTTCTACAACTCCTTCACCGCGCGCTGCGACGACGCGACGGCGGAGGAGCTGGCCATGCACCGGGTCGAGCTGAGCCGGGACCCGGCCACGGGCGACGTCCACGCGATGCGCGGCCCGGGCTTCGCGGGCGTCCAGTTCCACCCGGAGTCGGTGCTGACGCTCAACGGCACGGCGATCGTGGCGGAACTGCTGGCTGCGGTGACGGTCGCCGGGTAACGGCCGGCCGCCGGGGCGCGGGGCGGCCGTTCACGCGCCGGCCGTCTCACCCCGGCAACCCCGAGCCAGAGCTCTTGAACACGTTCAAGAACTCTGCCATTCTGCTCCCTGTCGATCTTGGCAGGCAACCGGACCAGGGGGGCGGCACAGCAATTGGCCGGCGCATGGAGCCCGCGCGAGCGCGTTCGTTCCCGTACCAACTGGGTGTCGGTCGCGGCGGCGGCACCGCTGCTGCTGCTGTTCTCGTTCGCCGCGACCTACGTCCAGTTCATCGGCCTGCTCTGGTATGCCGTCGGGCCGCTTCAGGAGGACTGCGCGCATATCGAGCGGCACTCCGGCGGGACCGTGCCCGCCGGGGCCACCGACGTCGTCTGCACCTCCAGCGGCAACCTCAACGACCAGGACCACGAGATCGACTTCCGCATGCCGCGCCAAGGAGCCGAGGAACGGCTGCTCGACGCCTTCCCGCGGCTGCGACGGGAGAGCCGGTGCGCCGTCGACGCGTGTTTCCGCGTCAGGCCGGACGAGCCCGTGAGCCGGCGGCGGTGGGGCTACCTGGAGGCGACGGTGGTGTACGAGGACGACCGGACGGCGCACGTCCACGTCTTCGCCACCTGAGGGCGTGGCGGGCGGTGGGCCGCCCCGGTGCGCCCGGCACGGTCAGACGGCCGCCGCGGGGAACGGGTGGGTGCGGGGGGAGGCGGCGCGGGGGCGCCGGGTGCGGGCGGGGGCGACCGGAGGCATGGCCTCGGGGACCGGCGTGAGCAGCGGGCCGACCAGTCCCAGCACCGCGGCCAGCATCTCCGGGCCCTCGGTGGTGCCGTCGACCACCAGGTCGGCCAGCGCGCGGGAGGGCGCCACATGGTCGACGTGGCGGTCCCGGCCGCTCTGCAGGTAGTTCAGCAGGGACAGCCTCGGGTCCTGCCGCTGGACCTCGATCTTGCGCAGGATCTTGCGGGCCAGCCGGATGTCGTCGGGGGCGTCCACGTACACCCGCCAGTCGGCCCGCTCCCTTACGGACGGCAGGGCCAGGGCGAAGAGGCCCTCGACGACCACGAGCCGGACGCCGGGCCGGGCCAGCGCCGCGTCGATCGCGGCGCTGACGGCGGCCTCGTCGATGGAGCCGGGGTGGTTCCAGTCGAGGATGGCGTGCCCGCCGGCGCTGACCGTCCACACGCCCCTGAGGGGATCGTGCGCGGGCACGTAGTAATCGTCCAGATGGACCAGTGCGATGCTCTCGGGACACTGCAGCGACAGGGCCTCGGCAAGGGTGGACTTGCCGGATGCGGTGCCGCCTGCGACCGCCAGTACACCCGTCATGCCGGGCGCTCCTCATGTGCTCAAGGGGGATAGACGAAGCGGCCGGACAAGCCGGGTGCAGGGAATGTACGGCCGCGTGATCGCCCATGGCAAGCGGGGAAAGCGCAGACGGCGCCGAGGAAACCCCGTGTTTACCCGAAGAAGACCTCGGCCTCCGTGTAGAGCCGCGGATCGACCGTCTTGAGCTGGGCCGTCGCGTCGCGCAGCGGCACGCGGACGATCTCCGTTCCGCGCAGCGCGACCATCTTCCCCCAGTCCTGGTCGCGTACCGCCTCGATCGCGTGCAGCCCGAAGCGGGTGGCCAGCCAGCGGTCGAAGGCGCTGGGGGTGCCGCCGCGCTGGATGTGGCCGAGCACGGTGGTGCGCGCCTCCTTGCCCGTGCGCCGCTCGATCTCCTTGGCGAGCCACTCGCCGACGCCGGACAGCCGCACGTGGCCGAAGGAGTCGAGCGACTCGTCCTTGAGCACCATGTCGCCGTCCTTGGGCATCGCCCCCTCCGCGACCACGACGATGGGCGCGTAGCGGATCTTGAAGCGGTTCTCCACCCAGGCGCAGACCTGGTCGACGTCGAAGCGCTGCTCGGGGATGAGGATGACGTTGGCACCGCCGGCGAGGCCCGAGTGGAGGGCGATCCATCCGGCGTGGCGGCCCATCACCTCGACGACCAGGACGCGCATGTGCGACTCGGCCGTGGTGTGGAGGCGGTCGATGGCCTCGGTGGCGATGTTGACGGCGGTGTCGAAGCCGAAGGTGTAGTCGGTGGCCGCCAGGTCGTTGTCGATGGTCTTGGGTACGCCCACGCAGGGCACTCCGTACTCGTCCGACAGGGCGGTCGCGACCCCGAGGGTGTCCTCGCCGCCGATCGCGATGAGCGCGTCGACCTCGTACTTGGCGAGGTTCTCCTTGACCCGGCGCACGCCGTTCTCCGCCTTGAGCGGGTTCGTACGCGACGAGCCGAGGATCGTACCGCCGCGCGGGAGGATGCCGCGCACGGCGGGGATGTCGAGCGGCACGGTGTCGCCCTCGAGGGGGCCGTGCCAGCCGTCCCTGAAACCGGTGAACTCGTATCCGTACTGCTGGACACCCTTGCGCACGATGGCACGGATGACCGCGTTGAGCCCGGGGCAGTCTCCGCCGCCGGTCAGCACGCCAACTCGCATGATCCATCCCTTCCCGTTCGCACCTTTTGCCTGCGCCGAAGACGCTAGCGTGACCGGCGTCACAGATGGGATGGGCCGTTCGGTGAAATCCCTTGATCCGCGGGGATGTTGGCTCCCCGAGTTCACCCTTCCGGGCGGCGCGCGCCGTGGAACGGGGCGCGCCCCCCGGGGCGGTGCCGGGCCGGGCCGGGCCGGGCCGGGCCGGGCGGGCCTACTCCTCGTCCAGTCCGCGTTCGATGGCGTAGCGGACGAGCTCGACGCGGTTGTGGAGCTGGAGCTTGCCGAGGGTGTTCTGGACGTGGTTCTGGACGGTGCGGTGGGAGATGACCAGGCGCTCGGCGATCTGCTTGTAGCTGAGGCCCTTGGCGACGAGCCGCAGGACCTCGGTCTCGCGGTCCGTGAGGCGGGGCGCCTCCGGGGTGTCGGCCGCGGAGGGCGCCGGGTCGGAGGCGAGGCGGCGGTACTCGCCGAGGACGAGTCCGGCGAGGCCGGGGGTGAAGACGGGGTCGCCGACGGCGGTGCGCCGGACGGCGTCGAGGAGTTCCTCGCGGCCGGCCGACTTCAGGAGGTAACCGGTGGCGCCGGACTTGACGGCCTCCAGGACGTCCTCGTGCTCGCCGCTCGCCGAGAGCACCAGAACCCGCAGGGCCGGGTTGTCGGCGATGACGTCCTTGCAGACCTGGACGCCGGACAGGCCCGGGAGGTTGAGGTCGAGTACGAGCACCTCGGGCATAGCCGCCTTGGCACGCCGCACCGCCTCCGGACCGTCGCCGGCGGTGGCGACCACCACGTAGCCGGCCTCGGTGAGGTCGCGGGCGACCGCGTCCCGCCACATCGGGTGGTCGTCGACCACCATCACCTTCACGGCCATGACCCCAATCTCCTCCCTCATTTCGCGAGCCTCAACTCGACTTCTGTCCCCTGCCCCGGCACCGACACCAGTTCCGCGGTGCCGCCGAGGTCCCGCAGCCGGCCGCGGATGGACTGGGCGACCCCGAGGCGGCCCTCGGCCTCGGCGGCGGCGAGGCGGCCCTCCGGGATGCCGGGGCCGTCGTCGCGGACGCTGACCAGCACGGCCTCGGGTTCGTCCTCGACCAGGATCCAGGCGTGGGCGTCCTCACCGGCGTGCCGGCGGACGTTCTCCAGGGCGGCGCCCACGGCGGCGGCGAGTTCGCGCGCGGCCGGGGGCGGGACGAGGACGGGGGTGCCGGGCACGGAGACGGTGACCCGGGGGCTGCCGTACGGGGCGAGCAGCGCGCGCAGGTCGCGGGGTGCGTCCTCGTCGTGGTCCTCGTCGCCGCGCGGAGACGGCAGCGCGGCGGCGCCGTCGGTGACCAGCGCTCGCAGCGCGGCCTCCTGCTCGCCCGCCATGCGGCCCAGGGCCTCGGCCTCGCCGCCGATCTCGGCGCCGCGCCGATGCACCATGGCGAGCACCTGCAGGACGCTGTCGTGGATGTCGCGGGCCAGCCGTTCCCGCTCGCGGGTGGCGGCCTCGATCTGCAGGGCGCGGGCGAGGGTGCGCTCGCTGGCCCGGGCGACCTCGACGACGTAACCGATGGCGATGCTGGCGATGGCCACCAGGAGCACGTTGTGGAGGGTGTCGCGGGCCGCCGCTCCCCGTTCGACGATGTTGGCGGCGCCCACCAGGCAGGAGGCGGCGGCGGCCCAGCGCCAGCCGCCCTTGATGGCGAAGGCGAGCACCGAGCCGGCGGTCCATATGGACGGCAGGGTGGGGCCGCCGTCGAGGATGCGCTGGTGGGACTCGACGAGCGGGGTGATGACGATGCCGGTCAGGGCGATGCCGAGGTCGGTGAAGAGGAAGGCTCTGGTGCAGCGCTGCGGCGAACTGACCTTGCCGACCGTGGCCAGCGTCCACAGGGCGAGAACGGCCATGTAGGCGGCGCCCGCCAGCGGGTACTCGTGTTCGTCGTAGGCGAGGGCGTAGAGCCCGATGGCGTAGGCCGCGGTCAGCATTCGGTAGCCGGTCAGGGCGCGCCACAGCGGCTGCTCGACCGACATCCGCGTGACGCGCTGCGGCCGCCCCGCGGTTCTCCCGCCGGGTCTCTCCCCGCCCTTTTCCCCGGCCATGGGCCGCCCCCCGTTTCCCCGGTTATGCCTCGCTCTGCTGCTGCTTCTTCGCCGCCTCCGCGATCTGCCGCTTGGCGGCGGTCGCGTAGATGTCCACGTACTCCTGGCCGGAGAGCTTCATGATCTCGTACATCACCTCGTCGGTGACCGAGCGCAGGATGAAGCGGTCGTGCTCCATGCCCATGTAGCGGCTGAAGTCCAGCGGCTTGCCGATCCGGATGCCGGGACGCATCAGCTTGGGCATGACCTTGCCGGGCGGCTGGATCTTCTCCGTGTCGATCATGGCGACCGGGATCACGGGCGCGCCGGTGGCCAGCGCGATGCGGGCCAGGCCGCCGGGCTTGCCGCGGTAGAGGCGGCCGTCGGGTGAGCGGGTGCCCTCGGGGTAGATGCCGAAGAGCTCACCGGACTCGATGACCTTTATCCCGCTGCTGATGGCCGCCTCCCCGGCGCCCCGGGCGCCGGAGCGGTCCACCGGGAGCTGGCCGACGCCCTTGAAGAAGGCCGCGGTGAGCTTTCCCTTGATGCCGGGCGTGGTGAAGTACTCCGCCTTGGCGATGAACGTCACCTTGCGGTCGAGCACGGCGGGCAGGAAGAAGGAGTCCGAGAAGGACAGGTGGTTGCTCGCCAGGATCGCCGGCCCCTGCCTGGGGATGTGCTCCAGCCCCTCCACCCACGGCCGGAACGCGGCTCGCAGGGGCTGGCCGATGGCGACCTTCATCACGCCGTACAACAACCGATGACCTCCTGTGTCTGACGGGAAGACCTTAACGCCAGATCCGCCGGTGCTCTCCCCCGGTGTCGGCCGTCCGCGTACTGTGAGGTATCGCTTTTCGCGCATTCCACCGAACGGGAGACTACGGTGCCGCTGATGCCCGGAGCCGAGCCGTACCGCCACGACGGCGGCGGGATCGGTGTCCTGTTGTGCCACGGATTCACCGGTACACCGCAGTCCATGCGGCCGTGGGCCGAGTATCTCGCCGAGCGGGGCCTGACCGTGTCCGTACCGCTGCTGCCGGGGCACGGCACGCGCTGGCAGGACATGCAGCTCACCGGCTGGGAGGACTGGTACGCGGAGGCGGACCGGGAATTCCGCGCGCTCTCCGAACGCTGTGACCGCGTGTTTGTCTTCGGAATGTCGATGGGCGGAGCCCTGACGTTGCGCCTGGCCGCCCGGCACGGCAGCGCGATCAGCGGCATCGCCCTGGTCAACCCCTCGGTCAAGGCCGACAGCCACCAGCTGAAGGCCGTCCCCCTGCTGCGGCACTTCGTGCCCTCGGTGCCGGGCATCGCGAGCGACATCGCGAAGGAGGGCTCGGCGGAGATCGGCTACGACCGGACCCCGCTGCACGCGGTGCACTCGCTGAGCCGTCTCTGGAAGCTGGTGCGGCATGAGCTCCCCCAGGTGACGCAGCCGCTCCTGCTGCTGCACAGCCGGGTCGACCACGTCGTGCACCCGTCGAACTCGGCGGTCGTGCTGAGCCGGGTGTCGTCGGCGGACGTCACGGAGACGGTGCTGGAACGCAGCTACCACGTCGCGACGTTGGACCATGACGCGGAGACGATCTTCGAGCAGTCGTACGCCTTCGTCGAGCGTCTCTCCGACGCGGGAGAGCAGGCGGAGAAGGAGGACGCGGCCCGTGGGTGAGCACGAGGAGGAGCGCCGCCAGGTCCCCGAGGGCGGTGAGCCGGAGCGCGCGCCGCTCGACGAGGAGACCGCGTGGGCCCAGCTCGTCGCGGCGTACGACAGCGACCCGGCGCCCGGGACGGGTTCCTGGCCGGCGGCCGAGGACGTCCCGGAGGCGGACGAGGGCGCCGCGAAGCAGGCCGCCGTGGATCCCGACGGCAAGGGTGACAGGGACCGCGACGACGAGGGCGCGACCGACCCGGCCGCGCTTCCGCCCGCGACGAACGCGACGCGCATCGTCCTGCATCCCGTGCTCTCCGGTCCGCGTGACTACGAGCTGGACCAGGACGAGGACGAGGGGCACTATGTGCCGCCCGAGCCGCCGCCGCTGCCGGAGGCGGACGTGACGACGAAGTTCGCCTGGCTCGGCGCGCTGGGCGGGCCGCTGCTGATCTTCGGTTTCGTCCTCTTCCAGGAGCCGATGCCGTGGTGGGCCCTCACCGTGGGCATCGGCGGCTTCCTCGGCGGCTTCGCCACCCTGGTGACGCGCATGCGTCCGGGCGGCGACGAGGACGACGAGCTGCCGGGCGGCGGCGCCGTCGTCTGACGGGCTCCCCGGGTTGTGGAACCCGGATCCGCGATACGGCGAAGTACGGGTGAAAGCCCAAGTCTTCGGAGTGTCGTATGGACGAAAGGAGCCCCGGTGACCGTGGAACCAGGCGTCAGGGTGGGGCAGAAAAGTGACGCCTCGGTGATCGAACGGTCCTGGGACGAGCCCGAGACCTTCGCCGTGCTGTTCGACCGCCATGCCGGGACGGTGCACCGCTACGCGGCGCGCCGTCTCGGCACCGAGGCGGCGGACGACCTGATGGCCGACACCTTCGCCATCGCCTTCCAGCAGCGCCACCGGTACAACACCGAGCGCGGCGACGCCCGCCCGTGGCTGTTCGGCATCGCCACCAACCTCGTGGGACGGCACCGTCGCGCCGAGGCGCGGCGCTTCCGTGCGCTCGCCCAGCTGCCGCCCGCGGATGAGGCGGCCGGCCAGGGCGAGGCCCTCGCGGAGCGGGTGGCCGCGCGGGTCAGCGCCCAGGGCGTACGCCGTGAGCTGGCCGGCGCGCTGGCCCGGCTCCCGGCCCGCAACCGGGACGTGCTGCTGCTGGTGGCCTGGGCCGACCTCAGCTACGAGGAGGCGGCGCAGGCGCTGGGGGTGCCCGTGGGAACGGTCAGGTCACGGCTCAGCCGGGCTCGCAGCAAGGTGCGCGAGGCGTTGGGCGGTTCCGATCCGACAGCCTTCCGAGAGGAATCCCGGTCATGAACGAGCTGCACGAGCCCGGCGAGGCGCACGACCTCGCCGCCCTGAGGGAGTGGGACGCGGGCGCCACCCCCCTGACCGACCAGGCGCGTCATCGCGCCCGCACCCGCCTGTTCACCGTCATGAACTCCGCACCCGCCACCCGTCCCGCCTCCCCGGCGCTGGGCCGTCGCCCGTTGCTGCGGTTCGCGGTCACGGCGACGGCCGCCGCGGCGGCGGGCGCGGTGACGCTGGTCGCGGTACGGGAGGAGAAGCCGGAGCGGAAGGATCCGCCGCGGATGCGTGCCGTCAGCGCGGCGACCGTCCTCAACGGCGCCGCCGCGCGCGAGCGGCGGAACGAGAGGGGGCGGGTCGTGGCGCCCCGCGACGACCAGTTCATCTACACCAGGGAGATCATCAAGGAGACCGAGCAGGGCACCGGCCGGGTCAAGACGTACGTCGACGAGATCTGGCGGTCCGTCGACGGCTCCCGGCCTTCGTGGATCATGGAGCTCGGGAAGGGCTGGTGGTCCGACCCGGACAAGGACGCCGCCATCCTGGACGACCCGCACGTCGAGTCGGTGTCCACCTGGCCGCCCCAGGACTGGACGGTGCTCAAGAAGCTGCCGACCGATCCCGAGAAGCTGATCGCGGCGGTACGGAGCCGGTACGCGCACCACAGGAAGTCGATGGACGGGATCACCCCGATCGAGTGGTCCAACATCGAGTTCGCCCTCGCGGGCCTGCTGAAGCTCGTGCCGATCATGCCGGTCGGCCTGCGGCCGGCCGCCTTCGAGGCGCTGTCGCTGATTCCGGGGGTCAGGGCCGTCCCCGGGCGGAAGGACGCCAAGGGCAGGACGGGCGTGGCGATCGTCTTCGACGATCCGACGGGGTTCCACGCCGGCTTCGGCAGCAACTTCGTCTTCGACGCCGAGACGTACGAGTTCCTCGGTTACAGGGACGTCCGCACCTCCGGGAGCCGGACGTTCGTCCAGTTCTCCTATCTCGACCGCTGGGCGATCACCGACCGCGCGAAACAGCGCCCCTGAGCGTCCCGCCGTCAGGCGGACGCGGGCACCCTGAGGGCGGCCAGGACCGGGAGGTGGTCCGTGGCCGCCCTCAGGTCGTCCGGGGTGACGCCGGGCAGTCCGTGCGGGACCCCGCAGCCGAGCACCTCGACGCCCGGGGTCGTGAAGATCGCGTCGATCCGCTGGTGCGGGTCCTGCGGGGTGGAGGTGTACTCGCCGCCCCAGGGCCGGGCCGCCCAGGCGTCCTGCAGACCGCCGGCGAGCCGGCGGAAGGTGCGGCCGTGCGGGCGGTCGTTGAGGTCGCCGCCCACGATCGCGTACGGCTCGCCCATGGCGGCGACCCGGTCCAGCAGCATGCCGCCCTGGTCGTAGCGCTCGCGGGCCTGGAGCGAGAGGTGGCAGCTGAGGACGGACAGCCGGGCGCCGCCCACGCGGACGACGGCGGTGGCGAAGCCGCGCCGGTGCAGGCCGGGCGTGTGGGGCAGCAGGACGTCCTCGGTGCGCTCCGCGTGCACCCGCAGGGACGAGAGCACCAGCGGGCCGGTGGCGGTGGCCCCGCCGGTCACCGTGACCAGGCCGGTGGTGCGGGCGAGCCGGGCGACGGCCTTGCGCCAGCGGAAGAAGCGCGGGGCCTCCTGGATCAGCGCGATGTCGGGGGCGCAGGCGCGGATCACCCGGGCGAGCGCGGCGGTGTCGTCCCGCATGGAGCGGATGTTGTAGCTCAGCACGCGGATGACGGCGGAGCCGTCCGGCTCGGTACGGGACGCCGGCAGATCCGGCAGCGGGCCCTCGCTCACGGGCTCACTGTAGCGGCGGCGCGGTCGCGCGGTGGGTGGCGCGGGCCCGGCCGGGAAGCCGGGTGCCCCCGTCGCTCCTGTACGGGAGTGACGGGGGCACCGGTGCCGGGCGGGTGACCGCCGGGCCTAACCCTGGCGGGCGAGGTCGGCCGCGCCGACGAGGCCGGCCTTGCCGCCGAGCTGGGCGGCGAGGACCTGGGCGTGCGGCCGGTACTGACCGCCGACCAGCCAGCGGCGGAAGGACTTGCGGATGGGCTCGAGCACCAGCTCGCCCTCGTCGGAGACGCCGCCGCCGACGATAAAGGCGGAGGGGTCGAAGAGCGAGGCCAGGTCGGCGAGTCCGGCGCCGGCCCAGCGGGCCAGTTCGCGGAAGGAGTCGATGGCGACCTTGTCGCCGTCGCGCGCGGCCCGGCTGATGTGCTGGCCCTGGATGCCGTCGGGCGTGCCGTCGCCGAGCGACAGCAGCAGCGCGGCGTTCTCCGGCTGGGCGACGGCACGCTGCTTGGCGTACCGCACCAGCGCCCGGCCGGAGGCGTACTGCTCCCAGCAGCCCTGGCTGCCGCAGCCGCACAGCAGGCCGTCCGGCACCATGCGGATGTGGCCGAACTCGCCGGCCACGCCGAAGCGGCCGCGGCGCAGCTTGTTGCCGATGATGATGCCGCCGCCGAGCCCGGTTCCCAGGGTGATGCAGATGACGTCCTCGTGGCCCGCGCCGGCGCCGAAGCGGTACTCGCCCCAGGCGGCGGCGTTGGCGTCGTTCTCGACGACGACGGGCAGGCCGACGCGCTGCTCGACCTTGTCCTTCAGCGGCTCGTGGCGCCACCGGATGTTGGGCGCGAAGAGCACGGTGGCGCGCTTGTCGTCGACGTAGCCCGCGGCCCCGATGCCGACCGCCTCGACCGTGTGGTTGGCGCTGACGTCGTGCACCGCGCTCGCGATGGCGTCGACGACGCCCTCGGAGGTCTGCGGGGTCGGCACCTTGACGATCTCGAGAATCGCGCCTTCCTCGTCGACCACCCCGGCCGCGATCTTCGTGCCGCCGATGTCGACGCCGATGGTGAGTCCCATGTATCCCTCAGTATTCGGTCGAGCCCCGCTGCGTCCAACCGTACCGGAGGGCGACCTGCGCCCTGTTCGGGCCCGATGTTCCGTGCCGGGTCCGTGTCGCGCCGTTTCAGTCCAGGTCGATGCGTTCGCTGGACGGTGTGTCGCCGCCGGAGGTCCAGCGGCGCTCCTGCCCGCTGACGGCGGCTCGGTAGGCGGCGAGGATCTCGGCACCGGCGGCGGCGAGATGGTCGAAGACCTCGGGGTTGCGTTCGACGATCGGCTCTACTGCCTGCTTGACCTGGGCGATCAGCCCTTGTGCCGCCATCTCGGCGGCGGGGCTGCGCAGCAGGGAGATCCGGTCTGCGACGGCTTCGGCGAGACGGCGCAGTTCCTCACCGGCGCTGCCGGGGGCCTGTCCGCCCTGCTGCCGCCGGCGGGCGTTCTCCGCCGCGATGTCCTCCGCGCTCGCCTTGGCCCAGGCGTCGGAATCGGTGTCGGGGCGGTCCGCGCGGTCCGTGGATTCGCTCATGGTGGCTCCGTAAGGCTCCGGCTTGGTACCCACGACGGTACCCGAACGGGGGCACCGCTTTCAGGTGTCAGCGGGGCCAAAGACCGGGATCCGGGGCGAATCGGACCTGCAGCGCACCGTCGCGGAGCGCGGCTCCGGCCACGGTGCAGCGGCGCAGCGCGGAGGGCAGCGGGAGGATGCGGCGGTACCCCTCGGCGTCGACGACGAGTTCGTCGCCGCGGCGCACGAGGTCGACGGTGTCGCGTGTCGCGCCGGGCAGCGGCAGCCGCCACAGGAAGTGGCCCTCGGCGGCGAGCCGGTCCTCGGTGGTCCACGGCGGCGTGGCGGGGCCCTCCCGCACGTCCGCGGGCGGCCGGGCGGCGAGCCGGTCGAGGTCCCCGGCGCCGTGCGGTTCGCGGCCGAGGTGCGGGAGTTCGTGGAGCTCGGTGGGCGTCCCGGCCAGCTCCGCGCGCAGGGCGCGCAGTTCCTTGCGCCGGTGGCCCGCCAGTTCGGCGAGCCAGGGGTCGGGGGACTCGGCGGGCAGCAGGCGGTTGGCGACCACGGCCTCGAGGCGGTGGCCGTACAGGGCCAGCCCGGTACGGGCCCGGCGCACGGCGTCGGCGGCATGCGTGCCCGGCGCGACGACCAGCCGGACGGTCGTGGCGGCGTCCTCGATCACGGCCTGGGCGGCGGCGAGTTCCCGGTCGGCGCGGGCGGCGGCCTCGTACGCCCAGGCGCCGGGCGCGGGCACGCCGGCGAGCTGGGCGAGGACCGGGCGCAGGGCGCGGGCGGCCTGCCGCTCCTGGGGCACCAGCCGGGTGATGTACCGGCGTAGTTGCGCGGGGAGCGCGAGGGCGGCGAGGGCCTCGTGGACCGGCGGGAGGTCGACGACGACGAGGTCCCAGCCGCCGGCGGTGTCCCGCAGGGCGCGCAGCAGCGCGAACGCCTCTGCGCCGGGGAGTTCGGTCAGTTCCTCCGGGTCCAGCGGCGCCGCGCCCAGCAGGTCGAGCAGGGAGCCCAGGCGCTGTTGGACGGCCCCGGCGTCGGCCCGGAAGGCGGCCGCCGCGTCGATGCGCGCGGCCCACAGACCGGGAACGGACGCCACGGGCACGGGGGCCGCGCCGGCCTCCGGGGTCCCGGCGCCCGGCGCGGCCGGGGGCAGGTCCAGCGCCCGCTCCAGGGACGCGTCGCGGTCCGCGGACAGGACCAGCACGCGCCGCCCGGGCGCGACGGCGGCCACCGCCGTGGCGGCGGCGACCGTCGTGCGTCCGGCGCCGCCCGTACCGGTGACCAGAACCGTGCGCACGTCAGCCCTGGGACTCGACGCGCTTCTTCAGCCCGGCGAGGGCGCGGTCGATGATGACCTTCTCGGCCTTGCGCTTGATCATGCCGAGCATGGGGATCTTGACGTCGACGGTCAGCTGGTAGGTGACCTCGGTGCGCTTGCCGTCCTCGAGCGGGGCCAGGATGTAGGCGCCGTCCAGGGTGCGCAGCATCTGCGACTTGACCAGCGTCCAGCGGACCTCGTTGTCGCCGACCCAGGTGTAGGCGAGGGTGTGGTCGTCCTTGATGGCGCCCGCGTCCAGGAGGAGCCTGACCTGCTCGGCGCGGCCGTCGCCGGCGGCGGAGAGGATCTCGGCCTCCTTCACCTCGCCGGTCCATTCCGGGTACCGGGCGAAGTCGGCGATGACGCCCATGACATCGGCCGGGGCCGCGTCGATCGTGATACTCGACCTGGTGTGTTCCGCCATCGCCGTGGCCCCTCCGGGACGTCGCGTCGTGTACCTGCTGTGGTGGTCTGCTGGTGAAGGCTACCGCCTGGTCGGGCGGCCCGAGACCGCCGGGGCGGTCACCACTGGAGCGCCCATGGTGTGCGGGTGGAGTTGAAGTGGCCGACGTTCACGCATTCGGTCGCCCCGAGGCGCATCCGCCGCACCAGCGGCTGGTGGACATGGCCGAACAGCGCGTACTTGGGGCGCACCCGGCGGATCGCGTCGAGCAGTGCCTCGCTGCCGCGTTCGAGGCGCCGGGCGACGGTGTCGTAGCAGAGCTCGGGGACGGCGGGCGGGATGTGCGAGCACAGCACGTCGACCTCGCCGAGGGCCGCCACCTTGGCGGCGTAGGTCTCGTCGTCGATCTCGTACGGGGTGCGGTAGGGCGTGCGCAGCCCGCCGCCGACGAAGCCGAAGACCAGGCCGCCGATCTCCGCGGTGGTGCCGTCGAGCACCGTGGTGCCGGGCCTGGCGTACTCAGGCCAGAGCGCGGGGATGTCGACGTTGCCGTAGGTGGCGTACGTCGGCTCGGGGAAGGCGGCGAACAGCTCGGCGTACTGCCGGCGCACGGCGGACTCGATGGCGGTGCGCCGGTCGGTGCCGAGCCCCTCCCACAGCTCGCGGTCGAGGGCCCGGGCCTCGTCCCACCGCAGGGCGGTGCGCAACCCGACCATGCGGGAGGCGTTCTCGGCGCCGAAGAGGTCCGGGAAGATCCCCCGCGAGTGGTCGGCGTAGTCGAGGAAGAGGATCAGGTCCCCCAGACAGATCAGCGCGTCCGCCCCCTCCCCGGCCCTGGCGAGGGCTTCGGAGGCACCGTGGACGTCGCTGACGACATGGACCCGCATGACGATCACTCTAGGACGCGCCGGGCGGGGTTGGGGAGGGCGCACCGGGGCCCTTGTTACCTGCGGGTCACCCGGGGCCTCGACTAGGCTTCCGACCAGTGGATCCGCACTGTGCCGCGGCGGGCACCCGGCGTGTGACGACGATGTGACACACAAAACATCTACACGGCACCCCCTACCGCAGAAGCTTTACCGGTGGGTAACGTCCAGGCCGTCCGTTCCACGCTCAACCATGCAGTGGACGCAGCCAGCACCGCCGCCGGCGCCGATGAGGAGCAGCAGTTTTGCGCGAGTTCAGCCTTCCGGCTCTCTACGAGGTCCCTGCGGACGGCAATCTGACGGATCTCATCCGCCGCAACGCCGCTCAGCACCCCGATGTTCCCGTCCTCGCCCGGAAGACCTCGACCGGTGAGTGGGCGGACGTCACCGCGACCGCGTTCCTCGCCGAGGTCCGCGCCGCCGCCAAGGGCCTGATCGCCTCGGGCGTGCAGCCCGGCGACCGGGTGGCCCTGATCTCGCGGACCCGCTACGAGTGGACGCTGTTCGACTTCGCCATCTGGAGCGCGGGCGCGGTCACCGTCCCGGTCTACGAGACCTCGTCGGCCGAGCAGATCGAGTGGATCCTCGGCGACTCCGGTGCGGTCGCGGCCGTCGTGGAGACCGAGGTCCACGAGAAGTCCGTGGAGTCGGTGCGCGACCGCCTGCCGCAGCTGAAGCACGTCTGGCGGATCGAGGCGGGCGCGGTCGAGACCCTCGGCGCGGCGGGCACGGACGTCGCCGAGGCGACGGTGGACGAGCGCGGCGCCCACGCCAAGGCCGACTCCCCGGCCACCATCGTCTACACCTCCGGCACCACCGGCCGCCCGAAGGGCTGCGTCCTCACGCACCGCGCGTTCTTCGCCGAGTGCGGCAACGTCGTCGAGCGTCTGAAGCCGCTCTTCCGCACCGGCGACTCCTCGATCCTGCTCTTCCTGCCGCTCGCGCACGTCTTCGGCCGGCTGGTCGAGGTGGCCAGCGTCATGGCGCCGATCAAGCTCGGGCACGTCGGCGACGTCAAGAACCTCACGGGTGAGCTGGCCGCCTTCCAGCCGACCCTGCTGCTGGGCGTGCCGCGCGTCTTCGAGAAGGTCTACAACTCCGCGCGCGCCCAGGCGCAGGCCGGCGGCAAGGGGAAGATCTTCGACAAGGCCACCGACGTGGCCATCGAGTACAGCCGCGCGCTGGACTCGGCCAGCGGTCCCTCACTGGGCCTGAAGTTCAAGCACAAGGTGTTCGACCGGCTGGTCTACAGCAAGCTGCGCGCCGTGCTCGGCGGCCGCGCCGAGTACTCGATCTCCGGCGGCGCCCCGCTCGGCGAACGGCTGGGCCACTTCTACCGCGGCATCGGCTTCACCGTCCTGGAGGGCTACGGGCTCACCGAGTCCTGTGCGGCGACCGCCTTCAACCCCTGGGACCGTACGAAGATCGGCACCGTCGGCCAGCCGCTGCCGGGTTCCACGGTCCGCATCGCCGACGACGGCGAGGTCCTGCTCCACGGCGAGCACCTGTTCTCGGGCTACTGGAACAACGAGGCGGCCACCGCCGAGGCCGTCACCGACGGCTGGTTCCACACCGGCGACATCGGAACGCTGGACGAGGACGGCTACATCACCATCACCGGCCGCAAGAAGGAGATCATCGTGACGGCGGGCGGCAAGAACGTCGCCCCCGCGGTGATCGAGGACCGGATCCGCGCCCACGCGCTGATCGCCGAGTGCATGGTGGTCGGCGACGGCAAGCCCTTCATCGGCGCGCTGGTCACCCTGGACGAGGAGTTCCTGCCCCGCTGGGCCGAGCAGCACGGCAAGACCGGCCGCGGCGTCGCGGAGCTGCGCGAGGACCCGGAGCTGCTGGCCGAGGTGCAGTCGGCGATCGACGACGGCAACGCCGCGGTGTCCAAGGCGGAGTCGGTGAAGAAGTTCCGGATCCTGGCGGCGCAGTTCACGGAGGAGTCCGGGCACGTGACGCCGTCGCTGAAGCTGAAGCGCAACGTGGTGCTGCGGGACTACGCGGACGAGATCGCCGAGATCTACGCCAAGTGAGCCGTCCCTGACGGGTTCTCGCCGGCGGTGGCCGCCGTTCGCCTCGCGCGGACGGCGGCCACCGGTGTTCCTAGGTGACGCCGTCCTGTGCCAGGACTCTGGCCATGGTGCGCTCGGCCAGGGCGGTGATGGTGACGAACGGGTTGACCCCGATGGAGCCCGGGACGAGCGAGCCGTCGACGACGTACAGGCCGTCGTAGCCCTTCGCGCGGCCGTAGACGTCGGTGGCGCTGCCGAGGACGCAGCCGCCGAGCGGGTGGTAGCAGAAGTCGTCGGCAAAGGCGCGGGTGTCGCCGAACAGGTCGTAGCGGTAGATGGTGGCGTTGGCCCGGTTGATCCGGTCGAACAGGGCCTTGGCGGAGGCGACCGAGGGCTGGTTCTGCGAACGGGTCCAGTCGAGCACGGCCGCGTCGGTCGCGGGGTCGTAGACGAAGGCGCCCCGCTCCGGGTTCCTGGTGATGGCGAGGTAGAGGCTGACCCAGGTCTCGAGGCCGGTGGGGAGCGGCGCGATCTCGGCGAAGACCGGATTGGCCGGGTTGTTCCAGTCGTTGATGCCCATCACGGGGATGGTCGACTGGCGGGCTCCGGTGGGGTTCCACAGGTAGTTGGCGCGGCCCAGCATGATGTTGCCGTTGCCCGCCCAGCCCTTGCCGACGGCGGTGCTGAGGTCGGGCAGGGCGCCGGTCTCCCGGGCGCGCAGCAGCAGTTCGGTGGTGCCGAGACTGCCGGCGGCGAGGAACAGCCTGCGGCAGCCGACCTCGCGGGTGGAGACGACGGCGCCGGTGAGGTCGGTCTGGGCCACCGTCAGCACATAGGTGCCGTCGGCGTTCCGGCGGATCGCCTTCACGCGGCTGAGCGTCTCGATGGTGACGTTGCCGGTGCCGAGCGCGGCGGCCAGGTAGGTCTTGTCGAGGCTGCGCTTGCCGAAGTTGTTGCCGTAGATGACCTCCTGGGCCAGAGCCGACTTGGTGGCGGTGCCCGCGGCCTCGCGCTGCATGTAGCCGAAGTCGTACACGTTGGGCACGAAGGTGGTGGCGAGCCCGGCCTTGGCGGCCTGGGCGCGGGAGACGCGGGTGAACTGATACCACTCGGTGCTCTCGAACCAGTCGGGCGCGATGGTGTTGACACCCAGCATCCGGTTGGCGAGCGGGAACCATGTCCCGTACATGGCGTCCGCGTCGACCTGCGGGAGGACCTCCTGGAAGTAGGCCCGGTTCGGGGTCACCGCCATGCCGCCGTTGACGAGTGAGCCGCCGCCGACGCCGCGGCCGACGTAGACGGACATGCCGGGGTGGTCGACGCGGTCCAGGACACCGGGGTACGGGGTGATGTCCTTGTTGACCACGTCGAGCCAGAGGAAGCTGGCCAGGGGTGCCGCGGTGCGGGTGCGGAACCACATCGAACGCCGGTCCGGCGAGGCGGTGCTGCAGAAGACCTTGCCGTCGGAGGCCGGCGTGTCCCACGCCCGCCCCATCTCCAGTACGAGGGTTCTCACGCCCGCCTCGGCCAGGCGTAACGCCGCCACCGCGCCTCCGTATCCGGAGCCGATGACGACGGCCGGGGCGTAGTCGGCCGGTTCGCGGTCCGCGGCCGCGGCCGGGGAGAGACCGATGCGGGTGACACCCGTCAGAGCGGCCGTCTGGAGGGCCGCGAGACCCAGAATGTGACGACGCGTCAGATTTGCTGTCATGGAGGCATCATGGGCGGAATAGCGGATTCCGCCCATACCGTGCGCCCATGGTCTTCTACAAGAGGGCCTTCAGCCGCTCGGCGAGCAGATCCCACCGCCAGGCGTCCTCGACCCACTTGCGCCCGCGCTCGCCCATCCGGCGCCGCAGCTCCGCGTCGTCCAGCAGGGCCACGATCCGCTCGGCGGCCTCTCCGGGCTCCCCGCCGCGCACCACCCAGCCGGTCTCACCGTCCAGCACGGCGTCCGGAGCGCCGCCGGAGTCGCCCGCGACGACCGGCAGCCCGGTGGCCGAGGCCTCCAGGTAGACGATGCCGAGGCCCTCCACGTCCAGGCCGCCGCGCCGCGTACGGCACGGCATGGCGAAGACGTCACCGGCGCCGAAGTGCGCGGGCAGCTCCTCCCAGGGCACCGCCCCGGTGAACCGCACCGAGTCCGCCACCCCGGTCCGCTCGGCGAGCCGCTTCAGGTCGTCCGCGTACGGGCCGCCGCCCACGATCAGCAGGACCGCGTCGGGCTGGGCGGCCAGGATCAGCGGCATCGCCTGGATGAGGGTGTCCTGGCCCTTGCGGGGCACCAGCCGGGAGACACAGACGACCACCGGCCGGTCGGTCAGCCCCAGCCGGGCACGCACGGCCGCACCGCCGGAGGCGGGGTGGAAGGTCTTCTCGTCCACGCCGGGCGGCAGCTGCACCATGCGCGAGGCGGCTGCGGGCGTGAGCGCCCGGGCGATCCGGGACCGGGTGTACTCCCCCAGATAGGTGATCGTGTCGGTGCCCTCGCCGATCCGCCGCAGCAGCGTGCGACTCGCGGGCAGCTGCGCCCACCCCGCCTCGTGCCCGTGGGTCGTCGCCACCAGCCGCCGCGCCCCCGCCTTCCGCAGCGCGGGCGCCATCAGCCCGAGCGGCGCGGCCGCCCCGAACCACACCGACGTGCAGCCGTGTTCGCGCAGCAGCGCGGCGGCGCGCCGGGTCACCCTCGGGGTCGGCAGCAGCATCGACGTACGATCGCGTACGACCGGGAAGGGCTGCTCGGCGTCGAAGGCGGCGACCTCGGAGCCGTCCCGCCAGGTCGACGCGTACACCACCACCCGGCCGGGATCGAGGCGCAGCGCCATGCTGTGCACGAACGCCTGGATGCCGCCGGGGCGTGGCGGGAAGTCGTTGGTGACGATCAAGGTCTTGTCCATACGCCGCCGAGGGTATCCGGTGCGGCCCGTGGCAACCGACCTCGGTCTCCCGCGCGTCTAAGCTCCACACGCCTGTCCACGGGTGAGACCGGCATCGTGCATCATCACAGCAGAACCGATTCGACGAGGTGGACATGGCAGGCGACAGCGGCAAGCGGCTCCCGGTCGGGCCGGTCCTTGCCTGGGTGGCCACCAGGGTCGTGCTGCTGCTCTATGTGTTCAAGGTGCTCAGCCTGTCCCCGCTGGACGTGACCACCGACGTCTCGGTGATCTACCACGGCTGGTACGAGGTCCTGCGCTCCGGCACCTTCCCGCACCACGATGTCACCTGGCAGTACCCGCCCGCCGCCGCGCTCGCGGTGCTCTCCCCCGGCCTGCTGCCGTTCCTCGGCTACGCGACCGCGTTCTTCTGGCTCGCCTGCGCCGCCGACGCCCTGACCTTCGGGCTGCTGCTGCGCGGCTCGCGGGGCGAGGGGCGGCGGGTGGCCGGCGCCTATGTCTGGGTGCTGGGCGTGCCGCTGCTGGGACCGACCGCCTACGCGCGCTACGACGTGATGGTCACCGCCGTCGCCGTGGCCGCGCTCCTGGCGACGGTGCGCCGGCCCAGGCTCGCCGGCGCGCTGATCGCGTTCGGGGCGCTGCTCAAGGTCTGGCCGGTGCTGCTGCTGGCCGGCGTCCGGGACCGCCGGATCTGGGCGGCGGCCGCGGCGGGGGCGGGTCTCCTCGCGCTCGGATTCTGGCTGTGGATGCCGGGGGCCTTCGCCTTCCTGCGCTTCCAGGGCGAACGGGGCACCGAGGTGGAGTCCCTGGGCTCCCTGGTCTTCCACATCGCCCGGCACCACGGCTGGCAGGGGCAGGTGCTGCTCAACTACGGCTCCGTGGAGTTCCTCGGGCCCTACGTCGGCCTGGTCAGCGACATCGCGCTCGGGCTGACCGCCCTCGCCTTCGCCTGGCTGCTGCTGTGGCGGCTGCGCTCGCGGACGTACGGTCCCGAGACGCCCTTCGACGCCGCCTTCACCGCCGTGCTGCTGTTCACCACGACCAGCCGCGTCATCAGCCCGCAGTACATGATCTGGCTGATCGGCCTGGCGGCGGTCTGCCTGACCCTGCGGGCCAGCGTGATGGCGCTGCCCGCGTCCCTGGTGCTGGTGGCGACGGTGCTGACCCTGTACGAGTTCCCGGTGCGCTTCTCGGACGTCGTCGGCAGCACCGGCCTCGGCATCACCCTGCTGCTGCTCCGCAACGGCCTGCTGGTCGCGGCCTCGGTCATCGCCTGCCGCCGGCTGTGGGTGGCCTCCGTACGGCGCCCGAGGACGGTCCGCCAGGCTCCGGCGACGCCTGCGCCCGAGCCGGGCCAGGACGCCGAGAAGCTGCTGACCTGGTGAGGGCGGCCGGCACGGCCGGGCACCGCGGCCCGGCGGCCGCCGCCGGCGCCACGGTCGCCACGGTCACCCCGGTCGGCCCGAGCCCGGTCGTGCCGGTCAGCGCGTAGGCCAGGGGCAGCCGCGCAGGCGTGCCCCCGGCGAGCGGTGCCGGACGGACCGGGCCGGCGAGCCCGACCAGGCGTGCGCGGTGGGTCCCGGGCTGCACTCATCTCGGTACCTCGTTTCGCGGTACCTCGATGAGAGATACCATGATGGGATCGCACGGGCAATGCCGAACGCATGATCGAAAGTGGGGGCGAGCGGTGCTGGAGCTGGCGATCCTGGGTTTTCTGCACGAGGAGCCCTTGCACGGCTACGAACTCAAGGAGCGCATCGCCGCACTCAACGGCCACGTCCGCCCGGTCAGCGACGGTGCGCTCTACCCGGCCATCAACCGTCTCACCGCGGCCGGACTGGTCTCCGAGCACGCCGAGCCCGGCGTCGGCGCCGCTCCGCGCCGCGTGCTCTCGCTCACCGACACCGGACGTGCCCGGCTGCTCGCCCGGCTCCGCGACCCCAAGCCGATCGAGATCACCGACTCCACCCGCTTCTTCGCGGTACTGGCCTTCCTCGGATATCTGCCCGACGCGGCGGCCCAGGCCGCCGTGCTGCGGCGGCGGCTGGAGTTTCTGGAGACCCCGGCCGGCTTCTTCCCCGACCGCGGCAGGGCGCCGCGCGCGGAGGAGGCGGACGACCCCTTCCGCCGCGGCATGCTGCGCATCGCGCGCGCCACGAGCCGTGCGGAGCGCGAATGGCTCTCGGAGGCCCTGGCCGACCTCTCCGGCTGAGTCCGCGCTCCCCGGCCGGTCTCCGCGCCGGCGGCGCCGTGGAGAGGCCCTGGGCCCCCTACGGCACGGCGGAGCCGAACGCCCGGGCGGCGGCGATGCGCTGGACGGGGGTGGGGTGGGTGCCGAAGAGGGCGTGCAGCAGCAGCGGGGGATCGGGGTCGGAGACGTTGGCGACGGTGAGCCGGCGCTGCATGGCGATGAACCGCCCCGCGTCCCGGGTGAGTTCCAGCGCGTGCGTGTCCGCCCGCCGCTCCACGCGCCGGCTCAGCGCGCAGCCGAACGGCCCGGCACACGCCGACAGCACCGCGGCGACCGCGGCCAGCAGGAACAGCCCGCGCGGGTCGCCCGTGCCGTAGGACGAGACGGACATGAGCGCCGAGAGCACGCACACCCCCGCCCCCGCGCCGACCGCGCCGAGCAGGGTGCCGCGCGGCACGTCGCGGTGCTTGACGTGCCCCAGTTCATGGGCGACGACGAGTTCGACCTCGGCCGCCGGGGCCGTGTCGAGGAGCGTGTCGTAGGCGACGATCCGCCGGGTGCGCCCGAAGCCGGAGACATAGGCGTTGAGCGCGGTCGTCCTCCGGGACGCGTCGGCGACGAGCACCGCGCGCACCGGGATCCCGTCCCGCTCGGCCAGCGCCAGCAGCGCGTCGCGCAGGGGCCCGTCCTCCATCGGCCGGAAGCGGTTGAAGAGGGGTTCCAGGACGACCGGGGCGAGCCAGGACAGCACGACGGCCCCGCCGACGGCGCCCAGGGCGGCCCAGGCCCAGCCGAGGCCGTAGTAGCCGTACAGCGCGCCCAGCACGAGCGGCAGCGAGACGAGGAGCCCGCGCAGGACGTCGACGGCCCAGCCGCCCCAGCCCTGGGTGACGAGCCCGAAGCGGCGCCGCACGACGCGGACCCGGGCCGAGAACGGCAGGGTGACCGCCTGCTGCAGGAGTACCAGCAGCAGGCCGCCGGCCAGGACGCGCAGCGCCCGGCTGTCGCCGAACAGCCCGGTGAGGGCCGCGCCCGCGGGGGTCAGTCCCAGAGCGAGCAGCAGCGCGAGCCCGGCGAGGCGTCCGCCGAGCAGGGCCGGCACTTGCGCGCGGCGCAGCGCCCTGCCCCGCGCGGTCTCCTCCGGCGTGAAGTCCTCGCCGCCGCTCATGCCAACTCCCCCTTCACGTAGGCCCGCCAGCGCGCCGTGAAGGCGTCCTCGCCGATGCCGAGCGTGCCGCGCAGATCCGCACCGGAACGGTACAGCGCGATCAGCCGATCGGCGCCCCATGTGGCGGCGATGAACCGGCAGGCCAGCCAGGCGCCCTCGTACGCCTGGGCCGGTGCGGCCGCCCCGGGCGCGAAGTCGGCGTCGGACGGCAGGCGCCCGGGCGGCCCGGAGACGGTGACGTCCCGGCGCAGCTCCGGTGCGAGGCTCGCCGCCGAACGGCCGGAGTCCCGGTAGGCGACCCAGTCGGCGAAGCCCTCGGAGAGCCACAGCGGGGTGCCCGGGGCCGTCGCGGCGCGCGTGGCGACATGGGTGGTCTCATGGGTGAGCACGGCCTGGCGGCCGAAGGGCGACAGTCCGGCGAAGGCCTCGGGGTTGACGACGATCCGCCCGGCGGGTGCGGTGCCGTGGCCGCCCGCCTCCCCGGTGGTGACGGCCGCGATGCCCTCGTAGGTGCCCGCGGGGGCGTCCAGCAGCTGCTCCATGTCCCGCAGGGAGGAGGGTACTTCGAGTATGACCCGCCCGGTCCATCCCTGGTCCCCCCAGGCCCGGCGCACCTGCGGGACGGCGCGGTCCGCGTCGGTGGCGTACCCCTTCAGCGAGGCCGGGTCGCCGGTGCCGAGGACGAGGCTGCGGGCACCTCGGACGACGTGCAGCGGGCCCTGTTCCCAGAGCTGGCCGTCCGGATCGCCGTCGCCGGCGACCCGCGGACGGCCGTCGGCGTCCGCGCGCAGCAGCAGGGCCTCCTGCGTGGTGATCGGCGCGCTGTCGTAGCCCTTGAGGCGGTAGCGGAGCTGGACGCGGGCCGTCACGCGGTCGCCGCCGGTGGCGGAGAGCAGCCGGTACGACCAGGAGGCGAGCGGGAGCGCGGCGAGGTTGCGGTAGACCTGCCGCTCGGCGGCGCGCCGGGCGGGTGTCACATCGGCCAGGTATGCCTTCTCGTCGTGGTCCAGTACGGCGTCCGCCCGCCGCTCCAGCAGCTGCCGGACGGCCGCGTCGCCGGGCCGCCCTTCGTCCGCGGGCCCGCAGCCCGCGAGGACCGCCGCACAGCACAGCGCGGCGGCCACGGCGCGGGTCGACGAGCGGAAAGGGGCCACGCCGCCGATCGTACGGTCCCGGCGGTGACGGTCACGTGGGCCGGGTCACCGCCGCGACCGGCAGCATGGCGACGGGGTCGTAGCGGACCCGGGCGCCGGGGTAGGGGGCGTGGATGACCTGGCCGTCGCCCACGTACATGCCGACGTGGCTGGCGTCGCCGCGGTAGATGACCAGGTCGCCGGGGCGCGCCTGGCTCAGCGGCACCTGCCGTCCGGCGTGCAGCTGGGCCTGGGAGGTGCGCGGCAGCCCCACGCCCGCCTGACGGTAGGCCCACACCATCAGGCCCGAGCAGTCGAAGGAGCCGGGGCCGGTGGCGCCCCAGACGTACGGTGCGCCGACGGCGGAGCGCGCGGCGGCCACCGCCGTCGCGGCGCGTACGGAGAGCGGGCCGAGGTCGGGGATGTCGACCATGCGGCCGGAGCGGGACGCGCGCGCCTCCAGGCGGCGGGCGAGCCGGGCCCGCTCCTCCGGGGAGAGCGAGTTGACCAGGCGCGCGGCCGCCATCAGCTTGCGCTGTACGGCCTTCTTGCGCGCGGTGAGGGTGGTTCGGGCCCGCTCGAGCTGGCCGAGCCGGTCGGTGGCCCGGGAGCGTTCCTGGTCCAGGAAGCGCTGGGCGCTGCGCAGTTCGTCGAGGCGCGCGGTGCCGCGGCTGCTGATCCGGTCGAGGGTCGCGGCCCGGTCGAGGTAGGTCGCGGGGTCGGGTGAGAGCAGCAGGGCGAGGGTGGGGTCCACTCCCCCGCCGCGGTACTGGGCCCCGGCGAGCGTGCCGAGGTCGTCACGGAGCCGGTTGACCCGCTCCTGCCCCCGCGCGGCGCGGTCCTGGAGCACCTCCACCTCGCGGCGCAGCCGTTGGGTGTTCTCGCGGGCGGCGTTGAACTGCTCGGTGGCCCGCTCGGCCTGCGTGTAGAGGTGATCGATGCGGGCCGCCACGTCGACGGGGGTGTCCGCCGGATCGGCTGTGGCCGTCTGCGCGGTGGTGGCCGCGCCCGCCATCGCGGCGGCGGCGGTGGCCGCCGCCGTCAGGACCGTGGCCCTGGAGGTACGCGGGGCCCGGCCGGGCTGCGGAATGCGTCGATGGGATGGCACGTCGGCTGACAGTAGTCAGCCGGACACGGGGAGTTCAAAGACCGTGTACCGCCGGGCGGCCGGATGGCGCCCCGCTTGCGCAGGTCACCGCCCGGCCGTCACCCTGCGAGATCACCCGATAGGTTCAACGGGGCCCGGGGTTCGGCTCACCCGACGCGGACGCCGAACTGGAACGGCATGTTGTTGATGGACTCGTAGCGCACGACCGTGCCGGTGCGCGGCGCGTGCAGGACCTGGCCGTTGCCCGCGTACAGGCCGACGTGGTGCTGGTCGCCGTAGAAGATGACGAGGTCGCCGGGCATCAGCTGGCTCATCGACAGACGCGTGCCGGCGTTGGCCTGGGACTGGGAGGTGCGCGGTATGCCGGCACCGGCCTGGGCGTAGGCCCAGGAGGTGAGGCCGGAGCAGTCGAAGGAGCTCGGGCCGGTGGCGCCGTAGACATACGGCGAGCCGAGCTTGGTCTTGGCGGCCGAGAGTGCGGCGGCGGCGAGCGAGGAGGCCGGCAGGTCGTTGCCCAGGTCGACGCGCTCGTTGGAGCGGTTCGCGCGGTCCTCGGCGGCGTTGAGGGCCGCGCGCTGCGAGGCGGTCAGCGAGTTGAGCAGCTTCTGCGCCTCGGCCAGCTTGGCCTGGACTTCCTTCTTCTTCTTGCCCAGCTCGGTGCGGGTCTCGTCGAGCTCGTTGAGCTTGCTCGCGGCCTCCGCCTTCTGCTGGTTGAGGGCGCGCTTCTTCTCCGCGATCTGCTGGAGCCCCTCCGCCTGCTTGGTGCTCAGCTGGTCGAGGGTGGACGCCCTGTCGAGGTAGGTGTCCGGGTCGGAGGAGAGGAAGAGCTGGAGCGACGGGTCGATGCCGCCGCTGCGGTACTGGGCGCTGGCCAGGGTGCCGAGCTCGTCCTGAAGGTCGTTCAGCTCCGCCTGCTCGCGGGCGACCTCGTCCTGCAGGTTCTCGACCTGCTTCTGCAGCTTGCCCTGCTTCTCCTTGGCGCCGTTGAACTTCTCGGTCGCCTGCTCGGCCTGCTCGTAGAGGGCGTCGACCTTGGCCTTGACGCTCTTGACGGACGGCTTGGCCGGAGCGGCCTGCGCGGCCTGCGCGGACAGCGCGACGGCGGCGGCGGCGGTAGCGGTGAGCACGGTGACACGCGTGCGACTGGCCTGCTTGGGACGACGGTGGGACGCCACTCGGGCGAGCTCCTTCTTCCTCCAGCCGCCTGCCGCATGCATCGGGAACTGCGTTCCCCGGCCCTGAGCGTCGGCGTCCCCCGTCGTACGCACGGCACTTCAGATCGGCGGGACCTCCGCCGCCATCCGGGCTGGATGATCGACTGGGCAGAGGTTCGAGCCACGACCCTAGTGACCATCTTGTGATCGGATCAAATCCCTGAAGAAAAAAAGTCGCTCAACCGCGTTTTCTTTACATACATCGCACGTGTAGTGATGACGAGTTGACACTGCGTCCCCGAAAAGCGCCCCAGACGCCCCACGGTGTGCTCCAGGTCACACCCGGGCAAGTCGCTTCAGTAGCAAGGTGGATGCGACGGGGCGAGCGCCGGCGCGGGCCGTACCGTCCGCAACTTCGCGATCGGAAGAAACCACCACAATCGGACGACCGGGAGGTTCCGCCCGAACCAGACGTCGGATCAACTCGTCCGCGGTCTCGCCGGCCTTGCTGAACAGCACCCGTACCCCGCGCGGCGGGGCCAGCAGTACCGGGGCGTCCAGGTCGGCGCCGTCGAAGACGCAGGTGACCTCCGCGCCGCTCTGCGCGGCCAGCACCGCCAGACCGCCCAGCAGCCGCAGCCGCTGCTTCTCCAAGGGCAGTGCCGGATAACCGGTCTTGGTCACGTTGTAGCCGTCGACCACCAGATGGGACTGCGGCAACGCCAGCAACTGGTCGAGCAGCGCGGGGTCGTCCTCGGACAGGGCGCGCCGCGCGATGTCCTTCGGGCTGATCGCCCCCGGCGTCACCGCGTCGACGGTGTCCGCCGGCCGGGCGCCCAGGGTGTCGCGCGGCGGCAGCGCCAGCTCCCGACGCAGTCCCGAGGCGGCGTCCAGCACGGTGTCGAGCAGCAGCCGCAGCCGCATGTCCTCCGTGCTGCGGCCCTCCCGGGCAGCGCGCCGGGAGGCCTCCACGGACTGCTCGGCCTCGGCGAGCCGGGCCCGCAGCCGGCGTGCCTCGCCGTCCGCCGACGCCTTCTCCGCCGCGGCGGCCGCGCGGGTCTCGTCCAGTTCGGCCTCGACCTTGCGCAGCGCGGCCTCGGCCCGCTTCACATCGCTCGCCGCGCTGCGCAGTTTGCGCTGCAGCGACTCGGCCTCCTTGCGGACCGCGTCCAGTTCGGTGCGGACCCGTACGGCCTCGGTACGCGCCTGGGTCCGCGCCTCGTCCAGTTCGGCCTTGAGCTGCCGCAGCTCGCGCTGCGCCTCCTCGCCCGCGCGTTCCGCGCTGGCCCGCTGCGCCTCCTCGCCCGCCGCGGCCACCAGCTTGGCCCAGCCCGTGGGGCGCAGCAGGTACGCGGCGGCCGCCACGTCCAGCGGATCGACGGCGGGGGGCGGGGTGCCGGCGTCCAGCGCCTCGCACAGCTCGGGCTCGGACTCCCGCAGCCGGGCGCCCACCCGCTGCCGGAAGGAGGGGTCCCCCTCCAACGCCGTGGCGAGCGCGGTCGCGGCGAACTTGGCGCGGCGGCTCGGGGTGAACCGCGCGTAGGGGCGCAGCACCGCGGGCAGCTCGGCCGGGGTCAGCCCGCCGAACGCGTCCGCCGCCAAGGCGACCACGCGGTGCCGTACGCCCTCGGGCAGCGGGCGGTCGAGCGACTCGCCGTGGACGGACCCCTCCGGGGCAGCCGCAGCCTCGGGCGCGGCCGATTCGTCGCCACGGCCCGGGTTACCGCCGGTCCCGTCCACCCGTCACTCCCGTCCAGTCCGTGGGCGCCTCCCCGGCCTCCTTCAACCTCTCTGGCCGCGCCGCATTCTTCTATTGTCCCCGGCCGCGCTCAGGCCTGCGCCGCGGCCGCCGCGTCGGGCCGGTCGACCAGTTCGACCTGGTCCACGGCATTGCACCAGCGGCAGCGCACCGACTCCACGGTCTCGCTGACCACCTCGCGCTCCTCGACCGTGGGAGCGCCCGCCAGGTCCAGGTGGACGTACTCCACGACCTTGCTGGAACGGGTGACGTCGAACCGGGTCAGATTGCCGCACAGGGTGCACCGCCAGCGGGTCGTGGCGGTCGGCAGGGGAACCGGCATCGGTCGTCTCCTCGGTCGCGCGGATGCGTTCCGGTCACCCTACGGCCTCCGCGGTGCCCTTCGCTGCGGCGAGGCGCCCCATGACCGTTACACCCGTTCCGTCATGATCGGACCATGGTCATCCCGGTGTACGACAAGAACCCCGTCCACCGCACACCCGTGGTGACGTACGCCCTGATCGGGCTGTGCGCGGTGGTCTTCCTCATCGGCCCGTCCTCCGGGTTCAACCCCCTGTACGGCATCGGCCACGATCAGGTGTGCGCCCAGGCGACCTACTTCGCCCGCTGGGGTGTCATCCCCACCGAGCTCTGGCACGGGCGGATCAGCCCCGCGCAGGTGCCGATGCCCACCGGGTGCCCGCCGCTGGGGTCCTTCGCCGTCTCGCCGTTCGTCTCGGTGCTCACCGCGCTCTTCGTCCACGGCAGTTGGGTGCACCTGCTCGGCAACATGCTGTTCCTCTGGGTCTTCGGCGACAACGTCGAGAACCGCATGGGCCGCTTCCGGTTCCTCCTCTTCTACATCGCCTCGGGCTACCTGGCGACGTACGGGTACGCGCTGGGCCACGCCTCCTCCACCCAGACCCTGGTCGGCGCCTCCGGTGCGATCTCCGGGGTCCTCGGCGCGTACCTCTACCTCTACCCGCGGGCCCGGGTGACCAGCGTCTTCCCCTTCCTGTTCTTCCTGCCGCTGCGTTTCCCCGCCTGGATGGTGCTCATCTTCTGGTTCGTCCTGCAGTGGCTCGCCGGCGAGGTCCACCAGACCGGTCCGGGCGTGGCCTACCTCGCGCACATCACCGGCTTCGTCTTCGGCTTCCTGTGCACATGGGTGTGCTACCGGGCAGCGCCTAAGCTTGAGCCCGCAGCCAGGGCGAGCCAAGGAGACCTACAGCCGTGATCACCGCGATCGTGCTCATCAAGACCAGCGTCGACCGTATCCCCGAGATCGCGGAGTCCATCGCCGCGCTCGACAGCGTCAGCGAGGTCTACTCCGTCACGGGCACGTACGACCTGGTCGCCATGGTGCGGGTGGCCCGGCACGACGAACTGGCGGACGTCATCCCGGGCCGGATCAGCAAGATCCCCGGCGTCGAGGCCACGGACACGCACGTCGCGTTCCGCACCTACTCCCAGCACGACCTCGAGACGGCCTTCGCCATCGGCCTCGACGCGTGACGCGACGCCGGCTCCGGGGCCGGCGCGGTCAGGCCTGGTCCCGGTCCGGCACGCAGCGACCGTCCTCGGTGCGGTAGCGCCACTTGGCGCCGTCGGCCACGAGCTCCCGCACCGCGCCGACGAAGCGCTCCACGTGCTCATCGGGGGTGCCGGCGCCGAAGGAGACGCGGATGGCGTTGAGCGACCTCTCGCCGAGGGCGGTGTCGGGGGCACCGCACTCGCCCGGCTCCTGCGGGGCGCCGCCGAGCAGGGTGCGCACCAGGGGGTGGGCGCAGAAGAGACCGTCGCGGACGCCGATCCCGTACTCGGCCGAGAGCGCGGCGGCGAAGTGGGAGCTGTTCCACCCCTCCACGACGAAGGAGATGACGCCGACCCGGGGGGCGTCGTCGCCGAAGAGCGAGAGCACCTTCACCTCGGGCACCTCGGCGAGTCCGGCCCGCACCCGGGCCACCAGTGCCTGCTCGCGCTCGACCAGTTGGTCGAACCCGGCCGCCGCCAGCGCGCGGCAGGCGGAGGCGATCGCGTACGCGCCGATGACGTTGGGCGAGCCGGCCTCGTGCCGGGCGGCCGTGGTGTGCCAGTCGACGTCCACCCCGCCGTCCTCGCGCCGCGCCACCCGCCGCGAGGCGCCGCCACCGGCCAGATAGGGCTCGGCCGCGAGCAGCCAGTCGGACCGGCCGGCGAGCACACCGGAGCCGAAGGGCGCGTACAGCTTGTGGCCGGAGAAGGCCACCCAGTCCACGTCGAGTTCCGCGATGTCCACCGGGTGGTGCGGGGCGAGCTGTGCCGCGTCCAGCACGATGCGGGCGCCGCGGGCGTGGGCGGCCGCGGCCAGTTCCCGCACGGGCCAGAGCTCACCGGTCACATTGGACGCACCGGTCACACAGACGAGTGCCGTTCCGCGCGGCTCCCGGGCGTCCAGCGCCCGCTCCAGCGTCGCCACCGCCTCACCCGGGGTGCGGGGAGCGCTCAGGTACGTCACTTCGGCGTCGCGCCACGGAAGCAGGGACGCGTGGTGCTCGGTCTCGAAGACGAAGACGCTCGTCCCGTCCGGCACGGCGGCGGCCAGCAGATTGAGCGAGTCGGTGGTCGAGCGGGTGAAGATCACCTGGTCGCCGGTGCGGCAGCCGAGGAACTCGGCGACCGTGGCCCGGCTCTGCTCGAACAGGTCCGTCGACAGCTGCGAGAGGTATCCCGCCCCCCGGTGCACACTGCCGTAGTACGGCGCGTACGCGGCCACGTCGTCCCAGACCCGCTGCAGCGCGGGCGCGCTGGCCGCGTAGTCCAGGGCGGCGTAGCCGACCTCGCCGCCCGTCACCAGGGGGACGAGGACGTCGCGCCCCAGGACGGGCAGCGGGGTGGCGACGGTCGTGGGGACGGCAGGGCGCAGCGACATGGCGAAGTCTCCTGTGAGCAGGCAGAAGTGAAGGGACGTCAGCCGATTTCGGCGATGACGGAACAGCCCTCCGGCACGACGGGCCGAGGGTGGGGAGGGGCCTTGGGGCCCTAGCGCATTCGCTTGCTCACGGAAGAACTCCTCTGACCGCGCTTGCCGCAGACCTCGCTGCCTGCGGCCTGGTCATCACCCGGGGCACCCCGCCACGGAAGGAGGGTTGCCGGACAGCGGGCCGGGGCCGTTTCGCTGTCACTCGTGACCTGCGCAGCATCATGCCACACGGCCGGAGCGCCGCAAGCCGGAGTCCGCATCCCGGACGGGCGGACAGCGCGAAGGGCCGGGGCGACCGCCCCGGCCCTTCGCCACTCCTGCCCGCGCGCTACGCCTGCGTCGCCGCGGCCCACCTCTCGAGCGTCTTCGCCGCCGCGCCCGAGTCGATCGACTCGGCCGCCCGGGCGATCCCGGCCGCGATCCGGTCGGTCAGCGAACCCTCTCCGCCCTCCAGCGCCACGAGCGCGGCCGCCGAGTTCAGCAGCACGGCGTCACGGACGGGGCCGGTCTCCCCGGCCAGCATGCGCCGGGCGACATCGGCGTTGTAGGCCGCGTCCGCACCCCGCAACGACTCGATCGGCACCAGGTCCATGCCGACGTCGCGCGGGTCGAAGGACACCTGCTCGACCTTCCCGTCCCGGACGACCCATACCTGCGAGGTGGCCGTCACGGTGAGCTCGTCCAGCCCGTCGTCGCCCCGGAACACCAGGGCCGAGGACCCGCGACGGGCCAGCACGCCGGCGATCAGCCCGGCCATCCGGGTGTCGAAGCAGCCGACGGCGGAGGCACCGACGCGCGCCGGGTTGGTCAGCGGGCCCAGGATGTTGAACGAGGTGGGGATGCCCAGGTCGCGGCGGGCGGGGGCGGCGAACCGCATCGCCGGGTGGAACTTGGCCGCGAAGCAGAAGGTGATCCCGGTTTCCTCGGCGACCTTCGCCACCCGGTCGGCGGGCAGGTCCAGGTTGATGCCGAGCTTCTCCAGGACGTCGGAGGCGCCGCTGGCGCTGCTGGCCGCGCGGTTGCCGTGCTTGACGACCTTGGCGCCGGTGCCGGCGATGACGATGGCGGACATCGTCGAGATGTTCACCGTCTTGGCCCGGTCGCCGCCGGTGCCGACGATGTCCACCGCGGGGCCGGGGATGTGCAGCGGCTCCGCGTGCGCGTACATCGCCTCGACGAGCCCGGTGACCTCCTCGACGGTCTCCCCCTTGGCCCGCAGGGCCACCATGAAGCCGGCAACCTGGGCGTCCGAGGCCTCGCCGCTCATGATCCGGTTCATCGCCCACGCCGCCTCGGCGGCGCTCAGGTCCTTGCCGCTCAGCAGCGCACCCAGGACGTCGGGCCAGGAGCCGCCCGCCATTGATACGCCTCCGGCGGGGTTCGCAACGCTCATGGTCCACTCCATGGGGTCTGGTGTACGGGGAGAACCTTCGGCACCAGCCTATCGGCGCCGGGGAACGGGAAAGGGCCCCGTCCATCGGATGGACGGGACCCTGCCCGGTGGCACAGCTTCAGTGATCAGTGGTGACCGTGGCCGCTCGTGATCTCCTCGTACTCCTCGGTCGTGGCCTTGGGGATCTGCGTCCCCTCGCCGTAGTAGCCGCGCGACAGCTTCGCGCGCAGCTTGGCCGTCCGGCCGACCTTCTTCTCCACGCCGTTCTCGTCGACCTCGGGGCCGATCTCGAGCGGCTGGGGCTGCTCGTGCTGGGTGAGCTTGAACAGCGCACCCTGCTCCAGCGGCTCGTGGATCTCGATGAACTCACCGTGCGGGAGCCGCTTGATGATGCCGGTCTCGCGACCGTGCAGCACCTTTTCGCGGTCGCGCCGCTGCAGACCCAGGCAGATCCGCTTGGTGATGAAGAAGACCAGCACCGGCAGGACGAAGACCCCGATCCGGACCACCCAGGTGATCGCGTTGATCGATAGATGGAAGCGGGTGGCGAAGAGGTCGTTGCCACCGCCGACGAGCAGGATCAGGTAGAGGCTGATCCAGGCGGTGCCGATGCCCGTACGGACGGGCTTGTTGCGCGGCCGGTCGAGCAGGTGGTGCTCGCGCTTGTCACCGGTGACCCACGACTCCAGGAAGGGGTAGACGCCCATGAAGCCCAGGACCAGCGGGAAGATCACCAGCGGGATGAACACGCCCAGGACGAGGGTGTGGCCCCACAGGTTGATCTCCCAGCCCGGCATGATGCGGATCAGGCCCTCGGAGAAGCCCATGTACCAGTCCGGCTGGGCGTCGGTCGACACCTGGTCCGGCCGGTAGGGGCCGTACGCCCACACCGGGTTCACGGAGACCAGCGCGGACATCGCCGCGATGACACCGAAGACCACGAAGAAGAAGCCGCCCGCCTTGGCGGTGTAGACCGGGAAGAACGGCATGCCGACGACGTTCTTCTCGGACTTGCCGGGACCCGGGTACTGAGTGTGCTTGTGGTACACGATCAGGATCAGGTGGGCCACCAGCAGGCCCGCCATGATGCCCGGGATCAGCAGCACGTGGATCGTGTAGAACCGCGGCACGATGTCGTGCGCCGGGAACTCCCCGCCGAAGAGGAAGAACGAGAGGTACGTGCCGACGATCGGCACGGACAGCACGGCGCCTTCCATGAAGCGGATACCGGTGCCCGACAGCAGGTCGTCCGGCAGCGAGTAGCCCATGAAGCCGTCGAACATGCCCAGGAACAGCAGCAGGAAGCCGAAGACGTAGTTGATCTCGCGCGGCTTGCGGAACGCGCCGGTGAAGAAGACGCGCATCATGTGCACGAGCATGGCGGCCACGAAGACGATCGCCGCCCAGTGGTGGATCTGCCGGACCAGCAGACCGCCGCGCACGTCGAAGCTGATGTGCAGGGTCGACGCGTACGCCTCGGACATCTTGATGCCCTGCAGCGGCGCGTAGGAGCCGTCGTAGACGACCTCGTTCATCGCCGGGTGGAAGAACAGCGTCAGGTAGACACCGGTCAGGATGATGATGATGAAGCTGTAGAGGGCGATCTCGCCCAGCATGAAGGACCAGTGGTCCGGGAAGATCTTGCGCAGGTTGGCCTTGCCCAGGCTGTAGATGCCCAGCCGGCCGTCGGCCCAGTCGGCGACGCGCTCGCCCGCGGGCGCTTTGCCGCGCGGCTTCGCGCTCGCGCTCTCGTTGGTGCTCATCCACGCTCCCAGAAAGCAGGGCCCACGGGCTCATCGAAGTCGCCCAGCGCCTCGAGGTAGCCCTCGTCGTTCACGCTGATCCGCAGCTGCGGCAGGGCGTGACCGGCGGGACCGAAGATCACCCGGGCACCGTCGGCCAGGTCGAACGTCGACTGGTGGCACGGGCAGAGCACGTGGTGCGTCTGCTGCTCGTAGAGGCTGATCGGGCAGCCGACGTGGGTGCAGATCTTGGAGAACGCCAGGATGCCCTGGTGCGCCCACTCGCGGGACTTCTTGTCCTTGATGTCGTCCGGCTGAATGCGGACGATCATCAGCGCGGCCTTGGCCAGCTGCTCCTGGAAGTCCTCCTGCTCCTCCTCCAGCCCCTCGGGCACGGCGAAGGTCAGCGAACCGACGGCGACGTCCTCGGGACGCAGCGGCTTGTGGGTGTTCTGGTTGATCAGCAGCTTGCCCTTGGACCACAGCGTGTGGCGGAGCTTGTCCTCCGGCAGCGGACCGAGGTCGCGCAGCAGGAACACACCGGAGAGCGGCACCAGGGTCAGCGCGCCGAGCATGGTGTTGCGGATCAGCTTGCGACGGCCGATCTGGCTCTCCCCGGCGCCCTGCGCGAACTCCGCCATGACCTTGGCCCGAACCTCGGGGCTCGCCTCGATCGGGTGGCGCTCGTCGGCGACCTCGACGTCCGACATCAGCGTGCGGGCCCAGTGGACCGCGCCGGCGCCGATGGCGAAGAGCGAGACGCCCAGGGTCATACCCAGCGCGAAGTTCAGCGCGCTGATGTGGCCCAGCGGCCAGATGTAGACGATCTTGTCGATCGGGATGACCACGAAGCTCGCGATGAAGCCGAGCGTGGCGAGCATCGACGCGGTGAACAGCAGCGCCACCGTGCGCTCGGAGGACCTGGCCGCCTTCTCGTCGATGTCCTGGCGGCGGGGCTCGTGCGCCGGGAAACCGGGGTCCGCGAACGGGTTCACCGCGGTCGCGACCTGGCCGCCGCCCTCGTGTGCCGGCCTGTCCGGCAGGTTCTCTTCTGACATGTCCTGACTCATGACTTCTTCGCCTTGGTGGTGTGGGCCGCGAGCCAAATGGCGCAGGCGATCAGGGCCCCGAGGCCGAAGATCCAACCGAACAGACCCTCGGTGACCGGGCCCAGGCTGCCCAAGGACATACCGCCAGGGCTCGGCGATCCCTCGCCGTTGACCGCGTCGAGGTACGCGATGATCTCCCGCTTGTTCTCCTCCGGCATCGTGGCGTCGGGGAAGGACGGCATGTTCTGCGGGCCGGTCAGCATGGCCTCGTACAGGTGCTTGTTGCTGACGCCCTCCAGCGTGGGCGCGTACTTGCCGTGCGTCAGCGCACCACCCTTGCCCTGGTAGTTGTGGCACTGGGCGCAGTTGGTGCGGAACAGCTCCCCGCCGCGCGCGACGTTGGCGCCGGCCGGGTCGTACTGCTCCTTGGTGGGCGTGACCGGGCCGGGGCCCAGCGAGGCGATGTACGCCGCGAGCTGGTCGATCTGCTTCTGGTCGTAGATGACCTTCTTGCGCGGCACCTGGGCGCCGGGCTGCTGGGCCGGCATGCGACCGGTGCCGACCTGGAAGTCCACGGCCGCGGAGCCGACGCCGACCAGGCTCGGGCCGTCACTGCTGCCCTGGCCCGACGTACCGTGGCAGCTGGAGCAGCCGACGGCGTACAGCTTCTTGCCCTCTTCGATGGCGAGGGACTGCGAGCTGTCGTCGGCCTGCGCCTTCGGCGCCGGCGCGAGCGCGGCGTACAGCCCCCCGATGGCCGTGAGGGCGACAAGTAGGACGACGAGCGCCGCGAGCGGATGGCGCCGTCGTGCGGAGAGCTTTTTCACGGATTACCCCGGTGTCAGGATCTCTTGCGTCGATGGTTCTGGATGTCGTGACCGAGTGCCGCAACTCGCGCGGCCGTCCGACTACTTGATCAGGTAGATCGTGGCGAAGAGGCCGATCCAGACGACATCGACGAAGTGCCAGTAGTAGGACACGACGATGGCCGCGGTGGCCTGCTCGTGGGTGAACCGCCTTGCCGCGTAGGTCCGCCCGAGGACCAGCAGGAAGGCGATGAGACCACCCGTCACGTGCAGACCGTGGAAACCGGTGGTCAGGTAGAACACCGAACCGTACGGGTCGGAGGAGAGCGAGAGCCCGTGCTCCTTGACCAGGTTGGTGTACTCGAAGATCTGACCGCCGATGAAGATCGCGCCCATGATGAAGGTCACGATGAACCACGAGCGCAGCTTCTTCACATCGCCGCGCTCGGCGGCGAAGACACCCATCTGGCAGGTGAAGGAGGAGAGCACGAGGATCGTGGTGTTCGCCGCCGAGAACGGGATGTCCAGGACGTCGGCGTGCGCCTTCCAGTACTCGGCACCCGTCACCGAGCGAAGGGTGAAGTACATCGCGAAGAGGGCCGCGAAGAACATCAGCTCGGAACTCAGCCAGATGATGGTTCCGACGCTGGTGAGGTTCGGCCGGTTGACCGACGGGTGCGCGTGCCCGGTTTCTACTGCTGTTGCTGTCGCCACGACCGACATTATGTCGGTCGCTTATCTCGCGCTCACTCCGGGGGGTGCCATTCGGTGTGTCAAGGCCCTTGAGGTAGGGAAAGCCTTCGCCCGAAGGAGCTAACCCTCCTCGAAGCACCGTGCTCGGGAGTAAGGTTCGGCCACAGGCAGGCGACTCCACGACGGCGAGGAGGCACGGATGCAGACGACCGCGACGGTGCTGGTCTACAGCGACGACAGGAACACCCGGGAACAGGTCCGTCTGGCCGTGGGCCGCCGCCCTGCGGGCGATCTGCCGCCGGTGGAGTACCTGGAGTGCGCGACCCTTCCCGCGGTCCTCAGCGCGCTGGAGAACGGCGGCATCGACGCGTGCGTGCTGGACGGCGAGGCCGTCCCGGCCGGGGGCATGGGCGTGTGCCGCCAGGTGAAGGACGAGATCTTCCGCTGCCCGCCGGTGCTGGTGCTCATCGGGCGTCCTCAGGACGCCTGGCTGGCCAGTTGGAGCCGGGCCGACGCCGCGGTGAGCCACCCGGTCGACCCGGTGGAGCTCAGCGCCGCCCTGGCCGGGCTGCTGCGGCAGCGGCTGTCCATCGACGCGTAAGAGGCCGCGCGGACGGGCAGGACGGCGTCGCGGGCCGATGGCTCCCGCCTGGCGGCGCTGCCGTCGGTCGCCGCCGTCCCCCGTGGCCCTTCGGGCCCGGGAGGTGCCACCACCGCTGGTCTCCCTGCTCCGCCTTGCCGGGCTCGGCCCCCGGCCCGCTCCTTGCTCCACCCCGCCTGTCCGCGCGGTCTCAGAGTCGCTCCCGGACCTCTGACACGGCGCCTCAGAGGTCCGGGAACAGGGCCCGGGCGTCACATCTCCGGCTGCAGGCGGGCCTCGGGGGCGTCGGTGCGGTCCGCCACGGCCGGGTCGTTGCCCTTCCGCGTGCCCGTGGCGCTGCCCTTGCGCCACTCGCTCCAGGAGAGGTTCCAGTCGCCGAAGCCGTTGCCGAAGGCGGGCATGTCCTCCCCCAGGCTGTTGACGACGGAGACCAGGTCGCCTCGGCGCACGCTGTCGTAGAACCAGTGGGCGTTGGCGGTGCTCATGCCCACGCAGCCGTGGCTGACGTTGGCGATCCCCTGCGAGCCCACCGACCACGGCGCGGCGTGCACGTACTCGCCGCTCCAGGTGACCCGGGTGGCCCACTGCACAGGCAGGTCGTAGGAGTCGGAGCTACCCGACGCGATGCCGACGGTCTCGCTGCGCATCCGTACGTTGGCCTCCTGGCCGAGGACCACCTTGATGCCGTTGCGCGTGGAGAAACCGGGCTTGCCCGTGGTCACGGGGATGGTGCGGACGAGCTTGCCGTTGCGCTTGAACGTCATGGTGTGCGTCGCGGCGTCGGTGACGGCCTCGATGCGGTCGCCGGTGCGGAGCGTCAGCGGCTTGACCTTCCCTCCATAGAGGGACCCTTTGACGTGGACGTCGTCGAGGGTGCTGCGGACGTCGATGCGGGCGTTCGCGGGCCAGTAGGTGCGCGGACGGTAGTGCAGGGTCTTGTCGTCGACCCAGTACCAGGCGCCCTCGTCGGCCGCCGGCGAGGCGTTGACGTGCAGATTGCGCTCGACCATGCTCCGGCTGACGCGGTCCTTCACCGCGGTGCTCAACTCGGCCGTGATGGGCTGTCCGACGCCGTAGGTGCCGCTCTCCGGGCCGAAGGTGACCTTCAAGCGGCGCTTGGTACCCGAGGTGTCGACGGTGAGCGTCTTGCGGCCCTGGCGGCCCTTCCCGTCCTCGGTGGTCACCTGGACGACGTAATGCGACGCGGCGGAGAGCTTCGAGGTGCTGCTCCAGCGCTTGCCGTCCGCGGACAGGCGGCCGCTCACATAGCGTCCCGAGCTGTCCGTGGCCGTCACATCGGTGATGCGGTTGCCTTCACCCTTGACGGTGATTTCCAGCGGCTTCTTGGGGTCGGCCTTCTTCGACCCGTTGACGCCCCCGGTCCACACGACCTGGCCGGCGGCGTCGTAGGGAACCGTGGCGAGGGGATCGCCGTCGTCGGAACAGGAGGCCAACGGCACGGACAGTGTCACTGCTGCGATCGCGATCGCCATGCGGCGCGGAGAAAAGTGACCCATGGTCACCACGCTAGGTGGAGATGATCTCCGCCGCGCGCGGAGCGCGTACGAACGGGCGATGGCCCGGACCCCCTGCCGGGGGACCGGGCCATCGCCGTGTCGCGGGTGGGCGCGGAGCGCTCACTGGGTGCGGTTCTCACCCCGGTAGTACTCGAAGACCCAGCCCCACAGGCCGACCAGGATGAACGGCGACGCGAAGTAGATCAGCCACCAGCCGAAGATGATGCCCAGGAAGGCCATGGCGCCACCGAAGGCCAGCAGCAGCGGCTGCCAGCTGTGCGGGCTGAAGAACCCCAGCTCGCCCGAGTCGTCCGCGACGTCCGCGTCCTCCCGGTCCTGGGCGCCGGTGTCCGCGCGCCGGGCGGTGAAGGCCAGGTAGAACCCGACCATCACGGAGAGGCCGAAGGAGAGGAAGAGCGCCGTGGTGCCGACCGGCTCCTTGGACCACAGGCCGTAGACCGCGGCCATGCCCAGGAAGAAGACGGACAGCCACAGGAACAGCTTGCCCTGGAACTTCACTTGCCGCTCTCCTTCTCGTCTCCGCCGGACACGGCCGGAGCCGCGCCGACGTTCTCCAGCTGGTCCAGAGCGGCCATCTCCGGGTGGTGGAGGTCGAAGGCCGGGGATTCGGACCGGATGCGGGGCAGAGTGAGGAAGTTGTGCCGCGGCGGCGGGCAGGAGGTCGCCCACTCCAGGGAGCGGCCGTAGCCCCACGGGTCGTCGACCTCGACCGGCTTGCCGTACTTCGACGTCTTCCACACGTTGTACATGAACGGCAGCATCGACAGGCCCAGCAGGAAGGAGCTGATGGTCGAGATGGTGTTCAGCGTGGTGAAGCCGTCCGCGTCCAGGTAGTCCGCGTAACGGCGGGGCATGCCCTCGGCACCCAGCCAGTGCTGGACGAGGAAGGTGCCGTGGAAGCCGAAGAACAGCGTCCAGAAGGTGATCTTGCCCAGGCGCTCGTCGAGCATCTTGCCGGTGAACTTCGGCCACCAGAAGTGGAAGCCGGAGAACATCGCGAAGACGACCGTTCCGAAGACGACGTAGTGGAAGTGCGCCACCACGAAGTAGGAGTCGGAGACGTGGAAGTCCAGCGGCGGCGAGGCCAGGATGACACCGGTCAGACCACCGAAGGTGAAGGTGATCAGGAAGCCGATCGCCCAGAGCATCGGTGTCTCGAAGCTCAATGAGCCCTTCCACATCGTGCCGATCCAGTTGAAGAACTTCACACCGGTCGGTACCGCGATCAGGAAGGTCATGAAGGAGAAGAACGGCAGCAGCACACCACCGGTGACGTACATGTGGTGGGCCCACACCGTCGCCGAGAGGCCGGCGATGGAGATCGTCGCCGCGATGAGGCTGACGTAACCGAACATCGGCTTCCGGGAGAAGACCGGAATGACCTCACTGATGATGCCGAAGAACGGCAGCGCGATGATGTACACCTCTGGGTGGCCGAAGAACCAGAAGAGGTGTTGCCATAGCAAGGCGCCGCCGTTTGCGGCGTCGAACACATGCGCACCGAACTTCCGGTCGGCCTCCAGGGCCAGCAGCGCGGCGGCCAGCACCGGGAAGGCGAAGAGCACCAGCACACCGGTGAGCAGCACGTTCCAGGTGAAGATCGGCATGCGGAACATCGTCATGCCGGGAGCGCGCATGCAGATGATCGTGGTGATGAAGTTGACCGAGCCGAGGATCGTACCGAAGCCGGAGAACGCCAGACCCATGATCCACAGGTCGCTGCCGATGCCTGGCGAGCGGACCGCGTCGGTCAGCGGGGAGTAGGCGAACCAGCCGAAGTCGGCGGCGCCGTTCGGGGTGAGGAAGCCGGCGACGGCGATCAGCGAGCCGAACAGGTAGAGCCAGTAGGCGAACATGTTCAGCCGCGGGAACGCGACGTCGGGGGCGCCGATCTGGAGCGGCATGATCCAGTTCGCGAAGCCGGCGAAGAGCGGGGTCGCGAACATCAGCAGCATCACGGTGCCGTGCATCGTGAAGAGCTGGTTGAACTGCTCGTTGGACACCACCTGGGTGCCCGGGCGGGCGAGCTCGGCGCGCATGACGAGCGCCATCACACCGCCGATGAGGAAGAAGAAGAACGACGTCGCCAGATAGAGCGTGCCGATCGTCTTGTGGTCGGTGGTGGTCAGCCACTTGACGATGACATTGCCGGGCTGCTTGGTGCGGACCGGCAGCTCGTCCGCGTACGTGTCGCCGTGCGCGGCGGCCGCACCGTGGGGTTCGTTGAGAATGCTCACTGGGTCTTGGTCTCCGCGTTCTTGGCGTTGCCGGTGGTGGCAATGCCTGCCGGGACGTAACCGGTCTGGCCCTTCTTCGCCAGGTCCTGGAGGTGCTGCTTGTACTCCTCCGGCGAGACGACCTTGACGTTGAAGAGCATCCGGGAGTGGTCCACGCCGCACAGCTCGGCGCACTTGCCCACGAAGGTGCCCTCCTTGGTGGGGGTCACCTGGAACACGTTGGTGTGGCCGGGGATGACGTCCATCTTCATCAGGAAGGGAACCACCCAGAAGGAGTGGATGACGTCGCGCGAGGTGAGGACGAACCGGACCGACTCGCCCTTGGGAAGCACCAGGGTCGGACCCGGCTTGCCGGTCTCCTGGTTCTTGGAGGCGGGGGTGCCGAAGTCGTAGACGCCGTCGGCGCCGGCGGGCGCGTTCAGCTTCTTCGCCGAGATGGAGGAGAGCTCCGGGGGCACCGTGCCGGCCGCGGGGGTCGACGGGTTGCCGTCCACGTCCTCGACGTAGTTGAAGGCCCAGCTCCACTGGAAACCGACCACGTTGATGACGTGGTCGGGCCGCTTGGAGGTCTCCAGGAGCTTGGACTCGTCCCGGGCGGTGAAGTAGAAGAGCACCGAGATGATGACCAGCGGGACCGTGGTGAAGAGCGCCTCGATCGGCATGTTGTAGCGGACCTGCGGCGGGATCTCCACCTTGGTCCGGCTACGCCGATGGAAGAAGATGCTCCAGAGGATCAGTCCCCATACGAGCACGCCGACCGCGAGCGCGGCGGCCCAGGAACCCTGCCAGAGCGAGAGGATTCGCGGGCCCTGCTCCGTGACGGGGCTGGGCATGCCGAGGCGGGGGAAGTCCTCGTATGTGCAACCGGTGGCGGTCGCAAGGACCAGGCCCGCGGCGAGCGCCTGCGGCAGAATCCGCCGCATCGGGCGCCGCGACGAGCGGTCGGAGCCGTAGGGACTCACGTAGCGCCTTCCCGAGAGTCTCGCCCGCGCGCGTCCGGACTCCCGGCCTGTGCTGGTCGGTCGCCCTGGCGCGGGCAGTGGTGTGGATGTTTATGCGGACCAAACCCTACTGGACTCGATTTTGGGGCGCGCGGGGAGGGGGGCCAACGCGCCGGGGCGGCCCCCGAAGGGGTGTCGGGCACCGCTCCGCACCTGCGGAGGGCCCCGTTTCGGGGGCTTTTGACTGGTCCCCAGACGACCGCGGGGGCGCCGGGGCGTACCGTGCAGAACGTGCCCTACTTCGACGCCGCGTCCGCCGCACCACTGCATCCCGTCGCCCGGCAGGCCCTGCTCGCCGCGCTCGACGAGGGGTGGGCCGACCCCTCCCGGCTCTACCGCGAGGGGCGCCGCGCCCGGTTGCTCCTCGACGCCGCCCGGGAGGCCGCCGCCGACGCCGTCGGGTGCCGCCCGGACGAACTCGTTTTCACTCCTTCGGGTACGCGTGCCGTGCATGCGGGGGTGGCCGGAGCGCTCGCGGGACGCCGGCGGGTCGGCCGGCACGTGGTCGTCTCGGCCGTCGAGCACTCCTCGGTGCTGCACGCGGTGGAGGGCGCCGACGTCACGGAGGTCGGGACGGACCGAACGGGTCTGGTCGACGCCGACGTCTTCGGCGCCGCGCTGCGCGAGGACACCGCGCTGGCCTGCCTGCAGTCCGCCAACCACGAGGTCGGCACCGTGCAGCCGGTCGAGGAGGCCGCGGAACTGTGCCGGGCGGCCGGGGTGCCGCTGCTGGTGGACGCCGCCCAGTCACTGGGCTGGGGGACCACGGCGGGCGGCTGGTCGCTGCTGACGGCGAGCGCCCACAAGTGGGGCGGGCCGTCCGGAGTGGGCCTGCTGGCGGTCCGCAAGGGCACTCGCTTCGCCGCCCAGGGGCCCACCGACGAAAGGGAGTCGGGGCGCGCGCCGGGCTTCGAGAACCTCCCCGCGATCGTCGCCGCGGCGGCCTCCCTGCGGGCGGTGCGTGCCGAGGCCACGGCGGAGGCGGCGCGGTTGTCCGCGCTGGTCGACCGGATCCGCACCGCGGTGCCCGAACTCGTCCCGGACGTCGAGGTGGTGGGCCACCCGGAACTGCGGCTGCCGAACGTGGTGACCTTCTCCTGCCTCTACGTGGACGGCGAGGCGCTGCTGCACGAACTGGACCGGGAGGGCTTCTCCGTCTCCTCCGGGTCGTCGTGCACCTCCAGCACGCTGACGCCCAGCCATGTGCTGAAGGCGATGGGCGTGCTGTCCGAGGGGAACGTCCGGGTCTCGCTGCCGGCGGGGGCGGAGGCGGGCGACGTGGACCGCCTGCTGGAGGTGCTGCCGGGGGTGGTGCGGACGGTACGGGAACGGCTCGGCGCGCCGATGCCGGAGGCCGCGCCGCGGGCCGGCCGGCCGACCGGGGCGGCGGCGGAGGACGACGGGCCCGACCTCGTCGTCGACTCACTCGGCAAGCGGTGCCCGATCCCGGTCATCGAGCTGGCGAAGGTCATCGGGGACGTGCCGGTGGGCGGGGTCGTCTCCGTCCTGTCCGACGACGAGGCCGCCCGGCTCGACATCCCGGCGTGGTGCGACATGCGCGCCCAGGAGTACCTCGGCGCGCACCCCGCACCGCGCGGCGTCGCGTACTGGGTCCGCCGCGTCTCCTGACGGACCCCGAGGGTCGCGGGCAGTCGCCCCTCCACCGGCCACCGCCGGGAGGGCGACCCGGCCTCCGCCCAAGCGGCCGGCCCGCGACCCCTCACGACCGCGGTCAGTGCAGGTGGGTGCGGACTTCCTCGGCGGCCTCGTCGCCGTAGGCCTTGGTGAAGCGGTCCATGAAGTGGGCCCGCCGCAGCTGGTACTCCTGCGTGCCGAGGGTCTCGATCACCAGCGTCGCCAGCATGCACCCGACCTGGGCCGCCCGCTCCACGCCGACGCCCCAGGCGAGCCCGGAGAGGAAGCCCGCGCGGAAGGCGTCGCCGACGCCCGTGGGGTCGACCTTGGCCTCCTCCTCCGCGCAGCCCACGACGATGGGCTCCTCGCCGGACCGCTCGATGCGGACGCCGCGCGAGCCCAGGGTGGTCACGCGGGTGCCGACCCGGCCGAGGATCTCCTCGTCCGTCCAGCCGGTCTTGGACTCGATGAGGCCCTTCTCGTACTCGTTGGAGAAGAGGTAGGCCGCGCCGTCCAGCAGTATCCGGATCTCGTCGCCGTTCATGCGGGCGATCTGCTGCGAGAAGTCCGCGGCCCACGGGATGCCGCGGGACCGGCACTCCTCGGTGTGGCGCAGCATCGCCTCGGGGTCGTCGGCGCCGATGAGGACGAGGTCGAGGCCGCCGACGCGGGCGGCGACGGAGTGGAGCTCGATGAGGCGGGCCTCGCTCATGGCGCCGGTGTAGAACGAGCCGATCTGGTTGTGGTCGGCGTCGGTGGTGCAGACGAAGCGCGCCGTGTGCAGGACCTCGGAGATCCGGACGGACGCGGTGTCGACGCCGTGCCGGTCGAGCCAGGCGCGGTAGTCGTCGAAGTCGGAGCCCGCGGCGCCGACGAGGACGGGCCGGACACCCAGCTGGCCCATGCCGAAGCAGATGTTCGCGCCGACGCCACCGCGGCGTACGTCGAGCGTGTCGACCAGGAAGGAGAGGGAGACCGTGTGCAGCTGGTCGGCGACGAGCTGGTCGGCGAATCGGCCGGGGAAGGTCATCAGATGGTCGGTGGCGATGGAGCCGGTGACTGCGATACGCACGGCTGGAACGCTCCTGCTAAGGCGGGCGGCGGACGGGACCTGTCAACGCTACCGGCTGGACCGGTGGGCGCCGACACGGTGAAACTACCCGATAGTAGGGCTTTCTCCCGTGACCCCGGGTGCCTAGGGTCGTGTCTATGACCACTCCTCTTCCCGCCGCCCCGCTCGGCGACCCGGAGTCGCTCGCCGAGCTGATCGGCGACTGCCGCAAGATGGCCGCGCACTGGGAGGTCCCCGCGAAGGCCGAATCCGCGCGGGTCGCTCCCTCGAGCCTGCACGGCATCACGGTGCCGGCCGCGTCGTCGCACGTCGTCGAGGGCATGGCCGAGTACGCCGACTGATCGGAACCGCGAAGCGCTCCGGCCCGTCCAAGTGACGTCCCCCGGTCGAGGGACTGGGACGTCGACAGCCGTATGCGGCTGTGCGGAGCCGAAGGAGCCACCGTGGAGAGCGAGCCGACGCAGCCGCGCCGCCGGCACAGGTCACCCTGGGCGGTGTCGGCGGTCGCCGCCGCCGTGCTGGTCGCGGGTGGCGGCGGCGCGTACTGGGCCTCGGCGGGCGCCGGGGGCGGTACCCCGCGGGCCTCGGGCGGCAGCGGGAACGGTTCTCCGGAGCCGCTGCGGCTGGAGGGCGGCACCGGCGGTGCCGCCGGTGCCGGCGCCGACATCACCGCCCGCGGTGATCTGCCCGACGGCCCTTCCTCCGCGGCCGTCCAGCGCCCCGGCGGCGTGTCGCGCGCCGCCGTGGAGCGGCTCGCCAGGGCCTTGGGCGTACCCGGCACCGTGAAGTCCGACCACGGCGTCTGGAAGGCCGGTGGCACGCCCGACGGCGGCGGTCCCGTGCTCCGGGTGAACCAGGACGCCCCGGGCGCCTGGGCGTACTCGTACTACGGCGCCGCGCCCCGTGTGACCCGCGCCCCGGCGCAGGATGACCTCGCCGTGCCGGAGGCGGAGGCGCTGCGCAAGGCCGCCCCCGTCTTCGCGGCGCTGGGGCTGAAGGACGCCCGTACGGACGCGGGCGAGGTCTCGGGCGTGCTGCGCACGGTCACCGCGGACCCGCGGGTGGCGGGGCTGCCCACACACGGCTGGCGGTCGGCCCTGCGGGTCGCCTCCGACGGCCTGCTGGTCACCGGGTACGGCATGATGGCGCCGCTGACCAGGGGTGACACCTACCCCGTGGTGTCCGCGAAGGAGGCCCTGAAGCGGTTGAGCCGCCCCGGTACCGGCGGCGACCTGGGGATCGGCGACTGCCCCACCGTGGTGCCGAAGCCGTCCCGCGCCCCGGGCGGCGACCCGGCCCTGCCGCAGGTGCTGCCCTGCGTGCCGACTGCGAACCGGCCGATGGAGGTGCGGAAGGCCGAGTTCGGCCTGTCGGGGCAGTTCGTGGCCGGGCGGCAGGTGCTGGTGCCCTCCTGGCTCTTCGAGGTGGCGCAGGAGGGCGTGACACGGACCTCGGTGCTGGCCCAGCCGGCGGTGGACCCGGCGTATGTGCAGGAGGGCAAGCCCTCCCCCGCGCCCTCGGGAACGGCGGCCCCGGCGGGCTCGACCGCGAAGGTGGAGTCCTATAGCGCGCAGGGGTCGGAGCTCACCCTTCGCTTCTGGGGCGGGGTGTGCAGCCGCTACACGGCCTCGGCCGACGAGTCCGGCGCGGTGGTCAATGTCAGGATCACGGTGACGCAGGCGGACCCCGGAAAGGCCTGCATCATGATCGCCAAGGAGTTCTCCCGCACGGTGCGGCTCGACACCCCGCTGGGCGACCGCAAGGTGGTCGACCTCTCCGACGGCCGCACGGTCCCCCGCGGGTAGCGCCCCGGAGGTGGCGCCCCGGCCCCGGACGGGGCCGTCAGGACATGCCGAAAGCGGCGGGCACCCCGGGTGCCCGCCGCCTTCTTGCTCACGCCTGGCGAGCCAGGCGTGCCGCGCGGCTCAGTGGAACGAGTCGCCGCAGGCGCAGGAGCCCGTGGCGTTCGGGTTGTCGATCGTGAAGCCCTGCTTCTCGATGGTGTCGACGAAGTCGATGGAGGCGCCGCCCAGGTACGGGGCGCTCATGCGGTCGGTGACCACCTTCACACCGCCGAAGTCCTTCACGACGTCGCCGTCGAGCGAACGCTCGTCGAAGAACAGCTGGTAGCGCAGGCCGGAGCAACCGCCCGGCTGGACGGCGACGCGCAGTGCGAGGTCTTCGCGGCCCTCCTGCTCGAGCAGGCTCTTGACCTTGGAGGCCGCCGCGTCGGACAGGATGATGCCCTCGCTCTGGCTGGTCTCGTCCTGAACCGTCATCTGATCCACTCCCGGGTTGTACGGATGCTGCCACGACGCTCAACCGGTGGCTCCCCGGATTCATTCCTCCGGGTCCGATGCGTATTCGCGCCATCCATGCTCGCACACCGAACCCGCTACGGGTAATGCGTCACATTGACACGAGGGCCATCGTCATTCTGACGCGAAAGGGTTATGATAGATAGCGTCAAATAGACGAAAAGGTTTGAGCCGCAGTTCCGCAGAGAAAGGGCTCCGGGCCCGTGACCACCACAACCGAACCGCTGGACGTCCAGCCGACCCCGCTCGCCCTGCTCCTCCTGGGCCGCGAGTCCGACCCGCGCAGCGAGCGCGGCGTCGACTGTCCCGGCGACCTGCCCGCGCCCTCGGACCCTGATCTGGTGGAACGCGCCCGGGCCGCGAAGGCGAAGCTCGGCGACAGGGTCTTCGTCCTGGGGCACCACTACCAGCGGGACGAGGTCATCCAGTTCGCCGACGTGACCGGCGACTCCTTCAAGCTGGCGCGCGACGCCGCCGGCCGCCCCGAGGCCGAGTACATCGTCTTCTGCGGTGTGCACTTCATGGCCGAGTCCGCGGACATCCTGACCTCCGAGGACCAGGCGGTGATCCTCCCCGACCTGGCGGCCGGCTGCTCCATGGCCGACATGGCCACCGCGGAGCAGGTGGCCGAGTGCTGGGACGTGCTCGCCGAGGCCGGCGTCGCCGACATCACCGTGCCCGTCTCCTACATGAACTCCTCCGCCGACATCAAGGCCTTCACCGGCCGGCACGGCGGCACCATCTGCACCTCCAGCAACGCCAAGCGGGCCCTGGAGTGGGCGTTCCAGCAGGGCGAGAAGGTGCTGTTCCTCCCCGACCAGCACCTCGGCCGCAACACCGCGGTCCGCGAGATGGGCTTCTCGCTGGAGGACTGCGTCGTCTACAACCCGCACAAGCCGAACGGCGGGGTCACGGCGGAGCAGTTGCGCGACGCCAAGATGATCCTGTGGCGCGGGCACTGCTCGGTGCACGGCCGCTTCTCGCTGGACTCGGTGGAGGACGTGCGCGCCCGCATCCCCGGGGTCAACGTGCTCGTGCACCCCGAGTGCAAGCACGAGGTCGTCGCCGCGGCCGACCACGTCGGCTCGACCGAGTACATCATCAAGGCCCTGGAGGCCGCCCCGGCCGGTTCGGCGTGGGCGATCGGCACCGAGCTCAACCTGGTGCGCCGGCTGGCCAAGGCGCACCCGGACAAGCAGATCGTCTTCCTCGACAAGACCGTCTGCTTCTGCTCGACCATGAACCGGATCGACCTGCCGCACCTGGTGTGGACGCTGGAGTCGCTGGCGGACGGCAAGGTCGTCAACCGCATCCGGGTCGACGAGGAGACCGAGCACTTCGCGAAGCTGGCGCTCGAGCGGATGCTCGCCCTGCCGTAGGGGCAGGATGGGCGCATGATCCTGCGCCCCTTGCGCGACACCGACGAGGACGCCTCGGCGATCTCGGTGGTGGCCGCCGCCGCGTTCGACGCCTCACGCGCCCTGCGCGGCGGCGGCCCGCCGGAGGAGATGCCGCCCGAGCGGGCCGCGCTGCTGCGGCGGCGCAACCGCCATCTGGCGCGCAGCGATCCCGGTGGCTGCTGGCTGGCCGTGGACGAGAGCTCCGGCATGCCGCTCGGAGTCGCCATGTCGACACGGCGGGAGGGGACATGGGGGCTCTCCCTGTTCGCCGTGCTGCCCTCCGCGCAGGGGCAGGGCGTCGGACGCGAACTGCTCGCCGCCGCGCTGGCCTACGGCCGGGGCTGCCTGCGCGGCATCATCTGCAGTACCCCCGACCCGCGGGCCGCCGCGACCTACCGCCGGGCGGGCTTCGCGCTGCACCCGGCGATGCGGCTGGTGGGCGTCGTCCGCAAGGCCGACCTGCCGGCACCGGACGGGGCGGTGCACGAGGGCTCGGCCAAGCACCGCGATCTGATGGACTCCGTCGACCGGCGCACCCGCGGCGGCGCGCACGGCCCCGACCACGACCAACTGCTCACCGAGAGCGGCCTGCTGGTCGTCGACGACCTCGCCGGAAGCGGCTACTGCTATGTCGACCAGGAAGGCCACGTACGGCTGCTGGCCGCCACGTCGCGCCGGCTGGCGACCCGGCTGCTCACCGCCGCGCTGCTCAGCCTGCCCGAGGGCACCACGGCGCGGGTCCCCAATCTGACGGCGGAACAGCAGTGGGCGGTGGACGTCGGGTTGGCGGCCGGGCTGGAGCTCGGCACGTCCGGCTGGGTCTGCCTGCGCGGGATGCGGCCGCCGGAGCCGTACATCCCCTCGGGGTTCTTCCTGTAGACGGGGCAGGGCCCGGGGTGTTCACGAACACCCCGGGCCCTGCGGCCGGTTGGACGCCGGACGGGTCTCAGACCCCGGCCAGCTCCGGCTCCTTCCGCGTCTCCCCGCCGCCCGGGCCGCCGTCCTGGGCCGCCCGCTTGAGCGCCTTGCGCTTGGCACGGCGCTCCTTGCGGATCTCGACCGCCGTGTAGAGGGTCGGGACCAGGAGCAGGGTCAGCAGCGTCGAGGTGAGCAGACCACCGATGACGACGATGGCCAGCGGCTGGGCGATGAAGCCGCCCTCGCCGGTGACCCCGAGGGCCATCGGGAGCAGGGCGAAGACGGTCGCCAGCGCGGTCATCAGGATCGGCCGCAGACGGTGCCGGCCGCCCTCGATGACGGCCTCCACGACGCCGTACCCCTGGGCGCGGTACTGGTTGACGAGGTCCATCAGCACGATCGCGTTGGTCACCACGATGCCGATGAGCATCAGCATGCCGATCAGCGCCGGGACGCCCATCGGGGTGCCGGTGACCAGCAGCAGGCCGATCGCGCCGGTGGCGGCGAACGGGATGGACACCAGCAGCACCAGCGGCTGGATCAGGCTGCGGAAGGTGCCGACCAGCAGCATGAAGACGATGGCGATCGCCGCGAGCATGGCGAGCAGGAGCCCCGCGTTGGCCTCGTCCTGGTCCGAGGAGACACCGCCGATCTCGACCGTGGCGCCCTTGGGGAGATCGAGCTTGTCGATCTTCGCCGTCAGGGCATTGCTCACCGCACCGGTGTTGTCACCGGTCGGCTTCGCCGTGATCGTCGCGGCGCGAGCACCGTCGATCCGGGTCTTCTGCACCGGGCCGGGGGCCTCGACGACCTCGGCGACCTTGCCGAGCTTCACCGGACCGGCGGGGGTCGGGATGGTGAGGGCCTTGAGCTCGGCGACCGTACCGGCCTTCTGCCCGGAGACCACGCGCACATCGCGCTCGGTGTCGTCCAGCACGGCGCTGCCGACGGTCGTACCCCGCACGGCCTGGGTGACGGCGGCACCGATGGTGGCGTCGTTCAGTCCGTACTTGGCGGCCTCGGCCTGCTTGGCGTGGACCTCGATCCTGGGCACGCTCTGCGCGAGGTCGCTGGTGACGTCGGTGACGTCGTCCAGGCCGGCCACGGCGTCACGCACCTTGGCACTGGCCTTGGCCAGGGTGCCGGCGTCCGCCGCCTTGACCACGACCGACAGGTCCTGGTTGCCGAAACCGTCGCCGGCGGAGACCGAGGTCGTGCCGACGCCGTCGAGCTTCTTCAGGCCCGTCCGGATCTCGTCCAGGACGTCGGCGCTGTCGTCGGCGCTCTTCAGCTTCACCTGGAAGCTGGCCTGGTTGGCGCCGGTGCCGCCGCCGAAGGCCGCCAGGAAACCGGAGGAGCCGACCGTGACCTGGTAGTCCTCGACCCGGTCGATGCCCTCGAGCAGCTTCTCGACCTTGCGGGCCGCCTCGTCGGAGGCGGACAGGCCGGTGCCCGGCGGGAGTTCCTGCTTGACGGTCAGGGTGTCCTGGGCGCCGGGCTCGAAGAAGTTCGTCTTCAGCAGCGGGGCGAGTCCGACGGTGACCAGCAGGACCGCGAAGGCGATGAGGACGCTGGTCAGCCGGCGGCGGGTGGCGAAGCGCAGCACCGGCACGTACAGCCGCTGCAGGGCACCACGGGACTCCTCCTCCTCGGCCCGGCGCCGGATCTCCTCCGGGGCGACCCTGCCCGCGTCGGCCGGGGGCTTGAGGAACCAGTACGACAGCACCGGGACGACCGTCAGCGACACCAGCAGCGAGGCCAGCAGCGCCGCGGCGACGGTCAGCGAGAACGAGCCGAACAGGGCACCCACCATGCCGCCGACCAGGCCGATCGGCACGAAGACGGCGACCGTGGTGAGGGTGGAGGCCGTGACCGCGCCGGCCACCTCGCGCACCGCGGCGATGATCGCGGGCTGCTTCTCCTCGCCATAGGCGAGGTGCCGCTTGATGTTCTCCAGCACCACGATCGAGTCGTCGACGACACGGCCGATGGCGATGGTCAGCGCGCCCAGGGTGAGCACGTTGAGCGACAGGTCGCGGGTCCACAGCACGATCAGCGTCAGCACGACGGAGAGCGGGATGGAGACCGCGGTCACCAGGGTCGAGCGCAGCGACCTGAGGAAGACCAGGATGATCACGACCGCGAAGAGCAGACCGAGCAGGCCCTCGGTGGTCAGGCCGTGGATGGACTTGGAGACCGCGGGACCCTGGTCGCTGACGACGGTGAGCTTGGCGCCCTTGCCGAGGTCGCGCTCGAGGTCGGCCAGCTTGTCCTTGACGGCCGAGGAGATCGCGACGGCGCTGCCGTCCTGGTCCATGGTGACGGCGACGCCGAGGCTGGGCTCACCGTTCGTCCGGGTGATCGACGCGGCGGCGTCCGGGCGCTCCGCGACGGTGGCGACGTCACCGAGGCGCACGGGCCCCGCGCCCGCGGGGATCCGCAGGTCCTCGATCTCGCGCACCGACGCGTACTCGCCGCCGACCTGGACGGTGCGGCTCTGGCCGCCGTCTTCGAAGGAGCCGGCCGGGACGGCGTGGCCGCCGGCCTGCAGCGCCTGCACGAGGGCGGCGGCGCCGAGCTTGCGGGCGGCGAGCTTCTTGTCGTCGGGGGTGACGGTGACGATCCGGTCCTGGACGCCGGTGACGGTCACCTGGCCGACGCCGTCGATGTCCTGCAGCGCCGGGACGACCGAGCGGTCCAGCGCGTCGGCGAGGGCCTGCTGGTCCATGCCGGTGGAGGAGGCGGCGAGGACGACGGTCGGGATGTCGTCCGTCGAGCCGGCGATGACCTGCGGGTCGGCGTCCTCCGGCAGTCGCGAGGAGACCCGGTTCACGGCCTGCTGGACGTTGGCCACCAGCTTGTCGCTGTCGTTGCCGTAGTCGAACTGGGCCATGATCACGGCAGCGCCCTCGCTGGCCGTGGACGTGACGCCGGTGATGCCGTCGACGCCCTTGACGCCGTTCTCGATCGGCTCGACGACCTGCTTCTCGACGACGTCGGGGGACGCGCCCGGGTAGGTCGTGATCACCGACACCATGGGCAGGTCGATGGAGGGGAACAGCTGCTGCTTGAGGGACGGTATCGCGATGGCGCCGAAGCCGATGGCGACCACCGCCATCAGCGCCACCAGACTGCGCTGGGCGAGGCTGAATCGGGACAGCCAGGACATCGTGGTGCGGTCTCTTCTCTGTGCTCAGAGTGCGTGGATGCTCTCGGGTTGCGGACTTTTGTCAGCCCACGCCACTTTCTCCTGTCGCGGAGGGTGGTTTCCTCAGCCCGAGGTCGTGATTGCTCGCGGGGGCGTACTGCGGACGCGGTACGCGCCGGTGGTACTCAGTGCGCCGCGGGGCGTACCAGGCCCGACTCGTACGCGGCGACGACCAGCTGCGCGCGGTCGCGGGCGCCCAGCTTGGCCATGGTGCGGTTCACATGCGTCTTGACGGTCAGCGGGCTGACCCCGAGGCGCTCGGCGATCTCGTCGTTGGGCAGCCCCAGCGCCACCTCGACCAGCACCTCGCGCTCGCGCGCCGTCAGCGCGTCCAGGTCGGGGCCCGCGGATCCGCCCTCCTCGGGCAGCGGGCGCCGGCCGCCGCTCTGCGCCAGGAACTGGGCGATCAGGCTCTTCGTCGCCGACGGGGACAGCAGGGCGTCCCCCGCGGCGACGGTGCGGATCGCGGCCAGCAGCTCGTCCGGCTCCGCGCCCTTGCCGAGGAAGCCGGCCGCCCCGGCGCGGATGGCCTGCGCGACGTACTCGTCGGCCTCGAACGTGGTCAGCACGAGGACGGACACCCCGGACAGGTCCTCGGCGGCGGTGATCTCGCGGGTGGCGGCGAGGCCGTCCGTGCCGGGCATGCGGATGTCCATGAGGACGACGTCCGCCCGGGCGCTGCGGGCCAGCGCGACCGCCTCGGCGCCGTCCGAGGCCTCCCCGACGACCTCCATGTCCGGCTCGGACTCCACGAGCACGCGGAACGCACCCCGCAGCAGCGCCTGGTCGTCCGCGAGCAGCACCCTGATCATGCGGGTATTTTCCCATCCTCCGCCGGACGGCCGGCGGTCAGGGCCCGGCCGGTACCGCCAGCGGCAGGCGCGCGTGGACGCGGAAGCCGCCCTGCGTGCGGGGACCGGCCTCGCAGGTGCCGCCGAGGGCGGCGGCCCGCTCGCGCATGCCGATCAGGCCGTGACCGCCACCGGCCGGGGCCGGGGCCTGCGGGCTGCCGCCGCGGTCGACCACGGTGACCTCGAGCGCGTCGGCGCCGCGCGCGATGCGGATCTCCGCCCGCGCGCCCGGGCCCGCGTGCTTGTGGACGTTGGTCAGGGACTCCTGGATGACCCGGTACGCGGTGAGGTCGACGCTCGCCGGGAGCGTGCCCGGGTCCTCCTCGACCACCTCGACCGGCAGCCCGGCGCGCCGGAAGCCGTCTACGAGCTGGTCCAGCACGCCCAGACCGGGCGCCGGCTCCATGGGGGCCGCGGGGTCGCCGGACTGCCTCAGCAGGCCGACGGTGGCACGCAGCTCGTCCAGCGCGGAACGGCTGGCCTCCCGGACGTGGGCGAGGGCCTGTTTCGCCTGGTCGGGGCGGTTGTCCATGACGTGGGCGGCGACGCCGGCCTGCACGTTGACCAGGGCGATGTGGTGGGCGACCACGTCGTGCAGTTCCCGGGCGATCCGCATCCGCTCCTCCGCGACGCGGCGCTTGGCCTCCTCCTCCCGGGTGCGTTCGGCCCGTTCGGCACGCTCCTCGACGGCGGCGACATACGCCCGGCGGTTGCGGGTGGCCTCGCCCGCCGCGGCGGCCATGCCGGTCCAGGCGAACAGGGCGATGTTCTCGGCGGAGTACCAGGGCCGGGACCCGAAGAGCATGGCGATCGCGGGCAGCAGGAGGCAGGTGGCCAGACCCAGCCGGAAGGTCGTGGCCCGGTCGGTGCGCGTGGAGGCGGAGAAGAGGGCGACCACCACGGTGGCGGCGACCGGGGCGCGGCCCTCCCCGGTCGCGGTGAGGAGGTAGACGACGGTGACCGCGCCGGTGAAGGCGAGGACGCCCAGCGGGCTGCGCCGGCGCAGCAGCAGCGCGGCCGAGGCGAGGACGGCCAGCAGGGTGTCGGGGACGGAGGCGTCGTACCGCTCCGCGTGCGGCCCGATGAACATGTTGCCGATGATCACCGCGAGCACGGCGAGCGCCAGGCCCGCGTCGAGGGCGATGGGGTGGGCCTGTGGCCACAACCGGGCCCGGTCCCTCATGGATCGATGCTGCACGCTCATCAACGGTACGGGGCCCCGCAAGACGGACGTGCCCCGGTCCGGTGCGGAACCGGGCCGGGGCGCGTACGGGTGCGCTGGTGGGAGAGGTGTCAGCCGGGGATGAGTCCTCCGTCGCCGAGGAGCGCCCGGACCTCCTCCAAGGTGGCGTCCGGGGCCGGCAGGATCAGCTCGGACGGTTCCAGGGAGTCGTCCGGCAGAGGTGTGCCCAGGCCGCGGACGGCGTCGAGGAGCGCGGTGAGCGTCCGCCGGAAACCGGCCCCGTCACCGCTCTCCATCTCCGCCAGGAGCTCGTCGTCGAGCTTGTCGAGTTCGGCGAGGTGGCTCTCGTCCACCGTCACCTGGCCCTCGCCCATGATCCGTACGATCACGACGCCCTCCTCAGGGGTGACTCACTGCTTGTCGAACCGGGGCTGGTCCTGGGTCTGCGACTGGGTCTGGCCCTGCTGGCCGCCTTCGATGGCCTGCTGCGGAGAGCCGCCGGCCAGCTCGGCCTTCATGCGCTGCAGCTCCAGCTCGACGTCGCTGCCGCCGGAGAGGCGGTCGAGCTCGGCCTGGATGTCGTCCTTGGCGATGCCGGTCGGGTCGTCGAGGGCACCGGAGGCCAGCAGCTCGTCCAGGGCGCCGGCCCGGGCCCGCAGCTGCTCGGTCTTGTCCTCGGCGCGCTGGATCGCCAGGCCGACGTCGCCCATCTCCTCGGAGATGCCGGAGAAGGCCTCGCCGATCTGGGTCTGGGCCTTGGCCGCGCTGTAGGTGGCCTTGATGGTCTCCTTCTTGGTGCGGAAGGCGTCCACCTTGGCCTGCAGCCGCTGGGCGGCGAGGGTGAGCTTCTCCTCCTCGCCCTGCAGCGTCTGGTGCTGCGTCTCCAGGTCGGTGACCTGCTGCTGGAGGGCGGCCCGGCGCGACAGCGCCTCGCGGGCCAGGTCCTCCCGGCCCAGGGCGAGCGCCTTGCGGCCCTGGTCCTCGTACTTCGCGGACTGCTGCTGCAACTGGTTCAGCTGCAGCTCCAGGCGCTTGCGCGACGTGGCGACGTCGGCGACACCGCGCCGCACCTTCTGCAGCAGCTCCAGCTGTTTCTGGTACGAGTAGTCGAGCGTCTCGCGCGGATCCTCGGCCCGGTCAAGGGCCTTGTTGGCCTTCGCGCGGAAGATCATCCCCATCCGCTTCATGACACCGCTCATGGGCCTCGCGCGCCCCCTTCATTCAGCTCGCCAGCACACCTCTACAGACCCCACAGTACGGGGCCTGGTTCCATTACCCCACTGTTCTGTTGTGGATGCGCTCATCCTTAGGAACGATCACAGTTCGATGACCTCAGGCCCAGGGAGTAGGTGAGGGGCTGGGGGTCGCGTCGGCGAGCACGTAACCTTGGAGTCGTGTTCCGACGTCGTTCCCAAACCGAGCAGGCCGCATCCGCCACCGTGGTGGAGGACCGGCAGCCCCGCGACCCGCAGGCTCCCAAGGGCCGCCCCACCCCCAAGCGCAGCGATGCCCAGACGCAGCGCCGCAAGGCGGTGACCACGCCCACCGACCGCAAGGCCGCCACCAAGCAGGCCCGCGAGGCCCGGCGGACCGATCTCGCCAAGCAGCGCGAAGCGCTGATGAACGGCGACGAGCGCTATCTGCCCGCCCGTGACAAGGGCCCGGTGCGCAAGTTCGCGCGTGACTACGTGGACTCGCGCTTCCGCGTGGCCGAGTTCTTCCTGCCGCTCGCCGTGGTCATCCTCGTGCTCAGCATGCTCCGCAACCCCGGGCTGCAGAACCTCTCGCTGCTGCTGTGGCTCGTGGTCATCGTGCTGATCGTCGTGGACTCGGCCATCACCGGTTTCCTGCTCCGCCGTGAGCTGGCCAAGCGCTTCCCGGACAAGCCCACCAAGGGCGCGGTCGCGTACGCCCTCATGCGGACCCTCCAGATGCGCCGACTGCGCCTGCCGAAGCCGCAGGTCAAGCGCGGCACCAAGCTCTGAGCGGGGACGCCGGGTTCGCCGGCGCGGCCGGGCCGTGGCTGGACCGGCTGGGCGGGCTCCGGAACACCGTGCGCCAGGAGCTGGTCGCGCGCCAGCTCGACGAGCAGATCACCGCCCGGTTCCCGGTGGGACGCCGGCTGAGGATCCTCGACGTCGGTCCCGGACAGGGCACCCAGGCACTGCGGCTCGCGCGCGCCGGGCACCTGGTGACCGGCCTGGAGGCCGACCCCGGCATGGCGGAGGTGCTGCGCGAGGCGCTGGCCGCCGAGCCGGAGGGCATACGCGAGCGGGTCACCCTCGTCGAGGGTGACGGCCGCGAGACCGGCCGCCACTTCGGCCCCGGCAGCTTCGACGTGGTGCTCTGCCACGGCGTGCTGATGTACGTCCCGGAGCCGGACGCGATGGTCGCGGGGCTCGCCCGGGTACTGGCCCCCGGCGGGCTGCTGTCGCTGCTGGTCCGCAACGCCGACGCCCTGGCCATGCGGCCCGCGCTGCAGGGCGACTGGGCCGGCGCGCTGGCCGGGTTCGCCGGCGGCACGTACACCAACCGGCTGGGGCTGCCCGCCCGCGCCGACCGGCGCGCGGACCTGACGACGACGCTCAGCGCGATCGGCGCGCCGCTGCACGCCTGGTACGGGGTGCGGGTCTTCACCGACACGGCGCCGGACGACGCCGTGGAGGTGTCCGAGGAGCTGCTGGCCGCCGAGGAACTGGCCGGGCGCACCGACCCCTACCGGGCGGTCGCGGCACTGCTGCATCTGTGCGGCGTCCGGAGCTGACCGGGGCGGGATACCGGGCACGAGGCGCCGCGAAAGCGACACTTCGGTCATGCGCGATACGAAGCCGAACCGATGGCGGCCGCAGACGGCGCTCCGGACGGCGGCCCTGCTGCTGGCCGTCGCGTGCGCCGGGGGCGTGACCGCCGGATGCACCGGGGACTCCCCGGCCCCCACCGCGGCGTCCTCGGCGCCCGCGCCCATCGCCGCCTCCGAGGCGGCCGGGGCCCGCGATCTGGAACGCTCCTACCAGCGGGTGGTCAAGGCGGTGCTGCCGTCCGTCGTCCAGATCAACACGCCCGAGGGACTCGGCTCCGGCATCGTCTACGACGCCAAGGGCCACATCGTCACCAACGCCCATGTCGTCGGCAGCGCCGACACCTTCGAGATCACCCTCGCCAACAGCGACACCCCGCACAAGGGCCGGCTCGTCGCCGCCTATCCCGAGCAGGACCTCGCGGTCATCGAACTCGAGGACCCGCCGAGCGGGTTGCGCGCGGCGAGCTTCGGCCCCTCGCGCGACGTCCAGGTCGGCCAGATCGTCCTCGCCATGGGCAGCCCGCTCGGCCTGAACAGCAGCGTCACACAGGGCATCGTCTCGGCCGTGGGCCGCACGGTCAGCGAGGCCCCGTCCGACGGCGGCACCGGGGCCACCCTCGCCGACCTGGTGCAGACCTCGGCGCCGATCAACCCGGGCAACAGCGGCGGCGCGCTGGTGAACCTCTCGGGGCAGGTCATCGGCATCCCGACCCTCGCCGCGGTCAACCCCTCCATGGGGGACTCCTCGGCCCCGGGCATCGGCTTCGCCATCCCTTCGGCGACCGTCACCCGCATCGCCGACCAGATCATCAAGTACGGCAAGGTCGTGGACTCCGGCCGCGCGGCGCTGGGCATCGCCGGGCGGACCGTCCTCGACGAGGACTTCCAGCCCGCCGGGGTGGGCGTCGTCGAGGTCACCAAGGGCGGGGCCGCGGAGAAGGCCGGCATCCGGCCGGGGGACGTGATCACCCGCGTCGGGAACGACGACATCACGACCCTCCAGTCGCTCTCCGAGGCGCTGGTGGAGCACGCCCCCGGCGACACCGTGGACGTCACCGTCCAGCGTGGCAGCGGCGAGAAGACCGTCAAGGTGACGCTCGGGCAGCTCCGGTAGCGGCCGGGCCCGTACAGCACGAGGGCGGGGCCGGCGGGAGGTCCCGCCGGCCCCGCCCTCTGTGTGCCGCGGCGGCCGGAGCCCCCGGCCGCGGGACTACTCGTCGGCGTGCAGGCTCATCGGACCGTAGATCTTCGTGGTGTCCTCGAACAGCACCACCTGGTCGGCACCGCCCTGGAGCAGGTCCTTCCAGACCTCGCCGATCCAGGACTCGGCGTCGCCCTGGGTGGTGAACTCCTCGGGCTCGACCGCGGGGGTGACCTCCGTGCCGTCGGTCTTCTCGAAACGCCACGTCCACGCCATGTCCGTCTCCTCGTCCCTGGGGGTGCCTGCCCGGCAGCGTAGCGTGCGCGGACGCGAGAGGATCTGCACGTGGAACTGACTCTCCTCGGCACCGGAGGCCCGGACGGCCTGCCTCTCCCCGGCTGCCCGTGCGCCGCGTGCGCGGCGGCGGTCGGCGACCAGGCGCGGGCGGCGACCGCGCTGCTCGTGGACGGGGTGCTGCTGATCGACCTGACACCGGGGCTGGCACTGACCGCGGCCCGCTCCGGGCACTCGCTTGCGGGGGTTCGCCAGGTGCTGCTGTCGCACCCGCACGACGGGCCGGCCGTGGAGATCCCGGCGGGGCTGCCCGCGCCGGGCCGGGTGCCGTCCGGGCAGGAGGTCACGCTGCCGACCGGGCACCGGGTGCGGGCGGTGCCGGTCGACGCGCCCGGTACGGGGTACGAGGTGACCGGCCCGGAGGGGGAGCGACTGCTCTACCTGCCGCCGGAGTGCGGTCCCGCGGGGCTGCCGGAGGCCGTGGAGCCGTACCGGATGGTGCTGCTGGACGCCGTGGCCCGGCCGGACGCACTGGCGCGGCTGCGGGCGGCGGGCGCGATCGGGCGCACCACCGACGTCGTCGCGGTCCACGTGGACCACGGCGCGCACCCGGGCCCCGAACTGCGGCGGCGGCTGGCCGCGCTCGGCGCGCGGGTGGTGCCGGACGGCACGACGCTGACCGTGGGCGACCTCCACGACGTGCCGGACGTGCCGCGGCGCACACTCGTGCTGGGCGGGGCGCGTTCGGGCAAGTCCGTGGAGGCGGAGCGGCGGCTGTCGGCCTTCCCCGACGTCGTGTACGTCGCCACCGGCGGGGCGCGCGACGGGGACCCGGAGTGGGCGCAGCGGGTGGCGCTGCACCGGGAGCGGCGCCCGGGGTCGTGGCAGACGGTGGAGACCTGCGACCTGCTTCCGCTGCTGGCGGAGGCGGACGGCCCGGCGCTCCTGATCGACTGCCTGTCCCTGTGGCTGACCCACACCATGGACGAACTCGGCGCGTGGGACGACGAGACGTGGGCGCGGGGAGCCGAGGGCGAACTGCGCCACCGCGTCGCGGAGCTGACCGCCGCGTGGCGCGCGACCCGCCGCACCGTCGTGGCGGTCAGCAACGAGGTCGGCTCCGGTGTCGTGCCGGCCACGGCCAGCGGTCGCCGATTCCGGGACGAGCTGGGGCGGCTCAACGCCGCGCTGGCCGACGAGTCCGAGCACGTGGTGCTGGTGATCGCGGGACAGGCGCTGGCGCTGCGGGGCTGACCTCGGCGCGCGACCTCGCGGACCGGTAGTGTTCGACCCCGTGAGCGGCCTGAACCTTGATGATTTCGCGAACCTGGTGGAGCGTCCGGACGCCGGTGTCCGCCGTGACGCGCGCGACCGCTGGCAGCGGCTCGTGCGCCCGGCGAACGCGCTCGGCGGGCTGGCCGAGCTCGCGGACTGGCTGTCGGCGGCCCAGGGCGCGGAGACCGTACGCCCGATCGAGCACCCGAAGGCCGTGCTCTTCGCGGCGGACCACGGCGTGGCGGCGCTGAAGGTGTCGACCCGCACGGAGGGCACCGCGGTCGAACTGGTGCGGCGGGTCCTGGACGGGGCCTCGCCGGTCAATGTGCTGGCGCGTCAGTACGGCGCGGCGGTGCGGGTGGTGGACGTGGGCGTGGACGTCCCGGCCGAGGAACTGCCCGCCGATGTGACGGCGCACCGCGTACGGCGCGGCTCCGGGCGGATCGACGTCGAGGACGCCCTGTCGGCCGAGGAGGCCGAGGCGGCGTTCCGGGCCGGCATGGCTGTTGCGGACGAGGAGGCGGACTCCGGCACGGACCTGGTGCTGCTCGGCGATCTGAGCGTGGGCGGCACCACGGTGGCGGGGGTGCTGGTCGCGGCGCTGTGCGGCACGGACGCCTCGGTGGTGACCGGCCGCGGTTCGGGCATCGACGACATCGCGTGGATGCGCAAGTGCGCGGCGATCCGCGACGCGTTGCGCCGCGCCCGGCCGGTGCTGGGCGACCAGCTGGAGCTGCTGGCGGCGGTCGGCGGCGCGGACGTGGCGGCGATCACCGGGTTCCTGCTGCAGGCCTCGGTGCGGAAGCTGCCGGTGGTGCTGGACGGGGTGGTGTCCGCGGCGTGTGCGCTGGTCGCGCAGCGGATCGCCTTCCGGGCGCCGGACTGGTGGCTGGCCGGGCAGGTCAGCGGTGAGCCCGGGCAGGCCAAGGCGCTGGACCGGCTCTCCATCGAGCCGCTGCTGGACCAGAAGGTGACGGCGGGTGAGGGCACCGGAGCGCTGCTGGCGCTGCCGCTGCTGAAGGCGGCGGCGGCGCTGTCGGCGGAGCTGCCGGAACGGTTCTGATCCGTCGCGAGGCGGGCCGTTCCCCCGGGCATCCCCGGGAGCCGGTGAGGTCCCCGGGTCCGGTGAGGTCCCCGGGACCGGCCGACGGTAACGGCCGTCTCCGCACGGCGGGGTGGGCACGGCGCGGTGTCGGCCCCGGTTCGGCCCCGGTGTCTCCGCCCGGGTCGGGGTGGCGGGGTCCGCCGGGCGCCGTGCGGGTGGCGGCGTCCATCTCGACGTCATGGGTGCCGCATGAGCGCCGCGCCGTTCCCGCCGCCGTACGCGGCGCTCCGCGCGCCTCCGCACTCAGTGCTCGGTGAAGCCGCCGATCCAGTCCTGGAGCCGCCTCAGCGGCCCGGACCAGCGCGCGTCGTGCCGGGCGGCACGGGCCTCCGCCCGGCGGGCCGCCGCGGGCCTGCGGGAGTACAGCCGCTCGGCCCAGAAGGAACCCGGACGGGCCAGGCGCAGGGCGGCGTACAGGGCGACGAAGGGGACGAAGACACCGACGACGGCGCTGCGCATCTTGCCCTTGACGAGGGCGACGAGGACGAAGAGGAAGTTGACGGCGATGGTCAGGATCACCGAGACGCGGCTCTGCTGCTCGTCGGGGCTGACCGAGTTGACGCCGAAGGGCACCAGGCCGCAGAGCATCATCAGCACGACGGAGAAGGTGACGACCACGGCCTCGACGCTCTTGCGGCCGCGCTCGCTCCAGTACACGTCGTCGAGGTAGAGCACGAGCGCGAACTCGTCCAGCACCAGCCCCGCTCCCGCGCCGAACAGGACGGCCGACAGATAGGCGCCGAAGCCGCGCGAGGAACTGGCGACGCCCCCGAAGCCGCCGATCGTCATGAGGATGATGCCGGGCACCACGTGGTGGATGTGCGTACCGCCCGAGGAGATGTTCCGGAAGGGGCCCCTTCCGGCGCGGATGAGGCGGGTGATCATCCGTGTGATCAGGAACGTCAGCACGAACGCCCCCAGCGCGAGGAGCAGCGGCAGCTTTCCCGGTTCGACGATGTTGCGGTACCACCACTCGCTCATGCCGATTGCTCCCGATTCGCACCGTACGCGGCACTATACGGTTCCGGACCGGCGGTTACCCTGCACGCCATGACCGCCGACCCCTCCCCCGCGCCCCCCGCCGTCGCCACGGCCGGCGACGGACTGCGCTTCGCCTTCGGCACGCTGACGGTGCTGCGGGTCCGGGTCGGCCGCTGGGACCGCCCGGCGGCGCGCGCCGGAATGCTGTGGGCACCGCTCGTCGGCCTGGTGGTGGGGCTGTGCGCGGCGGCGGCCGGCGGAGTGCTGCTGCTCCTCGGTTCGGGGCCGCTGCCGGCGGCGGTCGCCAGTGCCGCCGTCCCCGCCGCCCTGACGCGGGGCCTGCACCTGGACGGGCTGGCCGACACCGCCGACGGCCTCGGCAGCGGCAAGCCCGCCGAGGACGCGCTGCGGATCATGAAGCAGTCCGATATCGGCCCCTTCGGGGTGCTCACCCTCGTCCTGGTCCTGCTGGCGCAGGTCGCCGCGTTCGCCGAGCTGTACGGCCAGTCCTGGACCCGGGGCGCGGTGGCCGCCGCCGTGGCCGGGCTCGCCGCCCGCGCCGTGATGACCCTGGCCTGCCGCGACGGGGTGCCCCCGGCCCGCCCCGGGGGCCTCGGCGCGGCCGTGGCGGGTTCCGTCCCCGCCCGTACCGCCTGGGCGCTCGCCGCGCTGACGGTGCTGGTGTGCGCCGGCTGCGGGGCCGCCTTCGGCGCCTACGACGCCGTGCGCTGCGGGGCGGCCGCCCTGCTGGCGACGGCGGCCGCCGAACTGCTGCTGCGCCGCTGCCGCGACCGCCTGGGCGGGGTCACCGGTGACGTCTTCGGCGCGTTGTGCGAGACCGCGGCGACGACCGCGCTGCTCGTCCTCACCCTGGGCTGAGCGCCGCCGCCGGGCGCGGATCCGCACCGCGTGCGGCGCTCAACTCCCGCCGGGCGGCGCCGCTTCGGCGCCGCGGCCGGTAGCCGCCCGGACGCGCTCCCGTAGGGAAAACCCGCGCCTTCACCGCCATGGGCGCAGGTCGTGGTCGCAAGCGACAGGAGTGAGCGTAAGGTCGGTCCTGCACCCCCACCCCTTGCGCCGTGGAGAAAACCCGGCGTCGAGACACGAGGGGAGCCGGACGGAGTCCGGCGTCAACCATTGGACCCCCGAAGGAACAGGATCCGCATCACCGTGACTGCACTGACTCTCAGCACCTCCTCCGCGGCAGCGCTGCGCGCTGACGCCGTCGTCGTCGGGGTGACCAAGGGCGCCAAGGGCCCCGAGGTCGCCGCCGGGGCGGAGGCTGTGGACCAGGCCTTCGCCGGCCGGCTCGCCGCGACGCTCGAGACACTGGGCGCCTCGGGCGCTGAGGGTGAGGTGACCAAGCTTCCCGCACCCGACGGCCTGAAGTCCCCGGTCGTGCTGGCGGTCGGGCTCGGGGCCGCCCCGGCCGACGGTGCCGCGTACGACACCGAGGCGCTGCGCAGGGCCGCCGGTGCCGCCGCCCGCGCGCTGGCCGGCTCGAAGAAGGCCGCCTACGCGCTGCCGGTGCAGGACGCGGACGCCGCGCAGGCGATCGCCGAGGGCGCCCTGCTCGGCGCCTACGCGTACACCGCGTACCAGTCGTCCAACGGCAAGGCGCCGCTCGCCGAGGTCGCGCTGGTCGGCGCGAAGCCGCGGGACAAGGCCTTCAAGGCCGCCGCGGAGCGGGCCACCGTCATCGCGACGGAGGTCAACCGGGCGCGCGACCTGATCAACATGCCGCCGAACGACCTCAACCCGAAGTCCTTCGCCGCCCTCGCGCAGGAGGCCGCCAAGGAGCACGGCCTCAAGATCGAGGTGCTGGACGAGAAGGCCCTGGTCAAGGGCGGCTACGGCGGCATCATGGGCGTCGGCCAGGGCTCGGAGAACCCGCCCCGCCTGGTGAAGATCGCGTACGCCGGCGCCAAGGGCCGCGGCGCCAAGCACCTGGCGCTGGTCGGCAAGGGCATCACCTACGACTCGGGCGGCATCTCCCTGAAGCCGGCCGGCCACAACGAGACCATGAAGTGCGACATGAGCGGCGCCGCCGCCGTGCTGTCCACCGTGGTCGCCGCCGCGCGCCTCGGCCTGCCGGTCAACGTCACCGGCTGGCTGGCCCTCGCCGAGAACATGCCCTCCGGCAGCGCCGCCCGCCCCGGCGACGTGCTGAAGATGTACAGCGGCAAGACCGTCGAGGTGCTCAACACCGACGCCGAGGGCCGCCTGGTGATGGCCGACGCCCTCACCCGCGCCTCGGAGGAGAAGCCCGACGCGATCATCGACGTGGCGACCCTGACCGGCGCCATGGTGCTGGCGCTCGGCAACCGCATCTTCGGTGTCATGGCCAACGACGACGCCTTCCGCACCGCGCTGCACGAGACCGCGACCGAGGTCGGCGAGCAGTCCTGGCCGATGCCGCTCCCGGCCGACCTGCGCAAGGCCATGGACTCCCCCACCGCGGACATCGCGAACATGGGCGAGCGCATGGGCGGCGGCCTGGCGGCCGGCCTGTTCCTCAAGGAGTTCGTGGGCGAGGGCATCACCTGGGCCCACCTGGACATCGCGGGCCCGGCCTTCAACGAGTCCGGCCCCTTCGGCTACACCCCCAAGGGCGGCACCGGCTCCGCCATCCGCACCCTGGTGCGCGTCGCCGAGAAGGCGGGCGAGGGCGAGCTGCTCTGACCGCGGTGTAAGCCTCGGCACATTCCGTACGGCCCCGGGTATGGCATCCGGGGCCGTACGCGTTCGCCAAGAGCGAGCAAGGAGTGCAACCGCTCCGTATTTCACTGGGGATACCGGCGAGTAGCCCCGGCCGGGGACGTTCCGTACGTCTCAGACACCGGCCCGGTGCCTCGTCCGCCCCGAACAAGTGCGAAGATGTTGTCTCGGCACGACAGGGCCCCGTTTAACAGAAGCGGCCGAACAAAAGCCGCCGCCCGGTCACGACGGACCGGCTCCGGCGTATCCATGCATGGAGGACGTGACGTGGCGAACGACGCCAGCACCGTTTTCGACCTAGTGATCCTCGGTGGCGGTAGCGGCGGCTACGCCGCGGCCCTGCGCGCGGCGCAGCTCGGTCTGGACGTCGCCCTGATCGAGAAGGACAAGCTCGGCGGCACCTGCCTGCACCGCGGCTGCATCCCCACGAAGGCTCTGCTGCACGCCGGCGAGATCGCGGACCAGGCCCGCGAGGCCGAGCAGTTCGGTGTCAAGGCCTCTCTCGAGGGCATCGACATCGCCGGGGTCCACAAGTACAAGGACGACGTGATCTCGGGCCTCTACAAGGGCCTGCAGGGTCTGGTGGCCTCCCGCAAGGTCACCTATGTGACCGGCGAGGGCCGGCTCTCCTCCCCCACCTCGGTGGACGTCAACGGCCAGCGCTACACCGGCCGCCACGTCCTGCTGGCGACCGGCTCCGTGCCGAAGTCGCTGCCGGGCCTGAACATCGACGGCGACCGCATCATCTCCTCGGACCACGCGCTGGTCCTGGACCGCATCCCGAAGTCCGCGATCGTGCTGGGCGGCGGCGTCATCGGCGTCGAGTTCGCCTCCGCGTGGAAGTCCTTCGGCGTCGACGTCACGATCATCGAGGGTCTGCCGCACCTGGTGCCGGTCGAGGACGAGAACAGCTCCAAGCTGCTGGAGCGCGCCTTCCGCAAGCGCGGCATCAAGTTCAACCTCGGCACCTTCTTCTCCAAGGCCGAGTACACCGCCGACGGCGTCAAGGTCACCCTGGCCGACGGCAAGGAGTTCGAGGCCGAGCTGCTGCTCGTCGCCGTCGGCCGCGGCCCGGTCTCCCAGGGCCTGGGCTACGAGGAGGCCGGGGTCGCCATGGACCGCGGTTACGTCCTGGTCGACGAGTACATGCGCACCAACGTGCCCACCATCTCCGCGGTCGGCGACCTCGTCCCGACCCTGCAGCTGGCCCACGTCGGCTTCGCCGAGGGCATCCTCGTCGCGGAGCGGCTGGCCGGCCTGAAGACCGTGCCGATCGACTACGACGGCGTGCCGCGCGTCACGTACTGCCACCCGGAGGTCGCCTCCGTGGGCATCTCCGAGGCCAAGGCCAAGGAGCTGTACGGCGCCGACAAGGTCGTCACCCTGAAGTACAACCTGGCCGGCAACGGCAAGAGCAAGATCCTCAAGACCGCGGGCGAGATCAAGCTCGTCCAGGTCCGCGACGGCGCCGTGGTCGGTGTCCACATGGTCGGCGACCGCATGGGCGAGCAGGTGGGCGAGGCCCAGCTGGTCTACAACTGGGAGGCGCTGCCGGCCGAGGTCGCGCAGCTCATCCACGCGCACCCGACGCAGAACGAGGCCCTCGGTGAGGCGCACCTCGCGCTCGCCGGCAAGCCCCTGCACTCGCACGACTGACCCACGGACACGCAGACAGATCCGCACAGATCGTTAGGAGCAACCGAAACCATGGCGGTTTCCGTAACCCTGCCGGCGCTCGGCGAGAGCGTGTCCGAGGGCACCGTCACCCGCTGGCTCAAGGCCGAGGGTGAGCGC